>PLYQ01000274.1 GCA_003153415.1 Rhodospirillales bacterium | reverse complement strand
ACGATCGCGCCCGGCGAGCGCAGCGTGTCGACCTCCAACCGCAACTTCGTCGGCCGCCAGGGACCGGGCGGGCGCACCCATCTGGCCAGCCCGGCGATGGCCGCGGCCGCCGCCATCGCCGGCCGCATCGCCGACGTCCGGTCGATCTGAGAGGAGAGCGGAACATGAAGCCCTTTACCGTTCTCGACGCCAAGGCCGCGCCCTTGATGCAGCAGAACGTCAACACCGACATCATCATCCCGATCCATCGCCTGCGCGACGTGGCGCAGGCCGAGCTGGGGCCTTATGCCTTCGAGCCCTGGCGCTACTTGCCCGACGGCAGCGACAATCCGGAGTTCTTCCTCAACAAGCCGGCCTTCAAGGGCGCCGAGATCGTCGTCGCCGACAACAACTTCGCCTGCGGTTCGAGCCGCGAGGGCGCGGTGTGGGCGATGCAGGGCATGGGTGTGCGCGCCGTCATCGCGCCCACCTTCGGGCCGATCTTCTTCAACAACTGCTTCCAGAACGGCGTGCTGCCAATCCAGCTGCCGCGCACCGAGGTTCTGGCCATTGCCGCCGAGCTCGAGGCAGCCACCCGCCCGGGCAGCAACAGCGAGCCGCGTCTGGCCATCGATCTGGAGAGCCGCACGGTCACGACGCCGAGCGGGCGGCGCATCGAATTCCAGATCGACGGCATCCGCCGCGATGCCCTGCTCAAGGGGCTGAACGAGGTGGCGCTCACCCTCACCCGCGAGAACGAGATCGCCGCCCATCAGGCCAAGGCGCGCCAACGCACGCCGTGGCTCTACCCCACGAACTGATCGGAGAGAGGCATGGCTTTCGTGATGAGGCGCCGCACTATCGTTGCGGTCGCGGCATCGGCGCCCGTTTGGTCGATCGCGGCGGCGTGCGCCCAGGCCCAAGGGACGGGCAAGACGGGATCGACGGTCTATCCCGTCGCCGTGCCGACCTACGAGGTGCAGTTCGTCGCCCAGGAGAAGGGCTTCTTCAAGGACGAAGGCTACGACTTCAAGATGATCCAGGGCGGCAGCGGCGTGAAGACGCGCGAGATCCTGGCCTCGCGCCAGGCCGACTTCGCCATGGCCGACATCCTGCACGTCCTACAACTCAACAAGAACGGCCGGCCGACACGGGCGCTCAACACCGTCGACCAGCGCGCGCCCGGCGTGCGCTTCGCCGTCCGCAAGGACCTCTACGACCAGGGCATCGACACGGTCCAGAAAGCCGCGGCCTGGAAGCGCCCGGACGGCAAGCGGGCGATCTTCGGCGTGTCCTCGCTTGGCGGCACGTCGCACATGTGGTCGCACTACTTCACGGAAAAGCTCGACCTTGCCGACAAGGTGACCTGGGTCGGCGTCGGCAACGTCGAGACCATGCTGGGCTCGCTCAAGACCAAGCAGATCGATGTGCTCTCGAGTGCCATCTCGGTGGTCAGCGAAGCCGAGAAGAACGGCTGGGGCAAGGTGATCTACTCGCCGAGCGAGGAAAAGACCTGGAACGCCGTGGTCGGCGGCCCGGTGCCGGTGAACGCCAACTTCTGCCTCCTCGCCACGATCGAGAAGGAGCCGGAGAAGGTCCAGGCCTTCACCAATGCGATCTGGCGCGCCACGCAATGGATCAAAGCCAACAGCCCCGAGCAGATCCTGGCGACCATCGAGCGCTTCGTCGGCAGCACGTCGCGCGGGGCAAACCTGCTTGAGATCGGCGAGCTGAAGGACGTCGCCGACTGGAACGGCCTGATCACCGCGGAGTCCTACGCCCGCGGCGAGAAGATCTGGTACGGCGAGCTGACGGGCATCAAGCCGCAGAAGCTCGAAGACATCGTCGCCGATAAGTTCCTCAAGGCGGCGCATGCCAAATACCCCGCCTGAAGCGTCGACACGCTGCCGCATCGAGATCGAGGCCCTTCGTAAGAACTTTTTCGCCCAGGGACGCGAGGTGGTGGCGGTCGACGATGCGTCGTTCCGCATCAACGACGGCGAGTTCGTGGCCCTGCTCGGCCCCTCGGGCTGCGGCAAGAGTACGATCCTCAACATGGTGGCCAC
Source organism: Rhodospirillales bacterium (assembly GCA_003153415.1). Taxonomy (GTDB): domain Bacteria; phylum Pseudomonadota; class Alphaproteobacteria; order Reyranellales; family Reyranellaceae; genus Reyranella. The sequence continues at coordinate 1,142 of PLYQ01000274.1, read as the reverse complement.
GCTGATCGCGCCCAACGGCGGCGCCATTCGTGTCGACGACGTGGCCGTGGTGCCCGGCCGGCCGATCGCCCACGTCGGCTACGTCTTCCAGAAGGACACGCTGTTTCCCTGGCGCACCGTCGAGGACAATATCGGCTATGCGCTGGAACTGGCGGGCGTGCCCGCCGCGGAGCGCCGCGCCCGCGTTGAGCGCGCCATCCATCAGGCCGGCCTCGACGGCTTCGCGCGCTTCTATCCCTCGTCGCTGTCGGGCGGCATGCGCCAGCGTGTGTCGCTGATGCGCACGCTGATCGCCGAGCCGGAAATCCTGCTGATGGACGAGCCGTTCGGCGCGCTCGACACCCACACCAAGCTCGACATGCATTCGGTGCTGCTCGACCTGTGGGAGCAGGCGCGCCAGACCGTGCTGTTCGTGACCCACGATCTCGGCGAGGCGCTGACCTTGGCTGACCGCATCATCCTCCTGTCGGCGCGGCCCGGCCGGGTGAAGGCCGATTTCAAGGTCGACTTCGCCCGGCCGCGCGACGCCGTGGCGCTGCGCGAGACCCGGCAATACGCCGAGCTCTTCTCGCGCATCTGGCATTCGCTGGGTGAGGAATTCGCAAAAGGCCGCAGCGTATGAGGCGGGTCACGACGTTGCTGTGGCAGGTCGCCCTCGGCCTAAGTGCACTGGCGATCTGGGAATGGGGCTGGAACCTGCAGGCGGTCGCGCCGTGGCTGGTGCCGGATTTGCTCGATCCCTATTTCGTCTCCAAGCCGTCCGAAATCTTCAGGCAGTTCCTGCACATGGGCTGCCTGGTCTCGAGCGACGGTCAATGGACGTTCGGGGTGGCGGGCGCCTTCGAGCGCTGCATCGGACGCTCGGAAAACAACCTCTGGATCGCCACCTACTTCACGCTCAAGAACACGCTGTGGGGGTTCCTGAGCGGCGTCAGCTCGGGCTTCGTGCTGGGACTCCTGCTCGGCCGGTCGGATCGGCTGAGCGAGATCTTCTATCCCTACATCACCGCCTTCAACTCGATCCCGCGCATCGCGCTGGCGCCGATCATCATCCTGGCGTTCGGTATCGGCGATGCCTCCAAGATCGTGACCGCCTGGCTGGTCGTGGTGTTCCTGGTGTTCTTCAACACCTTCGAGGGCGC
>PLYQ01000149.1 GCA_003153415.1 Rhodospirillales bacterium | reverse complement strand
CCGCTGACCAAGATCGAATCGATGCCGCGCATGGAAGGCCGGCAGATGATCATGGTGCTGGCGCCCAAGTAATGGCCAAGGCGGCCGGACTCGCGGCGGCCTTTGCCGTCGCGTTACTTGCCGGGCCCGCGGCGGCACAGCTCAGCGCCGACGCGCAGAAGACTTACAGCGACTTCCGGAACCTGGCGCCGCACCGTGTCTTCATGTTGGCGCCGAACGGCCGCGGCTATTCATGGGCGGGCGCGCCCGGAGCCGATCCCAGCGGCGCCATCGAACGCGGCTTGAAGTATTGCGAGGACAGCGCCAAGGCCAAGTGCTCGCTCTACGCCGTCAACAACGTGATCCTGAACGGCCGCGACTGGAAGTCGGCCGCGCCGCCACTCCTGCCGCTGATCGGCCGCCTTCGCGCGGAACCTTATTGGGAGAACAAAGGTCCGCAGGCCGCGGCCGGCCTGATCGTGTGGAGCCACGGTTATATGGGCGGCAAGGATGCCACTGCATCGGCGCCGCAGCCCCAGGTCGGCAACTTCACGGCTGCCGGCTATGACCTCTACCGCTTCGATCGCGAATGGATCCGCGACTGGCCGGGCGATGCCACACAGCTTGTCGAAGCAGTGCGCAAGGCCAAATCGATGGGCTACCGTCGCGTCGTCCTGGCCGGACAATCGGCCGGCGCCTGGGTGTCAATGGCCGCCGCCTTGCGCGGCGCGCCGGTCGACGGTGTGATCTCGGTCTCGGCGGCACATCATGGCGAAGTAAAGGACATGCGCGATGTATCGGTGGCGCGTTCGGAGTGGCAGCAGATCGTGAAGGGCATCAAGCCCGGCCCGCGGCTGGTCGTGGTGAATTTCGTGAACGACACCTATGACGTAGGCGGCCGCATGGACGATGCGAGTGCTGCGTTCGCAGCCTCGGGGGTCGAGGCCATCGTCATTTCCAACCCACCGGGCTTCAGCGGCCACGGCGCGGGCAACGAAAACGCTTTCGGTCGTAAGTACGGTGCCTGCATCTACGACTTCATCGAGACAGGTACGCGCAAGGCACCCTGCAGCTAGGCTTACCTCAGGGCATGTATGACCCGCCGTTGACGTGCAGCACCTGTCCGGTAGTGGCGTCGGAGTCGTCGGAGGCCAGGAACACAGCCGTGCGCGCGACCTGCTCGGGCGTCAGCAGCTTGCCGCCGAGAGGAATGTTGACGCGGGCCATCTCGATCAGCTCGGCATCGGTGTTGCCGTAGCGCGGTTGTGCGGTGTCGGTGGTGCCGGGCGCGATGGCGTTGACGCGGATGTTGTGCGGCGCGAGTTCGAGCGCCATGGCGCGCGTCATGGACACGATTCCGCCTTTGCTCGCACTGTAGTGCACGCCGCGCACGGCGCCGCGAACCGACTGGGAGGAAAGGTTGATCACCGAGCCCGGCTTGCCGGCGGCGATCAGCACCTTGGCCGCGGCGATGGTGGCGAAGCAGCCCGCCTTGAGGTTGATGTCGAGCACATAGTCCCAGTCGGTCTCGCGCATCTGCAGGAAATTGACCCGCGGATAGACACCGGCGTTATTGACCAGGATGTCGGGGGCCCCGAGCTGGCGGACGGTCCTCGACACCATTGCCTCGATGTCGGCGAGCTGGGAGACATCGGCCTGGATCGCCAGCGCGCGGCGGCCGAGATCGCGCATCTTGCCGGCGATGGTGTCGGCCTCGGCCTTCTTGTCGAGCCAGGTGAAGGCGACGTCGGCCCCCTCGCCGGCCAACGCCATGGCGATGGCAGCACCTATGCCCTGCTGGGCGCCCGTCACGAGCGCCACTTTGCCGGCCAGTTTCATGGAAAATCCCCCTTCCCCGGCCCAACTGTGCCACAACCGCCCGCGCTTGCGTGGGCCAACCCTCGCCGCTATAAGCCCCGTTCCTTCGGGTGGCCTGGCCAATAAGGGCATTGCCTCGGCTGCTTTGTAAGGACTTTTCGGCTTCCGGGCCGGGACCGGTGCTTAGGCACTAACCCTTTGAAAAGGAACAAAAATGCCCAAGATGAAGACCAAGAGCGGGGCCAAGAAGCGTTTTCGCTTCACGGCGTCGGGAAAAGTGAAGCACGGCGTCGTCGGCAAGCGCCACGGCATGAGCAAGCGGGGCAATCGCTTCCTCCGTCAGGCGACCGGCATGGCCGTCGTGTCCGATCCGGACACGCGCATCATCAAGCGCAACTTCTTCCCCTACGCGAGGTAGCCCATGGCACGCGTCAAGCGGGGCGTGGCTGCACACGCCCGACACAAGAAGGTTCTCAAGCTCGCCAAGGGCTATCGCGGCCGCGCCAAGAACGCGTTCCGCGTCGGCATCGAGAAGGTCGAGAAGGGGCTGCAATACGCCTATCGCGACCGGCGCAACAAGAAGCGCGCGTTCCGCGGGCTTTGGATCCAGCGCATCAACGCCGCGACCCGCGAGCACGGGCTCACCTACTCGCAATTCATGAACGGCATCCTGAAGGCCGGGATCGAGGTCGACCGCAAGGTCATGGCCGATCTCGCCATGCGGGAGCCGGCAGCGTTTAAGGCCCTGGTCGATCAGGCCCAGGCCGCCCTCAAGTAAACTTGTCTTGCCGCTGTGCGGCATGGCCAAGAAATCAGAGAGAGGGAGCCTGAGACCACAGGCTCCCTTTTTTCGTTTTGGAGCGAAGGATGGACGATCTTTCGACGATACGCAGTGAGGCGCTGAGCGCCGTGTCGACCGCCACCGATCTGGCGGCGCTCGAGGCTGCGCGCGTGGCTGTACTGGGCAAGAAGGGCAGCGTCACCGGCCTGATGAAAACGCTGGGTGGCCTCGCCCCCGACCAGCGCAAGGAGTTCGGTGCCAAAGTCAACCAGCTCAAGGGCGAAATCGAGCAGGCGCTGGATGCGCGCCGCTCGACGCTCGGCGCGTCGGAGCTGGCGAGCCGACTCAATTCGGATCGGGTCGACGTCAGCCTGCCGGCGCGGCCCGAAGGACAAGGCACGCTCCATCCCATCGGCCAGGTGATGGACGAAGTGGCGGCGATCTTCGGCGAGATGGGCTTCACCTGGGCCGACGGTCCGGACATCGAGGACGACTGGCACAATTTCACCGCCCTCAACATTCCGCCCGACCATCCCGCGCGACAGATGCAGGACACGTTCTATCTGCCGTCGCGCGCCGACGGCACGCCGATGGTCCTGCGCACGCACACCTCGCCGGTGCAGGCGCGCACCATGTTGAACCCCGACGTGCACAAGATGCTGGCCGATGGCGGATCGCTGCGCATCATCGTGCCGGGCCGCACCTATCGCATCGACAACGACGCCACCCATACGCCGATGTTCCATCAGGTCGAAGGCCTGGTGCTCGACCGCGCGACTCATATGGGTCATCTCAAAGGTTGCCTGGTCGATTTCTGCCGCGCCTTCTTCGAAATCGACGACCTGCCGCTGCGCTTCCGGCCCTCTTATTTCCCGTTCACCGAGCCGTCGGCCGAGGTCGATATCGGCTGCTCGTGGAAAGACGGAGAACTGCGCATCGGCGCCGGCGATTCGTGGTTGGAGATCCTGGGCTCGGGCATGGTGCATCCCAACGTGATCAGGAATTGCGGGCTGGATCCCGCCGTCTACCAGGGCTTCGCCTTCGGCATGGGCATCGATCGCATCGCCATGCTGAAGTACGGCATCAACGACCTGCGCGCGTTCTTCGACTCCGATTTGCGCTGGCTGCGTCACTACGGTTTCTCGGCGCTAGAATGGCCGTCCCTCACCCAGGGACTCGGGCGATGAAGTTCACGCTCTCCTGGCTGAAGGAGCATCTCGACACCACCGCGTCGCTCGCCGACGTGCGCGATCGCCTGACCATGCTTGGCCTCGAAGTCGAAGGCATCAGCAACCCGGCGGAAACGCTCAAGGGTTTTGTCGTGGGCTACGTCGTCGAAGCGATCCAGCATCCCAATGCCGACCGCCTGCGCGTCTGCAAGGTCGATACCGGGTCGGGTACCGTCCAGGTCGTGTGCGGCGCACCCAACGCACGCACCGGCATGAAGGGCGTGTTCGCGCCAACCGGCAGCTACATCCCGGGCACAGACATGATGCTGAAAGCCAGCAAGATCCGCGGCGAGGACAGCAACGGCATGCTGTGCTCCTCGCGCGAGCTGCAGCTCGGCGACGATCATAGCGGCATCATCGACCTGCCGGCCGACGCCAGGACCGGCGCTCCGGCGGCCGAAGCGCTCGGTCTCGACGATCCGGTGATCGAAATCAAGGTGACGCCCAACCGCGCGGATTGCCTGGGCGTGCTCGGCATCGCGCGCGACCTTGCTGCCGCGGGCGTCGGCACCCTGAGGCCGCTGAAGGCCGACAAGATCGAAGGGACGTACGCGAGCCCGATCAAATGGACGCACGGCTATGAAGCCAAGCCCGACAGCCCCTGCCCTATCGTGGTCGGTCGGCATTTCCGCGGCATCAAGAACGGCCCCTCGCCCGACGGGCTGCAACGGCGCCTCAAGGCGATCGGCCTGCGCCCGATCTCGGCCCTGGTCGACATCACCAACCTGGTAACTTTCGACCTCAACCGGCCGCTGCACGTATTCGATGCCAAGAAGCTTGCCGGCGATCTCGTCATGCGCCAGGCGCGCGAAGGCGAGACGATCCTGGCGCTCGACGGCAAGACCTACACGCTCGACCCGTCGATATCGGTGATCGCCGACAGCAAGGCCGTGCACGGCATCGGCGGTGTCATGGGCGGCGAGGATACGGGCGTGCGCGAGGATACGACGGAGGTGTTCCTCGAAGCGGCCTATTTCCAGCCGATCGGTATTGCCGCGACGGGCCGCAAGCTCGGCATCCTGTCGGATGCGCGCTACCGCAACGAACGCGGCATCGATCCTGAGTCCTGCGTCTGGGGCGCCGAGGTGGCGACCCGACTGATCCTCGAACTGTGCGGCGGCGAGGCGAGCAAAACCGTCTCGAGCGGCGTGATGCCGGCCTGGCAGCGCAGCTACACCTTGCATACCGACCGGGTGAAGACCCTGACCGCCATCGACGTGCCGGCCAAGGACACCGCCGCGATTCTGAAGAAGCTGGGCTTCACCGTCGACGGCGGCGGCCCCTGGACGGCCGGCGTGCCGTCCTGGCGTCCCGACATCGTGGGCGAGGCCGATCTGGTGGAAGAAGTGACCCGTGTGTGGAGCTTCGACCGCATTCCGACGACGTCTCTGCCCCGCCTGTCACCGACCTCCAAGCCGGTGCGCGATCCAATGCAGAGGCGCGTGCCGCAGGCACGGCGCGCACTGGCGGCGCGCGGCATGAACGAGGCCGTGACCTGGTCGTTCCTGCCGCTGAAGCAGGCCGAGCGCTTCGGCGGCGGCGGCGCCGACCTGCGCCTGCTGAATTCGATCGCCTCAGAACTCGACACCATGCGGCCATCGATCCTGCCCAACCTGATCGATGCCGCCTCGCGCAACGAGGCGCGCGGGCTCTCTGACCCGGCGCTGTTCGAGGTCGGTCCGCAATACAAGGACGCCACGCCCCAGGGCCAGCGCATGGTGGCGGCCGGCATCCGCCACAACATGGCTGTGCCACGCAACTGGGCAGGACCGGCGCGCCAGGTCGACGCCTTCGACGCCAAGGCCGACGCGTTGGCCGTGCTGGCCGCGATCGGCGCGCCGGTCGAGAACATGCAGGCCCAGACGGGCGCGCCCGACTGGTATCATCCCGGCCGTTCCGGGGCGATCAAGCTCGGCGACCGGGTGATGGCGCATTTCGGCGAGCTGCATCCGGGGATCGCCGCGGCCGCCGACCTCAAGGAGCCGGTGGCGGCCTTCGAGGTCTTCCTCGACGCCCCGCCGCTGCCCAAGGTGCGGGCGACCAAGGCGCGTCCCAAGCTCGTGGTGTCGGCCTTCCAGCCGGTCGAGCGCGATTTCGCCTTCCTGGTCGATGCGGGCATCGAGGCGGAGAAGATCGTCCGCGCGGCGCGCAATGCCGACAAGGTGCTGATTTCGACAGCCCGCGTGTTCGACCTCTACGCTGGCAAGGGCGTGCCCGAGGGCAAGAAATCCATCGCCATCGCCGTCACCCTGCAGCCGGTCGAGCGCACCCTGACCGATGCCGAGATCGAGGCGGTGTCGGCAAAGATTGTCGCCGCTGTCGTCAAGGCGACTGGCGCTCAGTTGCGTGGTTAGAGTGAAATGACCGACCTGTCGTTGATCCGTAATTTCTCGATCATCGCCCACATCGACCATGGCAAGAGCACGCTGGCCGACCGGCTGCTGATGCGCTGCGGGGCTGTGACCGAGCGCGAGTTCCACGACCAGATGCTCGATTCGATGGACATCGAGCG
>PLYQ01000344.1 GCA_003153415.1 Rhodospirillales bacterium | reverse complement strand
GAGCGAAGACAAGCTCAAGGGCTACGTCCTCGACCTGCGCAACAATCCTGGCGGCCTGCTCGACCAGGCGATCTCCATGAGCGACGCATTCCTCGACAAGGGCGAGATCGTCTCGGTCAAGGCGCGCAAGAGCGAGGACGTGCAGCGCTGGAACGCCAAGGCGGGCGACATCGCCAACGGCCTGCCGATCGTCGTGCTGGTGAACGGCGGCTCGGCGTCGGCCTCCGAGATCGTGGCCGGCGCGCTGCAGGACCACCGTCGCGCGATCATTCTGGGCACGCGCTCGTTCGGCAAGGGCTCGGTGCAGACCATCATGGCGGTAACCGGCGGCGGCGCGATCCGCCTCACGACGGCACTGTATTTCACTCCGTCGGGCCGCTCGATCCAGAAGGAAGGCATCAAGCCCGACATCGAGGTCGAACAGGCCAAGGTCGAGACCATCAAGCCGACCGCCGGCTACCGCGAGGAGAACCTGCGCCGCTCGATCACCAACCCGAACGAGAAGCCCGGCGACAAGAAGGACGACAAGTCGTCTGAGGCCAAGCCCGCCGACAAGAAGGATGACAAGTCCTCCGCGGCCAATCCGGCCGACAAGAAGGACGACAAGTCGGCCACCGGCCAGCCGGCCACGCCGCCGACGGGCGATCCCGACGAGCCGCCGAAGGAAGCGGTGGCCGACTATCAGCTGCTGCGCGCTCTCGACCTGATCCGCGGCATCTCGCTGTACAGCAGCCGCGCCAACTGAGCGCGACTCAAGGCATGGGGGCATGGCGGCGGCGATCGCAAGAAACCGCAACCGCCTGCGCCAGCCCTGGCCCGATGGCCTGATCTCAGCCTATGGCTTCGTGCTTGCGCTGGCCGCTGTCTGCGCCATTGCGGTGTTCGGAATCGGCGACGACCCGGCGCCCGTCGTTGCTCCGGCCGTGGCGCCGCAATCGGCCTTGGTCCTGCCGCCGGCGTCCAAGCCGACCGGCTCGTTGAAGCTGCCACCGCGCCCGGCGGCTGCTCCACCAACCGCCGCGCCGCAAGCTCCACCGCCCGCTCCACCTGCGCCCTCGCCAGCCACCCCGTCATACTTCCGCGTGCTGCCCGAGGCCGACCGCGCTGATCTCATCGAGACCACTGCGGACGGACAACGTCTGCCCAAGATCTCCGAGAGCGGCTGGATGCCGTGGATCGCCCACGCCCGGCGTTACAACCCCGATGGACCGCCGCCCAGGGTCGGCCTTCTGATGATCAATGTCGGCGCCGACGAGGCGCTGATTCAGCGCGCCATCGACGACCTGCCGGGCGAGATCAGCCTCGCCTTCCTGCCGAGCACACCTGATCTGGCGCGCTGGCTGCGGCGCGCGCGCGAGCGCGGCCATGAGAGCTACCTCATGCTGCCGGTCGAGGATCCGGGCGGGGCAGCCGAGCGCGGCATCAAGCCGATCGAGGCGTCGGTCAGCGATGCCGAGAATGTACGCCGGCTGCGGGCGGCAATGGCGTACGGCGAAGGCTATGTCGGGTTCGTCGTGCCGGCGCAGGGGCCAGTGGCGCGATCCAAGCAGGTCCTGCGGCCGCTGGTGCAGGAACTTGCCGATCGCGGCCTCGCCATCGTCGAGATCAATCCTGGCACCGGCGCGACGCCGCTCTATCGCCTATCGACGGAACTCGGCGCGGGCTACGCGCGCAGCTCCGACATACTCGACTACAAGCTCGCCAGCGAGGGGCTCGATGCCAACCTCGACCGCCTTGTCGAATGGGTAGGAAAAACGGCATCCGATCGCCTGCCGCGGCATGCCTTCGGCGTGATTCAGCCGCAGGGCGCGGCGATCGACGCCGTCGCCGCCTGGCGAGAACGGGTGGCGAACCAGGGCGGCGTATCGTTGGTGCCGATCATCGGGCATTTCGAATGCCGGGACGCCTGCATGGCGCGGGTCCGCCGCCAACCGCTACAACTGCGGCCATGAAAGTCGCCGTACCGAAGTTCTATCGGCCCAATGTCGGGCTGATGCTGATCGCACCCGACCGGCGCGTGTTCGTCGGCCGGCGGCCCAAGCTGCCCGATGCCTGGCAGATGCCTCAGGGCGGCATCGATCGCGGCGAGACGCCCGTCGAGGCCGCTTGCCGCGAGCTCGGCGAGGAGGTCGGCACGACCAGGGCCCTGCTGCTACGCGAGAGCCGGGAGTGGATCACCTACGACGTGCCGGAAACGCTGCGGCCGCCCTACTGGAAGGGCCGTTGGCGCGGCCAGGCGCAGAAGTGGTTCGCGCTGGCCTTCACCGGCACCGACGCTGATATCGACATTGCGGCGCACACCCCCGAGTTCGACGCCTGGCGCTGGACGGCGGCGCACGAACTGACGGCCACGGCCGCGCCCTTCAAGCGCGCCGTCTACGTCACCATCCTGAAGGAATTCGCCGACCTGGTCTCTTAGGGCCGCCGCCCGGAAGAGAGCGCCCTAGGCGCCGCTGGCTGCAAGCTGGCTCGAGCGCCGACGCAGGAACCACAGACCTGCGCGAGTCAGAAAGCCGTTCAGCCGGCCCTGCGACTTCAGCCCGACCGCCTTCAATACCATGGCGATGGCGCGCTGCACATGGAACGGGCGGTAGAGCGGATAGGCGCGACGGGCATACGACGCCTTGGCGCGCGCGCGGTCGTAGGTCGCGCTCGCGGGCTCATTGGCGGCAAAATAGGCATAGGCGAGTTCGTCGTCTTCGCTCTCGGCCATGCGATCCCAGCCGATCTTGAGGCGCCGCCATCTGCTCAGGCGATCGCGTTCGAGGCAGCGCTGCATGTGATCGAAGAACAGCTTGTAGTGACGAAACTCGTCCGACGCGATCCGGCCGCAAATCTGCTTGAGGACGGGCTCATCGGCGGCGTCCTCCAGAGCGCTATAATAAGAGCTGGTGCCGGTCTCGACGATACAGCGGGCCATCATCTCGCCCGCCTGGCTGCCCCGCACCGAGGCGTCGGCATCGAGCGGCAGTTGATAACCGGCGCGAAAACGGGCGAAGGCGGCCTCCAAGTCCCAGCTCGGGTCGGCAAGTTGCGCCCAGCGGCCGAGCGCCATGCCGTGCTGGACCTCTTCCGCCGCCCAGCCGTTCACCGTCTCGACGAAAGCAGGATCGTCGGCGAAGACCCGGCCGAGATAGACGCCGTAATCGCCGCCGTTACGCTCGACCATGGCGGCCGCCTTGATATTGCGCAGGATTTCAGGATCGACTTTCGACGCTTCGAAGCGATCCCAGGCGATCGTCTCGAGTGTCCAACTAGCCATCTTTGCCCACCCCCAGCGACAGTCGCATTACCGTAATAAAGCGGCCTCCGATGCGGCTTTCAATGGCCCGCCAGGAGAATCCCCGGGGGGTTATTCCGCGTAGGGAGTGAAGTTAGCCCAAGTCAGCGGCCGGCGTAATAGGCCTGGGCCCGCTGCAAGTCCTTGGCAACAGAGAGGTTTTTCTGGGCAGCGGCCTTTTCGGCGTCGGTTGCGGCATCGACCAAGTCGCGCTCGGCGGCGCGCTGGCGCTCGGCCAGCTGCTCGGCCGTCACGGTCTCGAACGGCATGGCCTCGTCGGCCAGCACCGTGCAGCGCTCCGGGGTCACCTCGGCGAAGCCGCCGACGACCAGGAACCGCTGCTCGACCTTGCTGCCCTGGAAGACCTCGAGCACGCCCGGACGGACGGTCGAGATCAAGGGCGCATGGCCGTGCATGACGCCGAAGTCGCCCTCGCTGCCCGGCACCACGACCATGTCGGCCTCGGTCGCCAGCAGCTCGCGCTCGGGCATGACCAGCCGGAAGGAGAACTTGGCCATGCGCCTAGGCCGCGTCCGACGCGAGCTTCTTCGCCTTGGCGACCGCCTCGTCAATGGTGCCGACCATATAGAAGGCAGCTTCCGGCAGCTCGTCGTATTCGCCGGCGACGATGGCCTTGAAGGCCTTGATGGTGTCTTCGAGCTTCACGAACACGCCGGGCGTGCCGGTGAAGACTTCGGCGACGTGGAACGGCTGGCTGAGGAAGCGCTGCATCTTGCGCGCGCGGCTTACGACCAGCTTGTCCTCCTCCGAGAGCTCGTCCATGCCCAGGATGGCG
>PLYQ01000077.1 GCA_003153415.1 Rhodospirillales bacterium | reverse complement strand
CCGGGGGCGTCTTGCATTCGAGAATGTCGCCGAAGCCATCGACGCCCAGCGTGCGCTCGGTCTTCAGCCCGAGGTCGCGGAACTGACCCTCGACCTTGTCGACCACGAGGTTGACCGACTTGGCGTCGTGGCTCGGGCTTTCGATCGACACCCACTCGACGATGCCGCCCAGGACTTCGTCGGCATCGATCTTCGGTTCGTTCTTCATCTTGTCGACGGCCATCAGATCGGATCCCACGTGAAGTATTCCGGCGAGCGCTTCATGTCGGTGAAGTAGTTCTTCATCGACGGGATCGCCTGCTCGGCGATGGCCTCGAGCGTCCAGCCCTCGGAATTATGCACGGATCGTACCGGGCGGTTGGCGTTGAACAGCATGATCTCGTTCATGCGCACACCGAAGATCTGCGAGGTCACGCCGGCAGCGTTGGCGGCGTCGCTCAGCAGGAACACCGCCATGGGTGCAATCTTGGCCGGCGTCATCTTCTTGGAGCGCTCCAGCCTCGCCTTCTGCGCGTCAGTGTCGGCGGGGATGGTGCCGATCATGCGTGTCCAGGCAAACGGCGAGATGCAGTTGGAGCGCACGTTGAACGCCGCCATGTCGAGCGCGATGGAACGCGACAGGCCGACGATGCCCATTTTCGCGGCGGAATAGTTGGCTTGGCCGAAATTGCCGACGAGGCCCGACGTCGAGGTGAAGTGCACGAAGGCGCCCGACTTCTGCTCCTTGAAATAATTAGCGGCGGCGCGGCTCACGTTGAAGGCGCCGTTGAGGTGGACGTCGATCACCATCTTCCAGTCGACATGGCTCATGCGGTAGAAGATGCGGTCGCGCAGGATGCCGGCGTTGTTAATGACCCCGTCGATCCGCCCGAAATTCTCGACCGCGGTTTTGACCATGCGTTCCGCGCCGGCCGGATCGGTCACGCTGTCGGCGTTGGGAACGGCCTTGCCGCCTGCCTTGGCGATTTCGTCGCAGACCTTCTGGGCGGGAGTCGCGCTTCCGGAGCCCTCGCCGTCGACTGCGCCACCGAGATCGTTGACCACCACCTTGGCGCCCTCCTTGGCCGCCAGCAGCGCCATTTCGCGGCCGATGCCGCCGCCCGCGCCGGTTACCAGCACGACCTTGTCCTTCAACATGTTCGTCATGTCTTCCTCCCTGTCTCCATGGCTCCTTCCGCGCCGAAGTCGCCGCCAAGAGGCATGTCCTCCTGTTGGCGCGTCATGCGCGGATAGTAGTGGCGGAACGCGCCGCGAATCTCGTCGAACGGAATATCGGCGAAGACGCCACGATAGGCGAGATATTCCATGTGGCGCCGGCCGCTCAAATCGAAGGGATGATAGATCGAATCGGCGATGCCATCCCATTCGAGCGGCTTCAGACCGAAGCGCTCGGTGAGCTGGCGATTGAACGCCGGTGTGGCCTTGATCCAGCGCCCGTCGAGCCAGACCTCGGTGTAGCCGTGATAGTAGAACATGTCGCTGCCCATCAGCTCGGACAGACGTTGGGTGGTCATGTGGTTGCGCACGTCGGCATAGCCGACGCGGGCGGCAATACCGACGGCGCGGCAGACTGCCGCCATCACGCCGGCCTTGTTGACGCAGTAGCCATGCCCCGTCGCGAGCGTCGTGCTGGCGCGATAGGCCTCGCGCTTCATCGGCGTGTTGTAGGGGTCGTAGCGCAGGTCGTCGCGCACCGCGTAGTAAAGTCTGAGCGCCTTGTCGCGGTCGCTGCCGCCACCCGATTCGGGGCCGGCCACGTGCCTGGCATAGGCCACGATGTTGGGATGCTGCGAGTCGATCAAGTCGCCCGGCGCGCGGTAGGCTTCGAAAGAGGCGCCATCGCGGACCATGTCGTCGCGCGCGGTCTTGAGCGAGTCGTATTCCATGTCGGGCGTTGTTTATCGCAGGAAAGACGAAAGTCCACGCGCCAAGACGCGCAATTCACCCATGCAGATATGGTGCGTTCCTCAGAGCGAGGACGGCTCGTCGGCCGATTTCACCAGGAAGTGGGCCGACGCCGTGGCCACCGGCTTGGAGCGGTCGTCCTGCCAGGCCTCGGCGAAGACATTGACCATGCGGCGGCCCTGCTTGGTCACCTTGGCCGCGGCGATCACGTCGATCGGCCGCGCCGAGCGCAGGTAATCGACGGTGATATTGACGATCTTGGGCACCGTCTCCGTCTCGGTTTCCCACAACAGATGGAAGATCGCCGCCATCTCCAGCATGGCCCCCAGGGTGCCGCCGTGGATCGCCGGCAGGAAGGTGTTGCCGATCAGATCGTCGTGGTAGCGCATGCGCGTCAACAGCTCGCCCGTGCTGTGCTCGGGCGAGATGCGCATCCACTTCGCATAAGGGATCGCGTCGGTAAGCCGTGTGACATCGCCGTGCTTGCGCGCCTCGGCCAGCCGCTTGAGCAACGGGATGCTCACCGCGCGGTCTCCTTGCCGCCAGTCCCTCTGGCAATCGACTGTCCGGGCGTGACCCTGCCTTTGGTGCCGAGCATGAAGGTTCCGGCCGCGGCGGCGACGGGATCCTTGGGATCACCCTGGTGAGCGATCGCCCGGGTAAAGGCGACCGAGCGCGTGATGCGGTAGCATTCGGCTTCGGCGATCACCGGCTGGCCGGGCGTCGCGGGCTTGGCGTAGTCGATGCGCAGGTCGAGCGTGGCGAAGGGCTCGGGATTCTTGAGCATGGTCGCCACCGCCATGCCGCAGCAACTGTCGAGCATCGCCGTCAGCGGCCCGCCCGCCAACACGCCGGTCTCGGGATTGCCGACGAGTTCCTCGCGCCAGTCGAGCTGCATGGAGGCAAGACCTCGTGCGACGGCCAGCACTCTCAGTCCCAGCGCCTTGTTGTGCGGAATGGTGTCGGAAAACAGTTTCTGAAAGAGCGCGACACGTTCCTCCGGAGTGGTGAGTGGCATGGCCATCGCTTCTTCTACAGCCCCATCTGCCGCGCCGCGAGGTCCTTCATGATCTCGACCGAACCGCCGCCGATCGACATCACCTTGGTCTCGCGATAGATGCGCTCGACCTTCGAGCCGCGCAGATAGCCGGCGCCGCCGAAGATCTGCATGGCCTCGTTGGCGCAGAACTCCATGGTCGAGGTCGCGAGGTTCTTCAGCATGCAGATCTCGGCCACCGGCTTCTCGCCCTGCCCCACGCGATACGCCAGCAGCTCGAGCGTCGACTTCACCGCGTTGATGCGCATGGCCATGTCGACCAGCCGATGGCGCACCACCTGGTTGGCGATCAGCGGCTTGCCGAAGGTGTGGCGCTCGCGGGCATAGGCGATCGCCTCGTCGAGGCAGAGCTTGGCGTAGCCGTAGGCGCCGGCCGACATGCCCAACCGTTCCTGGTTGAAGTTGAGCATGATGCCGATGAAGCCCTTGTTCTCCTGGCCTATCAGATTGTCGACCGGCACTCTCACATTGTCGAAAAAGAGCTGCGCGGTATCGGATGCCCACCAGCCCATCTTCTTGAGCTTGGTGCGCGCAAAGCCCTCGCGCTCGCGCTCGATCAGCAGCAGCGACACCCCGCCCGCGCCCGGCCCACCCGTGCGCACCGCGACCGTGAAGTAATCGGCCCGCACACC
This sequence comes from Rhodospirillales bacterium, assembly GCA_003153415.1. Classification (GTDB taxonomy): domain Bacteria; phylum Pseudomonadota; class Alphaproteobacteria; order Reyranellales; family Reyranellaceae; genus Reyranella. Next base: position 21,567 of record PLYQ01000077.1, on the reverse strand, counting down.
GGAGGTGATGAACATCTTGGAGCCGTTGACGATGTAGTGATCGCCCTCGCGCCGCGCCGTGGTCTTGAGGTTGGCGACATCGGAACCGCCGGAAGGCTCGGTGATGGCAAGCGCGCTGATCTTGTCGCCCGCCAACACCTCCGGCAGGACCTGGCGCTTCATCCATTCCGGACCGAGGGCTGCAATCGGCGGCGAGCCGATGGTGTGACTGTTGAGGCTGGCATTGACGCCGCCGCTGCCATGACGCGCCAACTCCTCTGATTTGATGATGCCGAAGAACGGATCGGTCGGCACGCCGCCATACTCTTCGGGAAAGCCGAGCTGCAGCAGACCGACGGCTGCCGCTTTTTTGTACAGTTCGCGGGGAAATTCCTCGGCCTCGTCCCACTGGTCGACATAGGGCGCAATCTCGCGATCGACGAAGCGGCGTACCGTCTGTCGAAAGGCTTCGTGCTCCTCGCTGTAGAACGGGCTCGCGGCACGCGCCTCGGGCAGGATCGACTTCGAACGGTCGGCGGCGACCATGTGGCTTTCTCCTCGCTAACACGTTCGCACATTTTTCCGCGCCGCGGGATAGCGCGTTGACAGGCGATACAAGCACTTCATATTGGCGACTGCACGAGGCGGCGCGAGACTGCCCGGCAGGGGTCGGAAACTGGACATATTTCTGCAACTGACGCTGAACGGGCTCGCAGTCGGCTGCATCTACGGCCTGGTCGCGCTCGGCTTCGTGCTGATTTACAAGGCGACGGAGCTGGTCAACTTCGCCCAGGGCGACCTGCTCATGCTGGGCGCCTTCGTCTGCTACATGGCAGTCGTATGGTGGGGCCTCGACTATTGGCTCGCCTTCCTCATCGCCGTGCTGGCGATTGCCGCCTTCGGCGCACTACTCGACCGCTTCCTGCTGCGCCGCGTCATCGGCCAGCCGCAGTTCGCCGTGGTCATGCTGACGATCGGTCTCGGCGCCATCTTCCGCACCTTCGCCAGCGTCACCTGGGGTTCGGAGATCTACACCCTGCCGACGCCGTTCGGCGGCGTCAGCCAGATCGCCGGCGTCACCCTCAGCCACCAGTATATTTCGATCATCGTCGGCACGCTGATCCTGTGCGCCGTGCTCTACGGCTTCTTCAACCACACCCGCGTCGGCGTTGCCATGCAGGCGACGTCGCAGAACCAGCTCGCCGCCTACTACATGGGCATCCCGGTCAAGGCGATCTTCTCGATGATCTGGGCGATCTCGGCCGGCGTGGCGACGGCGGCGGGCGTGCTGCTGGCGCCGGTGACGTTGATCGACATCAACATGGGACTGGCGGTGGCACTCAAGGCCTTTGCCGCCGCCGTGCTGGGCGGCTTCGGTTCGATTCCCGGCGCGCTGGTCGGCGGCATCGTGATCGGCCTGATCGAGCTCTACGCCGGCCGCACCCTGCCCGACGGCTTCAAGGACACGGCGCCCTACATCGTGCTGCTGATCATGCTGGTGGTGCGCCCGCAAGGCCTGTTCGGAACGCCCGGCCGCAAGAAGGTGTAGGGGCACAGAGCATGCGTTTCGCTTTCAAGACGTCCTACGAGCAGGACACCAAGATGTTTCGCGATCGCATCGATGCGTCGTGGTACCTGCTGCTCGCCGCAGCCGTGCTAGTGCTGCCGGCGGTGCTGCCTGCCTACTATGTCGGCGAGACCACCTGGGTCTTCATCTACGCCATCACCGGCGTCTCGCTCATGGTGCTGGTCGGCTACACCGGGCTGGTGTCGCTGGGCCACGCGGCGTTTCTCGGCATCGGTGCCTACGCGCACGCCTACTTCCTCCAGCACGGACTGCCCTGGGTGGTGTCGGCTGGGCTGGCGATCTTTCTCACCACCGCCTGCGGCCTGGTGGTTGGGCTGCCGGCGCTGCGCATGACCGGCATCTATCTCGCCATCGCGACGCTGGCCTTCTCGGTCATCATCCAGGAAGTCTTCAGCCGCTGGGAATCGGTGACGCACGGCCTGTCGGGAATGGCGGTCGAGAAGGCGGTCATCTTCGGCGTCTCGTTCGCGGACGACCGCGCCTTCTACTATCTCTGCCTGTTCTTCTTGGTGGTCGCGCTGTGGCTGACGCGCAATCTCCTGCGCGCGCCGACCGGCCGCGCCTGGATCGCCATCCGCGACAGCGAGATCGCCGCCCAATCGATGGGCGTGAACCTCGCCATCTACAAATCCATGGCCTTCGCCTACTCGGCGGGATTGATGGGGCTGGCGGGCGTGCTGTTTGCCCATAAGATCGCCTTTCTCGCGCCCGACATCTTCACCATCCTGCTGTCCATCCAGCTGCTCCTGCTGGTCATCGTCGGCGGCCTGGGCTCGCTGCATGGCGCGGTGTTCGGCGCGATCTTCGTGGCCCTGCTGCCGCCGGTGATCGCCATCCTGCGCGATTCGATCCCGGCCAGCTTCCATGACGTGGCAACGGCGTCCGGCATAGCCCCGCTTGCCTGGCTCGGTGACGCTATCGGCAACTTCCTCAAGAAGCCGGGCGTCGAGGCCGGCATCTTCGGCCTGATCCTGGTGACGGTGATCCTGGTCGAGCCGCTCGGAATGTATGGCCGCTGGGTGAAGCTCAGGATCTTCTTTTCGACCTTCCCGATGTACAAGCGTGCCACCTTCAAGCGCCAGCGCACCTACATGAAGACGGAGCGCCTCAGGTGAGCTTCTTCGAAGCCGACAACATCTCGATCAACTTCGGCGGCATCCGGGCGGTCGATGGCGTGAGCTTCAAGGTCGCCAAGGGCGAGGTCTTCACCGTGATCGGCCCCAATGGCGCCGGCAAGACGACGATCTTCAACCTGGTCAGCCGCTTCTACGATCCGACCGACGGTCGCCTTCTCTTCGAGGGCAACGACATCACCAACGTGCCGTCGCATCGCATTGCCGCGCTCGGCATTGCGCGCACCTTCCAGAACATCGAATTGTTCGAGCACGCCACCCTGCTGCAGAACCTCCTGCTGGCACGCCACGCCCACAAGAAGTCGGGCTTCTTCTCCGAGTTGCTGTTCCTGCCCTCGGTGCGCCGTCTCGAGGTCGAGCACCGCGAGGCCGTAGAGAAGGTGATCGATTTCCTCGATCTGCAGCAGTACCGCGACAGTTTCATCGTCAACTTGCCCTACGGCGTTCGCAAGGTGACGGAACTGGCCCGCGCGCTGTGCACCGATCCCAAGCTGCTGCTACTCGACGAGCCGTCCTCCGGCCTCAACGTCGAGGAGACCGACGACATGGCCTTCTGGATCCAGGACATCAAGAACCTGCTCGGCATCACCGTGCTGATGGTCGAGCACGACATGAAACTAGTCTCGGCGGTCAGCGACCGGGTGCTGGCGCTGAACTACGGCCGCCCACTCGCCATGGGCACGGTCCACGAAGTCCAGGCTCATCCCGAAGTCATTCGCGCCTATCTCGGAGGCTGAGCGCACCATGGCCGAGCCGATCCTCAGGGTCAGCAACATCGAAACCTACTACGGGCCGATCATGGCGATCCGGGGGGTCTCGTTCGACGTGCCGAAGGGCAGCATCGTCACCATCCTGGGCGCCAACGGCGCGGGCAAGACCACGGTGCTGAAGACGGCGTGCGGCGTCATGGACCCGCAGAAGGGAACCGTCACCTTCGAAGGCCGCGAGATCCAGCGCATGGACCCCGACAAGGTGATGCGGCTCGGCGTCAGCCACGTGCCCGAAGGCCGCGAGGTCTTCCCGTTCCTGAGCGTGCGCGAGAACCTGCGCATGGGCGCCTACACGCGCAAGGACGCCGACGGCGTTGCCCAGGATCTCGAGACGGTGTTCGGCTATTTCCCGGTACTGAAGGAGCGCGCCGACCAGCGCGCCGGCTCGCTGTCGGGCGGCGAGCAGCAGATGCTGGCGATCAGCCGGGCGCTGATGTCGCGTCCCCGGCTCATGCTGCTCGACGAGCCGTCGCTCGGGCTGTCGCCCAAGCTGGTGAAGGAGATCTTCGACATTATCGTGCGCATCAACCGCGAGCGCGGCGTCACCATCCTTCTGGTCGAGCAGAACGCCAACATGGCGCTGCAGACTGCCGAGTTCGGCTACGTGCTCGAAGTCGGGCGCATCGTCATGGCAGACACCTGCGCGCGACTTTTGCAGAAGGAAGACATCAAGGAATTCTATCTCGGCATCAAGGAAGAGGGCGCGCGCGGGCAGCGCCGCTGGAAGAAACGCAAGACCTGGCGGTGAGAGAAGGAGGCAGTCGGGCATGAAGATAGAAGTCGAAGGTTGCGACACGATTTCCAAGCTGTTCTGGCATCAGGTCAAGGCGCGCGACAGCCGCACGGCGTTTCGCGAGAAGCATCTCGGCATCTGGCGCTCCACCTCGTGGCGCGACTACGGCGAGCGCGCCCGGCGGACCGGCATGGGCCTGGTGTCGCTTGGGCTGAAGCGCGGCGACGTCGTATCGATCCTGGCCGACACGATCCCCGAGTGGCTCTACGCCGACATGGGCACGATGGGCGCCGGCGGCGTCTCCAATGGCATCTACGCCACCGACTCGGCCAAGCAGGTCGACTACATTCTGAACGACAGCCGCTCGCGTTTTCTGTTCGTCGAGAACGACGAGCAGCTCGACAAGTTCCTCGAGGTCCGTGAGCGCTGCCCGTCGGTCGTCAAGGCCTTCATCTTCGACATGGAAGGGCTGGCCGATTTCAACGACCCCCAGATCATGCCGTTCGACGAGCTGCTCGAGCTGGGGCGCGCCTACGACGCCCTGCATCCCGGCCGTTGGGAGGAACTCATCGCGGCGTCGAAAGCCGAGGAGCTCGGGCTGCTCGTCTACACGTCGGGCACCACCGGCCCGGCCAAGGGCGCGATGCTGTCGCATCGCAACGTGATCTTCCAGCTCGCCAACGCCGATGCCTTCATCCCGATGAGCACGAACGACGAGCAGCTCGCCTTCCTGCCGCTCTGCCACATCGCCGAGCGCACCTTCACGTCCTTCCTGCCGCTGCGTTCCGGCGCGATCGCCAACTTCGCCGAGAGCATCGAGACGGTGCCGGAGAATGTCCGCGAAGTGGCGCCGACCACCTTCTTCGCCGTGCCGCGGATCTGGGAGCGCTTCTATTCGAGCATTGCCATCCGCATGAAGGAGGCGACCTGGATCGGCCGCAAGGCCTACCTGTGGGCGCTGGGCATCGGTCTGACCGTCTCCGAGCAGAAGCTTCAGGGTCGCACGCCGTCGGCCGGGCTGATGCTGCTCTATCGCATCGCCGACTTCCTGGTGCTCGACAACATCAAACGCGCGATCGGCATGCATCGCGTGAAGTATGCCGGCACCGGTGCAGCACCTATCGCGCCCGACCTGATCAAGTGGTATCGTGCGCTCGGCATCGACATGCGCGAGCTCTACGGCCAGACCGAGAATTGCGGCCTGGCGACCGGCATGCCCGACCGCATCAAGCTCGGCACCGTCGGCATCGCAGCGCCGCACACCGAACTGCAGATTTCCGCCGAAGGCGAGATCCTTCTCAAGGGGCCGCACGTGTTCATGGGCTACCTCAATCAGCCCGACAAGACGGCCGAGACGTTGCGCGACGGCTGGCTGCATACCGGCGACGTGGGCTTTGTCGACAACGAAGGCTACGTCAAGATCACCGACCGCATGAAGGACATCATCATCACCGCGGGCGGCAAGAACATCACGCCGTCGGAGATCGAGAACCAGCTCAAGTTCTCGCCCTACATCTCGGACGCCGTCGTGATCGGCGACCGTCGCAAGTTCCTGAGCTGCCTGATCATGATCGACTACGACAACGTGGCCAAGCACGCCCAGGACCAGAACGTGCCGTTCACCGACTTCGCCTCGCTCTGCCGCACCGTCGAGGTGCGCGACCTGATCTGGGCCGAGATCGAGCGGGTCAACCAGAACTTCGCCGGGGTCGAGACGATCAAGAAATTCCGCATGATCGAGCAGCAGCTCACGGCCGAGGACGACGAGGTCACGCCGACGCTGAAGCTCAAGCGCAAGTTCGTGAACGACAAATACAAGGCGATGATCGAGAGCATGTATGGCGAAGCGGCCTAGGTGCGTGACCTTTGACGCCGGGCTATACTGGGTCGTGGAGGAACGTCAAAAAGAGGGAGGCTAAAATGCTTCATAGGATAGTGATCGGAGCGGCCGTCGCGTCGCTGGCAATCGTGAGTGTGGCGTCCGCACAACAGCGCGGCGTCACCAAGGACGAAGTTCTGTTCGGCATGCCCACCGATCTTTCCGGTGTGGCTGCGACCTACGGCGTGTCGTCGTCGAACGCCGTGAAGATGCGCTTCGACGAGGTCAACGAGGCCGGCGGCATCTTCGGCCGCAAGCTCCGCGTCATCGTCGAGGACCAGGGCTACCAGGTGCCGAAGGCGGTGCAGGCCTGCAACAAACTGATCAACCGCGACAAGGTCTTCGCCTTCATCGGACCGCTCGGCACGCCGATGAACAATGCCTGCTTCAAGGACGAGTTCGCCGCCGGCGTGGCGAACCTGTTCCCGCTGTCGGCGGCGCGCTCGATGTACGAACCGTTCGAGCGGCTCAAGTTCTACGGCGCGGCCTCCTACGTCGACCAGATCCGCTCGGGCATCGAGTACTTCGTCAAGACCAAGGGCAAGAAGGCCGTCTGCGTGATGTACCAGGACACCGACTTCGGCAAGGAGATCCTGATCGGCGCGGAGATCCAGACCAAGAAGCTCGGCGTCAAGCTGGTCGAGGCGGCGGGCCACAAGCCGACCGACCAGGACTTCACCGCCTCGCTCACCAAACTCAAGTCGGCCGGTTGCGACCTGATCGCCATGGGCACCATCGTGCGCGATTCGATCGTGCCCTACACGGCCGCACGCAAGATGGGCTGGACCGACGTCGACTTCCTCGGCTCGGCCGCGGTCTACGATTCGGTCGTCGGCGCCGCACAGGGCATGGACGGCTTCTACGGCATGGGACTCACCGAGATGCCCTACGCCGACAGCGAGCATCCAAAGGTCAAGGCCTTCGTCGAGGCCTACAAGAAGAAGTACAACGTCGACCCCAACATCGGCGCGGTCTACGGCTACGTCGCCGCCGACCTCGCCGTCACCGGCCTCAAGAACGCCGGCCAGGACCTGACGATGGACAGCTTCGTGAAGGGCCTCGAGGCAATCAAAGGCTATCAGGACATCTTCAACGGTCCGGCGGTGACCTTCGGTCCGAACATCCGGCAGGGTGCCAACTCGTCGTTCCTGGCCGAGGTCAAGGGTGGTCGCTGGACGCGCGTCACCCAGCCGCTCAGCTTCTAGCTTGCGCAACGAAGCCCCTCCGGTCCAAAAGGATCGGAGGGGTTTTTCTTTGGCCAATAGTTGTCGATGAGCGAACTTTCCGGACAAGTGGCGATCGTCACCGGCGGCGCCTCGGGCATCGGTGCCGCCTCGGCGATGCTGCTGCAGGACGCCGGCGCTACGGTTATTGTTGCCGACCTGCAGGAGGCCAAGGCCGGCGCCGGTCGTTTCGTGCAGCACGACGTCGCCTCCGAACAGTCATGGAAAACCCTTCTGGCCGACGTGCTGAAGCGCGACAGCCGGCTCGACATCATGGTGAACAATGCCGGCGTGTCGGGCGGATCGGGCACGATCGAGAACACGACGGTCGAGAGCTGGCAGCGCGTGCAGGCGATCAATTCCGAGGGCGTGTTCTTGGGCTGCAAATACGCCATCGAAGGCATGAAGAAGACAGGCCCCGGCAAGCCCGCCTCCAAGGGATCGATCGTCAATGTCTCGTCGATTGCCGGCCTGATCGGCTCGGCCGGACCCACCGCCTACACCGCGAGCAAAGGCGCGGTGCGACTGCTCAGCAAGAGCGTGGCGCTCTATTGCGCCGAGAATAAATACAGCATCCGCTGCAATTCGGTGCATCCCGGCGGCGTCGACACGGCGATCTTCAATCCGCTGTGGCAGGCGGTCGGCCACGAGCAGGGCAAGGCCTTCATCGGCGCGCGCCATCCGATCGGCCGCATGGCCGAATCGTCGGAGTTGGGCCACGTCGTGCTGTGGCTCGCCTCCGATCGCTCGAGCTTCGTCACCGGTACCGAGATCGTGGCCGACGGCGGAGTGACCTCCGGTCTGATGAGGAGGACGCTGTTTGCCGCGCCTTGAGAACAAGATCGTGTTGATAAGCGGCGGCGCGTCGGGTATCGGCGCCGAGACCGCGCGCCTGGTCGTGCGCGAAGGCGGCAAGGCGGTCCTCGCCGACCGCGACGAGACCAAGGGTCGCGCTCTGGCGGCGGAACTCGGCACGTCGGCGCTGTTCGCGCCGCTCGACGTCACCGACGAGGTTGCCTGGCAGAAGGCCGTCGCCGACACGGTGGCGAAGTTCGGCGGCCTGCATGGCTTGCTCAATGCCGCGGGCGTCGGCGTACGCAACGACATCGAAAGCTGCACGCTCGAGGAATACCGCCGGGTCAACGACATCAACTCGCTGGGCACTTTCCTCGGCTGCAAGAGTGCGATCGGCGCGATGAAGACGTCGGGCGGCGGCTCGATCGTCAACATCTCCTCGGTGCTCGGGCTGCGAGGTGCGGCCTACGCCACGGCCTATTGCGCCAGCAAGGGCGCCGTCCGCACGCTCACCAAGAACGTGGCACTGCACTGCGCGCAGATGAAATACAACATCCGCTGCAACTCAGTGCATCCCGGCTACATCGACACGCCGATGATCGCGCCGCGTCTTGCCCAGCCGATCGACAACATGACCGGCCGACAATATCTTGAGGAGCTGCATCCGCTCGGCCGACTCGGACGGCCCGAGGAAGTGGCCGACATGATTCTCTTCCTGCTGTCGGATGAATCGACCTTCTCGACCGGCTCGGAATTCGTCTGCGATGGCGGGCTGACGGCGTAGCGTTGCCGTTTAATAAACGGTCGGAAAACGGCGAGGGCGCCTCCCTTCCAAACCGCAACATTTAGTGGCGGTTACCGCCTAGTAACGTTTAAAATAACGGGAAATCGCCCACATTTTAGTAGTGGAGCCAAAAGCTCTTCGCACCACGCTCGATCTGCCCCACTGTGCAGCGTCTCCCATGGCCCCCGCGCTTCGGCAAATCGCCTTGGGTCCGGGTCCCCATTTTTTTGAAAATTTCGCGAATTTCCGCAGGTTCGATCAGAAAGTCTTGTTCCTCCAATCGCTTGGCCAACCTTTCGCGAAAGAGTCGCGAGGACTCGCGAAAGTTTCGCGAATCGCTTCGTCATGATCTGCCGTACCGCGCATCCTGCCCGCTCACAACTCTGAACGCGCAGGATGCGCGCAGTCTGGAAGAACACGAAGGTAGTGTTGCATATAACGCACCAAGTGTCAATGCGAAAAGAGCTTATCGAGACTTAGCTGTCGCCTCGCTTCAGGTGTCTCAGCGCATCTAGCGCACCAGCCTTCGTCAACTCGGCCAATACACGCTTCTTGTAGATAGAGATCAAGATGACGCGCGCCAAAATCACTGCGACGCAAAGTCCAAAGACGATGGCAGCAACCCATAGCCATGTAGACGGAGAGGCCAGTTGATCAATCATACCTAGCTCTTCATCCCCGTGATCGACGTGCTCATGGCGCGCGGGTCGCGCTTGGGCCAGCGGCCGGCTTCGACCTGGACGATGAAATCGCCGACGATCTGGTTGAAAAGATCGGGGTCCTCGAGATTGATGGTGTGGCCGCAGTTGGGCATCACCGCCAGCGCCGCCGACGGGATCTCGCGCTTCATCAGCACCGACGGTGCCAGGCAGGGCCAATCCTCGTCGCCGGTCAGGATCAGCGTCGGCACGGTCATTTTGCGCATGCCGTCGACCAGGTCGTAGATCGACGGGCGCTGGCCCTGCACGCCGATCTGGGTGTTGGCCGAGCCCAGCGCGGAGTGCTCGCCGAGCTCCTTCTTGAACTGGCCAAAGCCGCGCGGGTCCTTGTTCTCGAACTGAACGCGCGTCGGCCCATAGGCGTATTTCTCGGCGAAGGCCTTCATGCCCTCACTCAGCAGCGACTTGGCCACCACCTCGACCTCGGAGCGGAACTTCGCCTGCTGGTCCCTCTCCGCGCCGTAACCGACGCCGGCCACCACCAGCGACAGGGCGTGGCCTGGATGGCGCAGGCCGAAATGCAGCGTGGCGAAGCCGCCCATCGACAGGCCGACGATGTGGGCCTTGTCGATCTTGAGATGCGCCATCACCGCCAGGATGTCGTCGGTGGCGCGGTTCTGCGAGTAGCTCGCAGGCTTTTCCGGCACGTCGGACGGCGGATAGCCGCGCGCGCCGAAGGTGATGCAGCGGTAGCGCTGGCCGAAATGGCGCATCTGCATTTCCCACGAGCGGTGGTCGGCGGCGAATTCGTGGACGAACACCAAAGGCGCGCCGCTACCCACTTCCTCGTAGTAAAGCTTCACTCCGTCGTCGGACTTGGCGAATGGCATTGGTTTTCTCCGGGTCGGCTCCGACTTTAGCTCATGTGGCGGGCGGCTGACCAAATGATAGGCTGGCGCCATGAGCGAGATCGGAACCGGCCTGCAGAACGCCACGGGCATCCGCAACGCGATCGCCCGCGCGGGCTATGCCTTCGTCGAAGCCTCGGACATGCGCACCGCATTGGGTCGCTTCGGCACGCTCAGCGACTGGCCGGAATTCGCCGGGAGCTGGAAAGACCTGCACACCGATACCTACATGGCCGACGGGGGCCGCTATCGGCGCCGCCGTTTCGCGGTCTATGCCGCCGGTCGCCAGGGCGCGGTCGTGCGCGGCCCGCACCAGGCGCACTACCAGGGCCTCGACTACAACACGCTGAACGGCGGCATCGAGCGCTGGTTCGAGCCGATCAAGCCCGAGATCAGCGACGGCGCCAGCCTGCAGACCATCCTGGACTATTGCCGCTCGCTGTTCGGCCGCCTCGCGCCCGACACCGACGCCTGGCACATCGAGGTCCACCAGTTCCGCATCGAGGCGCGGCGCGGCGAGCAGGGCAAGCCCACGCCCGAGGGCATGCATCGCGACGGTGTCGATTACGTGCTGGTGCTGTTGGTCGACCGCCGCAACATCGCCAGCGGCACCACGACCATCCACGATCTCGACAAGCGCGCGCTCGGCAGCTTCACCCTGACCGATCCGCTGGATGCCGCCCTGGTCGACGATGCGCGCTGCTATCACGGCGTGACCCCGGTCGAGCCGGAGAATCCCGCGCAGCCCGCCTACCGCGATGTGCTGGTGGTGACGTTTCGGAAGAAGCCGGCTTAGCCCCCTCACCTAGCCTCTCCCCCTAGCGAGAGAGAGGAACATGACTCATGATGAGGTGATGGCCGACAATCGTGGCTTCCTCTACCTCGCAGCCATCGCCGCGACGTACATCATCGCGTGGACGCTCTTGTACGTCCGCATCATGGGTTGGGATTTCGGCCACTATCTTTCGGACTTCGTGAGTGGCCTAAGCGATCTTGGGAAGCTCAACGGGTTCCATTTGGCAGCAACGGCCATCACACTGATTGTTTGGACGATTTTCTTTTTGATCCGATGGGCTAGACGATAGCCAATGGGATGAGCATCACACCTCATGTTCCTCTCCCCCGATAGGGGGAGAGGTTAGGTGAGGGCGTTACGCAGCCCTAGCCCCCAATCGTCGTGCCGCCGTCGGCGATCAGGGTCTGGCCGGTGATAAAGGCGCCGGCCTTGCCAGCCAGCAGCACCGCCAGACCACCGATATCGTCGGGCGCGCCGAGGCGGCGCAGCGGCGTCGCCGCCTCGCGCGCGGCGCGCCTCTGCGGATCCTCGTACAAGGCGCGGGCGAAATCCGTCGTCACGAGACCCGGCGCGATGGTGTTGACGCGGATGTTGTCCGGGCCGTATTCCAGCGCGAGGTTACGCGCGAGCTGCATGTCGGCGGCCTTGGAGATGCAGTAGGCGCCGATCACCGCGCTGCCGCGCACGCCGCCGATCGACGACACGATCATGATCGAGCCGTCCTTCTTGGCGCGCATGTCGGGCAGGCAGAGATTGATCAACCACATGTTGGACAGGATATTGTTCTGCATCACCTTCATGAACACTTCGTCCGGCAGCTTCTCGTTCGGCCCGTAATAGGGGTTGGACGCGGCGTTGCAGACCAGTACGTCGACCGGCCCGAGTTGCTTCCTGGTCTCGACGATCAGCCGTTCGACCTGCGCCTTGTCGGAGATATTGCAGGGAATGACTGTCGCGTGTCCGCCGGCCTTCCTGATCTCGGCGGCGGCCTCCTCGCAGGCCGGCGCCTTGCGCGACGACACCACGACCTTGGCGCCCTGCAGCGCCAGATGCATGGCGATCGACTTGCCGATGCCCTTGCTCGAGCCGGTGACGACGGCGACCTTGCCCGACAGGTCGAAAAGCGGCGATGCCATGAGAATCTCCTCCAGAACCTTGTGTTCTATCTCGCACAATCGTGGCGGCGCAGGAAGGCGGGGTCGGGGTCGAAGCCCAGCCCCGGCCCCGTGGGAACCTCGACGGTAGGCTGCCAGCGCGCCAGGCCGTTGCCGTACACGTCCCTCGACTCGCCGGGCTCGATCGCGGCGAAGTAGCCCTCCTCTTTCGCCGCCGCGAGCAGATGCAACGAGGCAAGTGCTGCCGGCCCGATGAAGGGCGTGTGCGGTGCCGCCGACTTGCCGGCTGCTTCGACCATCGCCACGGCGCGGCTCGCCTCGGTGAGTCCACCCAGCATGCAGACATCGGGCTGCAGCACGGCGATGGCCGGCGCCTTGGCATAGATCGCCATCTGCTCGGTCGAGCCGAAATCGGCGCCCATGCCGATCGGCACGCCCGCCATCTTGCCCATCGCGAGCAGATCCTCCGGCGGCCAGAACGGATCTTCGAAGAACAGGAGATCGAGCGCCCGCCAGCGCGCCTCGTCGCGCCGGATGGCGGCCAGTGTGTGGGCGTTGTTGCTGTCGGCCACGAACGGCACCTCGCGCGGCACGGAGCGCCGCGCCTCCTCGATCACGTCGAGCGGCGCCTCATGCACCTTGGCGGCCTTCACACCGGTCGCCAGCGCCTGCTCGAGCCGCGCCCGCACCCTGGTCTTGTCGTCGTACTTGTCGAGGCTCGCCATCACCGGCAGGCGCGTGCGCCGGGCACCGCCGAGAAGTTGCGAGACCGACTTGCCTTCGGCCTTCCCCGCGATGTCCCACAGCGCGATGTCGACCGCGGCCAGCGCATTGGTCACCGTGCCGGCGCGGCCGAAGCTCGCGAAGCGCCGGCGGGCCGTGAGGTTCAACGCGGTCCGGTCCTCTGCCGATTTGCCGAAATAGAGCGGCGCGATCGCGTCGCGGATGGTGGCAACCAGCGCCTGCTGCATAGGCGGCCTGTTGCACAGGCATTCGCCGTAGCCCGCGAGCCCCGACTTTGTCGTCACGCGACAAAGCACCAGCGAGAGAGTGCCGACGCTGAGTGCGATCGGCTCGATCTTGTCGATGATCATGGGCTGCTCCGGTTTGACAGAATAACGGGCCACTGCCAGCGTTTTGGCAACATTCGCAGGAGTACCGCATGGCGGTCGACAAGTTCACGGCCAGCGACGGCATCAGCCTAGCCTACTATATCGACGACTATACCGATCCCTGGCGCAAGGCCGACACCCTGTTGCTGCTGCATGCCGCCGTCGGCCATGCCAAGCGCTTCTACGCCTGGGTGCCCGGCCTGTGCCGCCACTATCGCGTCGTGCGGATGGATCTGCGCGGGCACGGCTGCTCGCAGGTGCCGCCGGCATCTTTGCTGCTCGACATGGATCGCCTGGTCGCCGATGTGGAGGAATTGCTCGCCCATCTCGGCGAGACGTCGGTGCACATCGTCGGCAACTCGGCGGGCGGCTATATCGCCCAGAACCTGGCGATGAAATCGCCGGACAAGGTCAAGAGCCTGATGCTGTTCGGCTCGACAGCCGGTCTTCGCAACAGCCAGGCCGCGAGCTGGCTGCCGCGCATCGCCAAGGACGGCTTGCGCAAGTTCTTCGCCGAGACCATCGCCGACCGCCTGCCGCTCGACAAGGTGCCCAAGGGACTGGTCACCTGGTTCGTCGACGAGGTGGCCAAGAACGATCCGGCCTGGGTGGCGCGCTTCGTCGGCCTGATGAGCACCCTCGAATGGAGCGACCAAATCCACCGGATCAAATGCCCGACCCTGCTCGTCATGCCGGGCGGCGAGACCGTGGGCTCGATCAAGAATTACGACGTGATGATCGAGCGCATCCCGGACGTGCAGGCCATCGCCTACGAGGGCATGCCGCACAATATCTGCGACGCCGCGCCGGACCGCTGCGTCAAGGACGTGGTATCCTTCCTGCGTTGGCGCTTCGGAGAGCCGTGATGGACCAGACGATCGTATCCTCGCCCGGCAAAATGATCGGCGGCGAAATCCCGCTGATCGATGTCGCCGATTTCCTGGCCGGAAAACCGGGCGCGGCCGCACGCGCGGCGGCACAACTGCGCTTCGCCTTCGAGCATGTCGGCTTCTACTATCTCGCGGGCCACGGCGTGCCGCAGTCGCTGATCGACGCGCAATACGCCGAAGCCGCGCGCTTCCATGCCCAGCCGATGGCGGCCAAGCTCGCGGTCAAGGTCGACGAGCACACGATCGGCTACATGCCGATCGCCGACAAGGCGCCGCCGAATGCCGCGGCCCAAGGCAAGAAGCCCAGCCAGAACGAGGCCTACTTCCTGCGCCGCGAGCGTGACGCCAGCGACCCCGACGTGATCGCCAACCGCCGCTTTCACACCATGAACAAGTGGCCGGCCGACCTGCCGGGCTTTCGCGAGCAGACGCTCAAGTATATGACCACGCTCGAAGCGCTCTGCCGCAAGCTGGTGAAGCTCTACGCGCTGGCGCTGGACCTGCCGGAAGATCATTTCGACACGTGCTTTGCCAAGCCGCACATGATCCTGCGCCAGTCGCGCTACCCGGCCATCGACGGCAGCGACGAGACCGTCGCCAGCCTAGTACCGCACACCGATTCCGGATTCATGACCCTGCTGCCGCCCAACAAGGTGCAAGGCTTGTCGATCCTGCTGCCGAGCGGCCAGTGGTTGGATGCGCCGGGTGTCGAGGGTGCTTTTGTGGTCAACGGCGGCGACATCCTGCATCGCTGGACCAACGAGCGGTTCCTGTCGACGCCGCACCGCGTGCGCAACGTCTCGGGCGGGCTGCGCTACGCCATCCCCTTCTTCTGCGATCCCGAGCACGACACGGTGATCGAGTGTCTGCCCTCCTGCCAGTCGGCCGAGCGGCCGGCAAAATATTCGCCGATCAAGTTCGGCGACTATGCACTGTGGTTCGCCGCCCAGCGCTACGAGCACATGGCAAAGGTGGAGATACCGGCCGANNCTTGGCGCGGCTCGCCAGTTCGCCGAGCGGCATCAGGGTGGCGCCGCGGATATGGCCCAACGGTCCGGTGAACTCGTTGGGTTCGCGCACGTCGAGCACACGCACGGCATTGAGGTTCTCCTCGAGCCAGTGCGGCTCGACCTCCCACACACCCGAAAAGGTAAAACGCAGCGGCGCCCAGGCGGGGTCGGGCGGCAGCTCGGCCTCGTTGCCGGGACGGCCGCAGCGCAGGTTGGCCGGCACCGCCTCGTCGATCTTCTTGGGGTGCGGCAGGTCGAGGTTCTTCATGTAGCCGGCGTAGTCGGCCTCGGCAATCTCGCCGCCCAGCCGCGGATTGAACTTCTTCTCCTCGCAGACGCTGGTCACGGTCAGCCCGCGATAGTCGTGCGCCGGATAAAGCAGGCACGAATCGGGCAGCGAGAAGATGCGCGCCCGCACCGAGCGGTAGAGAGCACGTGCATCGCCCTGCTGGAAGTCGGTGCGGCCGCTGCCGCGGATCAGCACGCAATCGCCGGTGAAGGCCATCGAGTCGTCGTCGAGCACATAGGTCACGCAGCCGTTGGTGTGGCCCGGCGTGGCGCGCACCTCAAGCGAACGCTTGCCGAAGCCCACGCGGTCGCCATCCTGCAACAGGCGGTCGGCGCCGGCCGCGCCGCCGGCCGCCGCCAGCGCGATCTGGCTGCCGAGACGGTTCTTGAGCAGCCACGCCCCCGTCACGTGATCGGCATGGACGTGCGTCTCCAGCGACCACAGGAGTTTTAGCCCCAGCTCGCCGATCAGGGCGGCATCGCGGCGCACCTGCTCGAACACCGGGTCGATCAGCACCGCCTCGCCCGACACCGAGTCGCCCAACAAATAGGTGTAGGTCGACGACGTCGGATCGAACAGCTGACGGAACACCAACATCAGGGCGCGCTCGCCTTGTCGATGGCTGCGACATCGGCCGCATCGAGCTTGACGCTGGGCGCGGCGATCAGGTCCTTGAGCTGCTGCAGGCTGGTCGCACTGACGATCGGCGCGGTGATCGACTTGCGCTGCATCAGCCAGGCAAGTGCGACCTGCGTGTCGTTGGAATTGTGCTTCTTGGCCGCGTCGTCGAGCGCCTTCAGCACGCCCATTCCCTTGGGGTTGATGTACTTCTTCACGCCGGCGCCACGCTTGGCACTGCCGATATCGCCTTCCGAACGGTACTTGCCGCTCAAGAACCCGCTGGCCAGGGAATAGTACGGGATCACGCCGATCCCCTCCTTCAGGCACTCATTCTCCAAAGCGCCCTCGAACAGGCCGCGTTCCACCAGATTGTAGTGCGGTTGCAGGCTTTCGTAGCGCGGCAGGCCCTTCTCCCTGGAAATCTTCGCAGCCTCGGCAAGGCGCGGCGCGTCGTAGTTGGAAGCGCCTATCGCGCCCAGTTTGCCCGCCTTGATCAGCTCGCCGTAGGTCGACAGCGTCTCCTCGAGCGGCGTCGCCTTGTCGTCCTTGTGCGACTGGAAGAGCTCGATGCGGTCGGTGTTGAGCCTCTGCAGCGACTCGTCGACCGACTTCTTGATGTGCGCCCGCGTCAATGCGCCCTCGGCCGGCACCATGCCGCACTTGGTGGCGATCTGGACCTTGGCGCGCTTGGCCGGATTCTTCTTCAGCCAGCTGCCGATGATCACCTCGGACTCGCCGCCCTTGTGGCCCGGCACCCAGCGCGAATAGACGTCGGCGGTGTCGATGAAGGAGAAGCCGGCATCGACGAAGGCGTCGAGCAGCTTGTGCGAGGTGGCCTCATCGGCCGTCCAGCCGAAGACGTTGCCGCCAAAGGCGATCGGGGCGAATTCGATGCCGGATTTTCCAAGTTTGCGCTTTTCCACGGTGACTCTCCTGTTGAACTGATTTCTGTGGTTATTCGGCGGCGGCCTTGGTCGGCGGCAGCGCCGAGGCTGCAGGAACTGCGGGGGCCGGCGCGACCGCGGCGGGCGCCTGCATGGCGAACGGGAAATTCGGCTGGGCGAACTGAATCCCGAGTGCCGGAAATTTCTCGTACATGCGGCGCACTGCCATGCGCTGGACCATGCTGGGGTTCTTGGGCCGCGCCATGAACTTGAAACGCACGATCACCGCGTTGTCCTTGATGTCGACCACACCCTGCATCTTGAGCGGCTGCAGCAGGATCGGCTTGAAGGTCGGCTCCTCCATCATGTCGGTGCCCAGTTTCTTGACCGTCTTGCGCAGCAGCTCGACGTCGGTGCCGTTGGCGAAGGCGAGATTGAATTTCACCACCGTCCAGTCGCGGCTGAAATTGGTGATGTGGCCGACCTGGCCGAACGGCACGATGTGAAGCTGGCCGTTCTG
Organism: Rhodospirillales bacterium; assembly: GCA_003153415.1. Lineage (GTDB taxonomy): Bacteria > Pseudomonadota > Alphaproteobacteria > Reyranellales > Reyranellaceae > Reyranella. The sequence goes on along the minus strand of PLYQ01000077.1, from coordinate 3,879 downwards.
GTGCCTGAGCCTCAGCGAGCGCACAGTGAAGCCCTCGACCGTGCCCTTGACCTTACTGCAGTCGACATATTCGCCGATGCGGAACGAATCCTCGGCGAGGAAGAACACGCCCGACACGACGTCGCGCACCAGCGACTGGCTGCCGAACGAGACGGCGAGGCCAAACACCGAAGCGCCGGCGATCAGCGGCGTAATGTTGACGCCCAACTGCGACAGCACCAGGAGGCCGCCAACCACGATGATGGTCGACCCGGCAACGACGCGCAGCAGCGGCATCAGCGTGCGCAGCCGCGACGCCGCGACCTTGCCATCGTCCTCGGCCTCGGCCGTCACGTCGGCCGACGGCAGCGGATTGGAGGCGATGTAGGAATCCATACGGAACTTCACGAACCGCCAGAAGGCGTAGATCGCCACCAGGCTCAAGGCGGCGACCTTGGCGCCGCGGTCGTGCGACAGCCATTCGTCCGGCGTCATGGCGCCCAGCACCCTCACCATCAGCGCGTCGGCGATCAGGATGATGACGTAGAGCCGAGCGATCAGACGAAGGCAGTCGGCCACCACGTCGCCTGCCATCGGCAGCTCCGACACGATGTGGCGCGTGATCCTGTGCATCAGGGTCTCGAACAGCAGGAGCGCGATCAACGACGACTCGATGGTGGTCATGCCGCGCGCCGCGGTATTGCGCTCAGTCAGCGCGGCGTAGACGGCGGCCAGCCCCATCATGGTGTAGAAAACGAGGCCGACGACCCACCAGCGCTGCGCCGCGTCGAGCTTCAGCCGGCGGCCGATCTTGCGGTCCGACACCAAGGCCGACAACCATGCCGCCATCTGCTTGTGCCAGTGCCACACCACCCAGAGCAGGCAGGCCGCAAGCAGGGGGGCGTAGAGGATGACGGCCGCGGAGACGAGACGGGGGCCACCTCCCGTTGTCTCCAGCGCGCGCGCCAGATGGCCGCCCAGCAATGGCAACACGATCACCCAGTTCAGGCCGAACAGCAGGCTGAGCGCGGTGGCATCGTCGACCGGCGCGATGCGGCCCTCGGGCGTGCTCGGCCGCAGGAAGGCACGGAACAGGAGATTGAAGGCGCGCCAATAGAGTAGCGCCTGAAAAACCTGGTGACCGAGCTTGCCGGCGATGCCCTGCGGATCGCCGATCTGGGCCACCACGACACGGCCGGCAACGACCAGTGCCAGCAGTGCCACCACGTCGAGCAGAACGGCAAGCCCGAACGCGCGCAGCGGCGAGTGGCCGACCAGGCGGTCGAAGCCGCGCAGCCGCGCGCGGCTCAGCAGCAGACGCGCCACATATTCCGCTGCCAGGCCGGCGACGACGATGCCCAGCAACAGCAGAGCTGAGCCGCCGCTCACCACGTCGGGCAGGCTGGCGAGATGATGGCCGAGCGCGGGGATGTGCTTGATGGTGAATTCGAGGCGCTCAGTCAGGAGCGTCAGGAACGAGCCGGTGGCACCTTCGGTGCTGTAGGCCGTCTGGGCCGCAGCCGAGCAGGCCCACGCCATGGCGAAACTGCCGAGCGCCGCTGCAATGCCGTACCGTGACCGTGTCATCGACTTTCCCCCGGGGAGGGCCTGAAAAGGCCGGGTCGAAGCCTAGACCAAATGGCCAAACGCCGCCACGGCCAGCGCGGGCTGGACCCCTGCGCCCCGGAGGCATTATCGTTGCGCCAGAGTTGGACAGGAGGCGCGTCGTGGCCGACACCGAATCCATTCCCGTCATCGATCTCGGGCCCTTTCTCGCGGGCGAACCCGGTGCGCTCGACCGGACGGCGAAGGAGTTGCGGTTCGCACTGACCGAGATCGGCTTCTACTTCATCGTCAACCACGGCGTGCCGCGCGAGCAGATTCGGGCCGTATTCGAGCAGGTCAAGCGCTTCCACGCCCAGCCTCTCGAACGNNCGCACCTCGACGGTGCAGGCCGACACCAAGCCCAACCTCAACGAGGCCTTCTTCATCAAGCGCGAGCTGCCGGCCGATCATCCCGACGTCCTGGCCGATCGCCCCTTCCACGGCGCCAACCGCTGGCCTGCGGACCTGCCAGGGTTTCGCGAGTCCATCCTCTCCTATGCCGACACGCTGGAGCGGCTGGTGCAGAAGATGGTGCGGCTCTATGCCCGCGCCCTCGACCTGCCGGCCGAATATTTCGATGGCCCGTTCAAGGAGCTGCAATTCTCGCTGCGCATGACCCATTACCCGCATCAGGACGGCCCCGTGACCGACGAGTTCGGCCTGGCGCCGCATACCGACACGAGCTTCCTCACCCTGCTCGCCCCCAATGACGTGCCCGGGCTGTCGATCAAGACGCAGAGCGGCAAATGGATAGACGCGCCGGCGATCGACAATGCCTATGTCGTGAACGGCGGCCAGATGCTGCAGCGCTGGACCAACGATCTCTTCCTGGCCACACCGCACCGCGCCATCAATCGCTCGGGCGGCGAGCGCTACGCCATCCCGTTCTTCTGCGATTCCAACATCGACTGGCCGGTCGCCGCCGTGCCGACGACTGTCGGGCCGGACAAGCCNNTCGTCGATCTCGGCCCCACTCTCGCGGGCCAGCCGGGGGCCCTGGAGCGCACCGCCGCCGAGTTACGCTTTGCCCTGACCGGTATCGGTTTCTACTTCATCGTCAACCACGGCGTTCCGGCAGCGCAGAGCCGCGGCATCTTCGACCAGGCTGCGCGCTTTCACGCCCTGCCGCTCGAGCGCAAGATGGAAATCCGCATCGACAAGCACAATGTCGGTTACCTGCCGATGCGCGGCGACACGCTGCGCACGTCGGTCGTGCAGACCGTCACCAAGCCCAACCTCAACGAGGCGCTGTTCGTGGCGCGCGACCTGGCCCGCGACCATCCCGACGTCGTGGCTGACCGGCGCTTCCGCAGCGCCAACCAGTGGCCAGCCAGCCTGCCGGGCTTTCGCGAAACAGTAGTCGCCTACTGCGATGCCATGGAACGACTGGTGCAAAGGCTGGTGCCGCTCTATGCCCTGGCACTCGGTCTGCCAGCCCGGTATTTCGACGCGCCGTTCGCCGATGCACAATACAAACTGCGCATGACGCACTATCCGCCTCAGGACGTAGCCGTCGACGACGAATTCGGCATCGCCCCGCATACCGACACCTCTTTCCTGACGCTGCTGGCGCCCAACGATGTGCCAGGCCTGTCGATCCGCACGCAAAGCGGCAATTGGATCGATGCGCCGTCGATCCCCAATGCCTTTGTCGTGAATGGGGGGCAGCTCCTGCGGCGCTGGACCAACGATTCTTTCCTGGCCACTGCGCACCGCGCGGTCAACCGCAGCGGCGGCGAGCGCTATGCGCTGGCCTTCTTCTGCGACAACAACATCGACTGGCCGATCGCCGCCGTGCCGACGACGGTCGGACCGGACCGGCCGCCAAAATATCCCACGACCTACTACACCGACTACATGGTCGAGTATCAGAAGCGGACCTACGACCTGCTGGCCGACGCGCAGGCGGCGGATTGAGCCAGCCGGCCGCCGACGTCGTCATCCAGGACGGCGCGGTCGTCTCGCTCGCCGGTCCCACGGCCGATGTGCCGTGGTGGAGCTTCACCAAGACAGTCATCGCCGCCGCCGCTCTGGCACTGGTGCGCGACAGACGCCTGGCCCTCGACGCGCCGCTCTCCGGTCGGGCCTACACGCTCCGCCAGCTCCTGCAGCATCGCGCGCCGGCCTCGCCGACTATGGCCGTGTCGCGGCCTACCACGAGGCGGTGGCGCGTCGCGAGGACGCCTGGCCAGTCGACGAACTCCTGTCGCGCGCCGAGGCCGACCGTCTGATCTATCCGCCCGGCGAAGGCTGGGCCTATTCCAACATCGGTTATCTGTTCGTGCGTCGCGTTAT
>PLYQ01000342.1 GCA_003153415.1 Rhodospirillales bacterium | reverse complement strand
AATCCCCTGCTGCAGCAGGTCGGACATGGTTACGGCGTCGTGAAGGCCGTGTTTACGGATGATCCTCATTGGTCGAGCGATGGCCACTAGACGCTGCCTGCCGGGAGCGGGCGGACTTCGGGGGCGCGTGTCCTCGATGGCGGTTCCGATGAGAGGCCGGGGGAGGCGTCGATGACAAGGTTCTCACCGCTCGCGCTGTTTTTCGCGTTCGTGCTTCTCGAGCCAGGGCTGGCGGTTGCCGACCAGTGCAAGGACGCGACGCCCGAGGCAAAGCCTGTCGCAACGGTCACCATCGATCCGTCGACGCCATGGCAACCGCGCGGTGGGGAGCTTCGCTTCATCGTCACCAGCGCCGATGCGGCAACCGCGACACTCCTGAAGGACGCCAAGGCAGTGGCGTGCTTTCGCTGGACCGGCCCCGACCCACAGCCGAACCCAAACGAGTTCATCGGCCCCATTGGCGTGACGAGCCTGTCCTATTCGTCGACCAGTACCAGCAGCAAGGCGGTATTCGGGGTGACGGTCCCCGAGACGCTTCCCGAGGTGAGTTCCAACTTGTGGCAGAGGTTCTGGGACCCGAAGGACGGACCGTTTCAATTCATCCTCCTCCGGACGATCCCCAAGGCGGTTCTCCGCGTCGTCCTCCTGGACGCCAACGGCAAGTCGATCGTCGTGGCCGACCAGACGTTTGGCGTGACCAGCTTGTTGGCTGCCTGCTTCCTCACAATCCTGGCAGTCATTGTCGCGGCGCTGCTCCTCGACCTGTGGGCGAGGGCCAGGCACGTGCCCGGGGGCAACCCCGTCGTGCGACTCATCTCGACGCGCGACGGATACGTCAGCCTCTCGCAGTTCCAGATCATGCTGTGGAGCTTCCTGTTCGGCGCCGGCGCTGTCTATGTCATGGGCTTGTCCGGCAGCCTGATTGATATCCCGAGCGGAGCGCTCGTCCTGCTTGGGATCGCGGGGGCCAGCACCGTTGCCGCCAAGATCAAGACCGCCAACGCGGGCACGACCGATAGCGCGACGCCGCCGGCGCAGCCCCGGCCCGCGAGCTTGCCTTCCGGGCCCGTGTCCGGACTGATGGCGAGCGCCCAATCCGCACACGGCGTTGGCCTGGAATGGACTGCACCGGCGACCGTGCCAAACGCGCCGGTGGATCGATATCGCGTCGAGTATTCGGTGGCCGGACTGAAAGCCTGGCAATCGGCGGGGCCGCCAGTGATCGGCACGAGCATGCGGGTCGAGCACCTCATCCGCGGCACGCAGTACGACTTCCAGGTCTTCGCGGAAAACAGCGCCGGCGCGAGCGCAGCGACGAGCGTCGCGTCGGCGACGCTGGCGCAAGGTGCACCTGCGCACGTGCCGTCCTGGTCCGACCTGGTCACTACGCCGACCCATCCTTCCGAGATCGACGTGACGCGGGTACAGATGCTGTTCTTCACGTTGATCTCCGCGGGCTTCGTGGCGATCAAGCTGTTCACCAGCTACACGATCCCCGACATCCCGCAAGGCTTCATGCTGCTCATGGGGATTAGCAACGGCGTCTATATCTCCGCGAAGTTCGTGCGGGACTGAGCACCTGGCGCCCGGGTGGCTGGCATCACGTTGAAGCGGAGCACGGCGATGAACGACAACGATAGGGTTTCGGCGAATTTTCCCCAACGCGATCCGGCCAAGGCGAAGGTCTTTACCGACGGCGTTCCGGCCGTTCCGCCGAAAACATTCGAATTGGGACTGGTGCTCGGGGGCACGGTATCGGCAGGCGCCTATACGGCAGGCGCCCTGGAACTCCTGGTCCAGGCGCTCGATGACTTCTACGGGCGGTTCAAGGGCAATCCGCCGCATGCCATCAAGCTGAGACTGGCTGCCGGTTCGTCAGGCGGCGCCGTCTGTGCAGCGATCCTGGGTCTGTCGCTCAACCGCAACTTTACCCACGTCGGCGACGGGGCGCCGCCCGATCAGAATGCTCTCAACGTCGACGGCGCGGGACCCGCCGACAACAAGTTCTGGGACCTTTGGGTGAACCAGTTCCAGCTCCTGCCCATGCTCGAGGCCAATGACCTGGCGGCCGTGGTTCCCGACCCACCCGATCCCGACACGGGGAAGCCCGCGACGCCACAGCATGTGCCGGCACTGCTCAACGGCAAGGTGATCGATGCGGCCAGCGGACGGCTGATCGACTACGCGAACCTGGACGGTGAGGTATCGCGTCCGTGGGCGGCCTCGCCCTTCCGTGTGGCAACGACGGTCTGCAATCTTCGCGGCATACCCTACAAGGTGGAGGGCATCCCAAGCATAGGTCCCTACACCGGGGCAGCCTACGTCGAGCACGACGACTTCGCCTGGTTCGCGCTCCCCAATGTCGTCGGGAAGGACACCGGCGACGACGACGGCCAGCGAAGACCCGATGAATTCTGGCTGTCGAGCAGTCCAATACCCGGCAAGTCGGTGTCCTATCAGACGCTCGGTGACTATGCCCGCGCCAGCGGTGCGATGCCGGTCGGGCTACCGGCTCGGCCGTTGAGCCGTCCCGCGGAGCAATACCTCTATCGGCCGTATGCTCGTGTCGACGACCAGGGACAGCCCCAGATCGCCTGGCCCAGCCCGGACTGGTCGGAACTTGGCGACGTCGCTCACGGCATGGACTACAGCTTTACCGGCGTCGACGGGGGGACGCTGAACAACGATCCCGTGAAAGTCGCGCACGAGGCACTTGCCGGCATCGGCAAGACCAATCCGCGGGAGCCGGACCAGGCGAATCGGGCGCTGCTGCTGATCGACCCGCTGGCCGACCAGCCCGGCATGGTCAATCCCGTCGGTCGCAGCCTGGTCGGCGTCGTGGAGGCACTGATCGGAACGTTTGTCGGCGGGGCCCGCTATCTCACTTCCGACCTCGATCTGTTCCAGGACGAAGATGTCTTCAGTCGCTTTCAGCTCGTGCCCACGCGAACCGGGCTGGACGGCACGCCGCTGGGGCCGACGGATGCCAACGGCTTGGCCTATGTCGGTGAAGCGGCACTGGCGGGCACCGATCTCGCGGCGCTCGCCGGATGGGCCACGCGCCCCTTCGGGGTGCACGACTATCTCCTGGGCCGGCTCAACATGGCCGCCTATCTGCTGCGGGAGATGCTGCTTCGTGCGGACAACCGGGTCTTCGACGGGTGGAGCTTCGATCAGCGCGCCGACTGGTGCCGCGGCGCCAATGGCGATCGCCTGGCTTTTCCGTTGACGCCGACGACTCCGCCAAAGTCCTACTACCTGCCGATCATTCCCTTCGTGCCTCAAGCGCTGGGGATGACCGAACCGGCCTGGCCCAAGGGCGCCCTCAATCCGGAGAACCTGCGGGCCCCGATTCGCGCGCGCGCCACTGCCGTACTGGGTACGTTGCGGACCGACAACCTGCCGGGATTCGGCCCGTGGCTGCTGTCGCTGCTCGCGCTCGGAAGTGCTGCTGACACCATTGCAGACGATTTGGTGAAGGGTCTAACGACCGCCCTGAGCAAACGCGGGTTGCTGTAGATGCCGGACCTTTGCCGTCAGCGGCACTCCGGCACGGCCGCGCCGTTCATCCGGCATGAAGCGCGCGACCGGCTTCAAGTTCGTTATCGACTCGCGCATCAGTTGTATCGGTACTTAGATCGGGGAGCGACCATGAGGAATTGGGCGAGGCAAGTCAGTAAGGCCGGGGCGATCGCTGACGACAATGAGCGTCAATGAGATTCCGGGAAAGGTGCTTGAAACGCCGGACTCGCGCTGGAGTAGTAATGGCGTGTAATCTGACCCGTCATCTTCGGGGGTGAGAAATGGCGACAGGCACTGCGGCAGGGACCGGGAAACTCTTTGACGAGGGACGCTGGCTCGTGGTGCTGGTGCTCCTCCCGGTGTTTTGCTTTAAGCTCTGGTCGACCATGACCAGCGACTGTGCCATCGCCTGGGGCATCTTTGCACCGCTACTGAACGTCACCCTGATCGAACCGGGAGCCGCGACCGCGACGAAGTCGATGGAGACGGCGCTGGTGGGAGCCGCGGCCAATCGCCTTTACTCAGTCGCCTCGACGACGCTGCTGGTATTCGTGTCCATCGGCGTCGGTGCTTACGGTTGGCGCTCGGTGTGGCGCAGCCCGAAGTCACGGCTCGATCGCCGGGTGGTCTGGGGCCTGGGTGCTGCGCTGCTCGTGATCGTGCTCCACGCACTGGACGGCAATTGGGTGCTGGAGGAATTGGGTTTGTTGGCCAGACCTCCCGACCAATCCGATCAGGTTTATCGGTTCCTGGGCAACCACGTCTTCGACCGTGCGATCGGCAAAATCGTTGGTGGCGGCGCTCTCACCTTGCTCAAGGGGCAACTCGTCATTGGCAACCACGCGGTGGCGCTGGCGGCCATCAGCGTTGTCGTCAGCAGCGCGTTCATTGCCGTCCGGGCGACGCGGCTCGGCACCGCCGCGGACGGGCCAGCGGCGGCGGAGTTCAAGAATCAGCTCGATCTGACTCTGATGATCGCCGCGATGCTGCTCGTGGCCGGTGTCATCGACACCAAGCAGTGGACGGCGCTTCCTGTACCATTCATCGCCGAGGAGATGCGCACCGCCTATGCCGCGATGATCAACGGCTTCGTGGCGCTGGAAAGCGTCTGCTTCGTGGGCGTGCTGGTCTCGATCTTCTTGCCATCCGCCTTGCTGCTCGAACGGGCCCGTGGCCGTATTCGCCAGGCCAGGAGCGGCGGCGTGGAAGCCGTGTCACCGCCGGCGCCCGAGGCCAAGCCGGAAGGCCTCGCCTTCGCCGACCTGATACGCGTCGTGGCTCTCCTGGCGCCGGTTCTCGCCGGACCGATCGCAACCTTCGTGAACATCAAGCTGCCGGCATGATGGCGAGTCTCTGACAAAGTCCCTGACAGATTTCAAATGCCATCGGTGCATTAAGATGCCTGTGCTCTTCGTGTCGACCCGACCGATTGCGCAATCCATGACTTGGAAAATCGGCCATGCTCACGCAAGCCGGAATGATGCTTGCGAAATAGAGGAACTTGGCTGGAGCACGCCAGACCGAATTCCCCACTCGAAGCGTTGTCGAGGCATGCGACTCGAGGTGGTCGCGTGGACAGCTGAATTCGCGGCGTTGCGACTTGCACTTGCAGAGGGACGATCCTTATGGATTCGACAAAATCTATGAGCAACGCTCTGAGCTCAATTCGTTCCATCTCTATGGCCTGTTTGGTTTTGTTCGTCGTCTTTGTCGTAGCCTTGCCAATATTGAGGGAAACCAGCGACGAAGAGCGCATTATTCCGGACCTCGTGACATGGTCGACGCTTGAGAACGCCCTACCCATGGTGGCCGCGCAGTATCCGGCGATGATGCACGCGAAACCCAATGCCGCTCTGTTTTCTCCTAACTCACCCCTGCCATTCCGCTACAAGGCAGGAAAAGATTCACTTGGCAACGATTGCAATCAACTCTGGCTGAAGAGCGAATCCGAGATCGGATCAAAGCTCAGTCTGGAGAGACAATGCCCAGTGGCGCTCTTCGGCTTGTTTGTGCCGGGCAAATCCGGTGGACCCGACAGAACCGGTGGAGAACTGCTCTTACTCTACCCCGCAGCTACTTCGGCAGACTCCGTCGTTGAAGAATTGTTGTATCCGTATTTTTATTCCTTCGAGCGATTGCCTTACGGCGACTTCATCTCGGACTTCCCAACGAGTCACTACGCAATTGTAAAGTTGCGAATGAATGCGCCTGGCGGGGGACCGGGGAAATACAGCGTGCTACCGAGGGATGGCGCCGAGAAACTGTTGTACACCAAGGCCAACGTGCTCCCGCCAATGACACCATATCCCGGACCGTTCAACTCGCTTGAGGTTCAACAGGTGATGTGGAGAGCTGGGAAGGCCCAGCTTGCCTTCGGTCCCGGTGCCGACCCGGCACACTACTTTCAGGAACTAAATGAGTGGCTGACTGCGCGCGTTCGAAATCCTCCCAAGGTATCGGTATTCGGGATTGGGATGGATCCGACGTTCGCATCTTCGATATTTGGAATCATGCTTGGGCTGATAGGCTTCTCGATTGCAGGCCCGTATTTTGTGCTTCGCACGCTGCGCCACGATGGAATGGCGTCGAATTGGACAATGGCGGCTCGAACCTCCTCGCCGGGCCTATTGGGAATGTCGGTTGAGGCGGCAGCCTGCGTATTGTCCGCAATCTTTACCGCGGGGCCCATAGCCATAATCTTGGCCGAGCTGTGGTACAGAATTTTGCGTCCGTTGGATTCCACCTGGGAATTCCTGGTCGCGGCAGCAAACGGGGCAGCGGCCCTGGTTGCCACTATCGCCTTCTTTTTTGTTGTAATGGAGCTTCGGCGCCGCCGCAGACTTTATGCTGCTCCCGAGCAGTAGGGCTCGACGTTGCGGGCCCCCAGGAGCCGCGCGCAGCGGCCACCGATTCAAAGGGAGGGCGGCCACATGACACTTCAACTGCTCANNTGCTCAGTGCCGGCGGCAAGGACGACATTCACAGCTTCCTCGAGGTCCTCGCGAAATGCGCCGGCAAGGGCCTCAAGTCTAACAATGGCGTCGTCACGCGCGACAACGGCGACAAGGTCGATCCCGATGCCCAGCCACTCTTGGACACGCTCGATAAGATGATCAAGGACCCCAAGACGATTACCATCAAGGTGCGCGACAAAGCGCGCAAGGACGATCCCACGGTCGACGGCTTCTGCGATCGGCTCATTATCGTCGAGCATCTCGAGGCATTCCCCGAGAACCCGCCGGACGACCACCCCAGCGCCACGACCCGCTGCGAAGCATTGATTCACATCCTCGCTGAGTACCTTGCCGCCGTGCAGGATGGCCATCCGCACTGCGATGAGAACTTTATGGCCTATCACAAGAAGGGCGTGGAGGCGCAGACCGCGCTGCGCAAGGCGCGCAAGCAGTGCGCGGCAAAGCAGAACGTCGAAGTCAAGGGCCGGCTCGAGATGCAGCACTGCAATGGCACCGCGACCTTCGTGAAGCAGGATCCCGACACCGGCAAAATCACCGTGGACCACGGTCCCAAGGAGAAAAAGGACCAGAAGGAGCTGAAGTTCGAGATCCCGCGCCTGCCCTTGCGCGACGATTCGATGAAGAGCCTCTTGGAGACCTCGCCGCTGATCTTCTCCGGCGAGATCGAGGAGATCGAGGAGCCGCCGGCGCACTGGTCGAACTTCTTCCTCGCCTACCAGCGAGTGCGATACGGCATGCTCGAGTTCGTCAGAGGGGGCGTGCCAGGGATCTATTTGGACGTGCACCACCTCCTGGTCGAAAACACCGCGAGTGCCCTGATCGGCCGGCCGGGCCTCGACCCCAGACAATTTGTGCAGGGAAAGCGTTTTGTCGTCTTCGCCGAGCATGCAATCGACCCGATGGCGACCAGTTCCTACCGGCTGGTGTCGAACTATCCGCGCCAGGTGCTGAGCCTGCATGTGGGCGGCGGCCCGGAGTTTGCGGCGCGCCGAGCCGGCGAAGGCTGATATCCAGCCGCGCCTCCGGTGATGGCGGCGGCGGCAGCCGCCGGAGGGGTCGGAGCTTTTTTGCCCAAGCGACGCTCGCTCGGTATCAGGAGATCTTACCGTCATGCAGTAACGTGAACGATCGCAGGCGCGGCTGTCCTTACCGAATACTCCATCCGCGCTGGCGTGAGGGGCGAGATCAGGTAGGCTGAGCCACGATGATCGCGTTCTTGAGCCTGTTCGTCTATGTCCTGGTCTCACTATTCAAGACGCAGGCGCGACTGGAAGCCGAGATCTCGGTTCTCCGACATCAGCTGAACGTCCTGCGTCGGCAGGTTCCCTCGAAGCCGAGACTGACGGTCGGGGACCGATTGCTCTTCGTCTGGCTCTATCGCCTGTTCCCGTCGGTGTTGAGCGCCATCTCAATCATCGAGCCGGAGACCGTCATCCGGTGGCATCGGATGGGCTTCCGACAGTACTGGCGCTGGAAGTCGCGCTCTCGTGGCGGTCGGCCGCAGATACCAGGGGAGATCCGCCGCCTGATCCGGGAGATGAGCCTGGCCAATCGGCTTTGGGGCGCACCGCGCATCCACGGCGAACTGCTGAAGCTCGGGATCGAAGTCGCTCAGTCGACGGTGGCCAAGTACATGGCGAGGAGCGGGCGAGGGCGGTCACAGACCTGGAAGACTTTTCTCCGCAATCATGCCGCCGGCATCGCCGCCATGGACTTCCTGATGGTACCGGTCCTTCCTCAAAATTCGATCCGACCATGGAATTGGTTTGCCGATGATGGCTATGGCTGATGATATTCGATTATCGAATAGAGCGCTGCTCTCTGGCGACCCGGTCTCCGTGCATGGGCTCTGAGCGCGCCTGCATCCGAGCGACGCAATTGCAGACCGCGACGACCCTCCGCGTCGAAACGACTGCGCAGGTTCGGTCACCGTAAACAGTTCAGGCTGCGCGACGCTCGTAGCGATGGTGCAGACCGCCGACCTGTGGGAAAGCAACAACGGTACCTGCAGAGGGTGGCTGTATAGGACGAGGCGCGGGGCAATCCTTGTCCAGCGAGAGATGCGTGCAGCTTCGGTGGTGATACTCAAAGTATGCCGACAGCACACGGCGCAAGTGACGCTCATTGAAGACGATGACGTGATCGAGACATTCGCGGCGGATC
>PLYQ01000313.1 GCA_003153415.1 Rhodospirillales bacterium | reverse complement strand
GGCCACATTTTCGTCGGCGCAGACACGGCGCTGACGGCGATCGGTGGTGTGGCGGCGGGCGCGGCGGGAGGCCTGATCGACAACACACTGGGTAATGTCCTGGGTGCGGTCGGCCAGAAGGGCGTCGTCGGGGTAGGCAATATCCTGAACGCGATGTCGCTGGTGCTGAACCGCTTCATCAATCACGACAGTCCGATCTCCGGCCATGTCGACATCGCGGGCGGCGTGCTGACCGACAAGAATCTCGTCGTGCAGGGCAACAGGGCTACGGCCAATGTCGCCACCAGGACCAACCTCGCCGCTTCGACCACCGACACCACGATCAACTTCATGATCGCCGAGGATGGCTCGGCGCCTTACCTGATCACCACGGCACGGGGACCCACCTCCTCGCCGTCGCTGAACGTGGTGCGCGGCACGGCCAAGGATCCGCCAGGCTTCGTCAACACTCTGACCAACGCCATCCCCGGACTCCCCGGCGGCGGTGGTGGCGGTGGCACCTCGCAGCCGCCGCGCTCGCTCGTCCCCAACATTCCCATTCCGAACATTTTCGGCCGCTGAGGAGTTCCCTTGCTCGATCGTTTACAAAAGGCGCTCAAAGCGCGCTTCGGTTCTGCGCCTGCGCTCAAGGAGACGCCGCAAGGCGTCGATGTTCTGGCCGCCATGGCCGATCGCCGCGTCATCCGGCGCTACCTCGATAGGCCGGTCGATTCGGCCCTGCTCGAAACGCTCTGTGCCGTGGCGCTGTCGGCGCCTTCCAAATCGGACCTGCAGCAGGCCGACATCGTGATCGTGTCCGACAAGAGCCAGCGCGAAAAGCTCGAGGCGTTGCTGCCCGACAACCCGTGGGTCAAGGCGGCACCGGTATTCCTGGTGTTCTGCGGCAACAACCGGCGCCACCGCCTGTTGTTCGAGTGGCGCGGCCGGCCGTTCGTCAACGACTACCTCGATCCGTTCTTCAACGCCTCGGTCGACGCCGGCATCGTGCTCGCTACCTTCGTGACCGCGGCCAGCCAGGCGGGCCTTGGGAGCTGCCCGATCAGCGCTATCCGCAACCACGCCGCCCAGGTCTCCGACATTCTTGGCCTGCCCAACCACGTTTTTCCGGTGGCAGCGCTGGGGGTCGGCTGGCCGTCCTTCGACGGCGTCATGAGCCCGCGGCTTGGCCTCGACGTCACGATCCACAGGGACCGCTACGACGAGTCCGGTCTAAAGGACAGAATCGCTGCCTACGACAAGAGGCGCGAGGCGGTGCAGCCTTACAAGACCCAGCGCTACACCGACAAATTTGGCCAAAGCGGCGCCTACGGCTGGTCCGAAGACAAGGCGCGGCAATATTCGGTGCCCGAACGCGCCGATTTCGGCGCATTCGTGCGCGCCAAGGGATTCAAACTCGACTGATATTAGTTTCGGCGGGCGCGCTTGCGCAGGCTGTCCAGCACATGGAGGCGAAGTGCGCTCGACAGATTGCCCGGTGCCGCGCGGGCATGATCGACCTCGGCCACCAACGCGTTGAGCGACAGGCCGCGCGCCTCGGCGATCGCCGATAATTCCGTCCAGAAGGCGTCTTCCAGCGTGAGGCTGGTGCTGTGGCCGTCGATGGTAACCGAGCGTTTGCGCATTCTTTGGACTGTGACAGCGGCAAGACGCCTCCTCAACCCGCCTTGCAGTCACCACATAGCGTGCGTATAAGCGCGCCCAATCAACTTCCGGACGAAAAATGGACATCCGTAACGTCGCGATCATCGCGCACGTCGACCATGGCAAGACCACCCTGGTCGATTGCCTGCTGAAACAGAGCGGTACCTTCCGCGAAAATCAGCAGGTCGCCGAACGCGCCATGGACTCGAACGACCTCGAGCGTGAGCGCGGCATCACCATCCTCGCCAAGGCGACCTCGGTCGTCTGGAAGGGCACGCGCGTCAATATTGTCGACACGCCGGGCCACGCCGATTTCGGCGGCGAGGTCGAACGCATCCTGTCGATGGTCGACGGTGTGGTGCTGCTGGTCGACGCCGCCGAAGGCCCGCTGCCGCAGACCAAGTTCGTGCTCGGCAAGGCGCTGCGTCTGGGCCTCAGGCCCATTGTGCTGATCAACAAGGTCGACCGCTCCGACGCGCGGCCCCACCAGGTGCATGACGAGGTGTTCGACCTGTTCTCGGCCCTTGAGGCCAACGACGCGCAGCTCGATTTCCCGACCCTGTTCGCCTCGGCCCGCCAGGGCTGGGCCGCGACGTCGCTCGAAGCCGAGCACAAGGATATGGAGCCGCTGTTCGACCTGATCCTGCGCCATGTCCCGGCGCCCACGATCGAGGCCGACAAGCCGTTCCGCATGCTGGTCACCACACTCGAGTCCGATCCGTACCTCGGCCGCATCCTGACCGGCCGCATCCACGCCGGTGCGATCAGGCCCAACACCCTCCTGAAGTCGCTGAGCCGCGACAGCAAAGAGATCGAACAGACCCGCATCACCAAGGTGCTGGCCTTCCGCGGCCTCGAGCGCGTGGCGCTCGACATCGCCGAGGCCGGCGACATCGTGGCGGTGGCCGGCTTCAAGATCGCGACCGTGGCCGACACGATCTGCGACCAGGTCGTCGAGTGGGCGCTGCCCGCCCAGCCGGTCGATCCGCCGACGCTCGCCATGACCTTCTCGGTCAACGACTCGCCGCTGGCCGGCACGGAAGGCGACAAGGTCACGACCAGAATGATCCGCGCGCGTCTGATGCGCGAGGGCGAGGGCAATGTCGCCATCCGCGTGACCGACACCGCGAACGCCGATTCCTACGAGGTCGCTGGCCGCGGCGAATTGCAGTTGGGTGTGCTGATCGAGACCATGCGCCGCGAGGGCTTCGAACTCGCCGTCGGCCGTCCGCGTGTCCTCTTCCAGAACGATCCAACCACCGGCCAGCGGCTGGAGCCGATCGAGGAAGTGGTGATCGACGTCGACGACGCCTACACCGGCGTCGTGGTCGAGCAGATCTCCGTCCGCAAGGGCGAGCTGCAGGATATGCGCCCGTCGGGTGCCGGCAAGACGCGCCTGGTGTTCTACGCCCCGTCGCGCGGCCTGATCGGCTATCACGGCGAGTTCCTTACCGACACCCGCGGCACCGGCGTGATGAACCGCATTTTCCACGAATACGGCCCCTACCGTGGCACCATCGCCGGCCGGCGCAACGGCGCGCTGATCGCCAACGACGAGGGCACGGCGGTCGCCTATGCGCTGTGGAACCTCGAGGAACGCGGGCCGATGTTCATCGACCCCGGCGTCACCGTCTACAAGGGCATGTTGATCGGCGAGCACAGCCGCGGCAACGACCTCGACGTCAATGTGCTGAAGGGCAAGCAGCTCACCAATATCCGGGCCGCCGGCAAGGACGAGGCCGTCCGCCTGACCCCGCCGCGCCGTATGTCGCTCGAGCAGGCAATCGCCTATATTGAGGAGGACGAGCTGGTCGAAATCACGCCGAAATCGATCAGACTGCGCAAGCGCTTCCTCAATCCCGAGGATCGCAAGCGCGCCAAGAAGCAGGCTGCCGCCGCGGCGGCGGAATAGGACACTCCTTTGAAAAACCGAGGCGACACCTTCACCGAACGACTCGAGACCGCCGCCAAGGCCAAGCAGGTGCTGCTCGAGAAGGCGCGCAAGAAGAACCCGGCCAACGACCCCGAATTCGCCGCCCGCATGGAAGCCCGCGCCGCCGCTGCCTATGCGCGCGAGGAGCGCGAGGCCGACCGCCAGATCGCCAGGCTCGCCGAGCGAACCAAAGAGGCCGCCGTGCGGGATGCCGAGAAGGCCCAGCAGGTCGCCCACGAAGCCGAGCGTGCCGGCCGCGTCACGCGCCAGCAGGCCGTCAACCTGATCGAGCAGAAAGCCGCACGCGACGCCCGCTACGCCGCCCGCAAGGCGCGCAAGAAGTAGCTAGAAGACCTGTTGTCGGCGGCGGAGTAACCTCCGCCTCGAGCGCAGCGAAGGACCTCATCGCCGCTCGCAACCGACATGAGATCCTTCGCTTCGCTCAGGATGACAATGGGCCCGTCAACGAGGCGCGCTGGCTGATCTCGATGTGATTGCCGTCGGGATCACAGACGAACGCGAACCGCACCGTCTCGCCCAGGATCCGCGGCTCGCCGCCCGAGGTGCCACCGCGCGCCAGGATGCCGTGGTATTCGGCGAGGCAGTCCCAAATCTGCACCGTCATGTAGCGATAGCCCGGCCCGCGCCATTCGCTTGAGCGCTCGACCCGCCCTTTTTCGGCGACCACGACCAGCGAATCGCCGCAGCGATAGCGGCCCTCGCCGGCGCGCTCGAACTGCATGGCGTGGGTCCAGAAACGGTCATGGGCGGCGGGATCGTTGACCCTGAGCAGGATGGCGATGCCCTCGACGCCGTTCTGCCCTTTGGGGACCAGTGTGACCTTGTTGCCGTCGGGATCGGCCAGCGGCTGCGGCCGGGCCAGACCCTCGCGCGCAATCTCGAGGCCGATGATCCCCGAAGGTGCCAGCGCGGGCAGGGTATCGCGCGCATGGTTCATCTTCAGGATCGAGCCGTTCATGTGATGGCGATGCTGCTGCACGCCGCCGCCCACCTTGCCCATGTGGTCGTAGGGCAGGCCGACCGTGCCCTGCCAGAAGGCGAGCTGCTCGTCGCGTTT
>PLYQ01000240.1:241-3911 GCA_003153415.1 Rhodospirillales bacterium | reverse complement strand
ATCACCGTGTTCGGCGCGCCGAACGATGCCGCGGTGCTGGCCTCCTACGAGAAGGTCGGCATCCAGAGCGCGCTGCTGGGCGTGCCCGATGCCAGCCGAGACGAGATCCTGCGCCATCTCGACACGTTGGCACCTCTGGCGAAGGCGCATGCATGAGCGTCGCCGTCGGCCTCGGCCTGATGGATTTTCCGTTTGCCGGGGCGGGCGACTATTGGCGCTGGGTCGATCTGTGCGAGGCGGGCGGGATCGACTCGCTGTGGCAGACCGACCGGCTGATCAGCCGCCAGCCAATCCTCGAATGCATGGCGACCATGGCGGCCCTTGCCGGCCGCACGCGGCGGATGCGCTTTGGCATGAACGTCGTGTCGCTGGCGCTGCGCGATCCGGTGCTGCTGGCCAAGCAGTGCGCCACGATCGACGTGCTTTCCGAGGGTCGCCTGCTGCCCGCCTTCGGCATCGGCAGCCCGCTCGGGCCGGAATGGCAGGCGCTCGACATCGACACCAAGACCCGCGGCAAGCGCACCGACGAGAGCCTGGAGATCATCGCCCGCCTGTGGCGCGAGGACAGCGTCGACTTCGCCGGCAAGCACTATCGCCTGACTGGCGCCTCGATCTCGCCGCGACCAGTGCAGCTCGACCTGCCGATGTGGATCGGCGGCTCGTCGGATGCCGCGGTCCGGCGGACGGCGCGCTACGGTACGGGCTGGCAGGGCGGCCCGGAAGGGCCGGAAGACGCCGGCCGTATCGTCGCCGCCATCAAGCAGGCCGCGGCCGCGGCGGGTCGTTCGATCGACGAGGATCACTACGGTGCGGCCTTTCCGTTCTATTTCGGCAAGGCCTCCGACGGCGTGGTCTCGGGTGCGATGGCTGCCTACGCCAAGCGCACCAATCGCGACCCGCAGCGCTATTTCGCGATCGGCGACCAGACAGCGATCCTCGACCGGGTTGCCGAGTATGTCGCGGTCGGCGTCCAGAAGTTCATCCTGCGGCCGGTCGGCGACGGCGCGAGCGTGCTGGCCCAGACCCGACAGCTCATCGACAAAGTGCTGCCGCGGGTCGGCGCCAAATGGCCCAAAGCGGCCTGAGGAGGAAACAATGCATATCGGCGCAGCGATGTTTTTTACCGACTACTCGATGTCTCCCGGCGAGCTGGGCAAGGCGCTGGAGGAACGCGGCTTTGAGTCGGTGTGGGCGCCCGAGCACTCGCACATTCCGCTCACACGCAAGTCGCCGTTTCCCGGCGGTGGCGATCTGCCCAAGAAATACTACGACGCCATGGACCCGTTCGTGGCGTTGATGGCCGCTGCCGCGGTCACCAAAAAGCTCAAGGTCGGAACCGGCGTCTGCCTGGTCAACCAGCGCGATCCGATCCAGACCGCCAAGCTGGTGTCGTCGATCGACCAGCTTTCCGCCGGCCGCTTCCTGTTCGGCGTGGGCAACGGCTGGAACCAGGACGAGATGGAAAACCACGGTACGGCGTTCGAGAGCCGCCACAAGCTGGTGCGCGAGCGCATCGAGGCGATGAAGGTGATCTGGACCAAGTCCAAGGCCGAGTATCACGGCGACATGGTCAAGTTCGATCCCATGATGAGCTGGCCCAAGCCCGCGCAAACGCCGCATCCGCCGATCCTGGTGGGCGGCGCCTTCCCCTATGGCGCCCGCCGCGCGCTCCGTTACGGCGACGGCTGGATGCCGTTGCGCGCGCGCAAGGCCTATGCCGACGTGAGGGAACTGTTCCCGAAGTTTCGCGACATGGCCAAGGAAGCCAATCGCGATCCCACCTCGATGCCGATCAGCATCTGGGGCTCAAAGGAGGACGAAGCCGAGCTGAAACGCGACCGCGACCTGGGTGTCGTACGCGTCGTGATCAGCCTCGAGTCGGCCAAAGCCGACGCCATCCTGCCCGAGCTCGACCGCTGGGCGAAGTTGGCGCGGGCAGTGACCTAGACGAGCGCCAGCACGTCCTTCTTGAAGGCCTGCATCTCGCCCAGCATCGCCTCGGCGCTGCTGCCGCCGAAGCCGAAGTCGAGATGGCTGACACCCATGTCGCCGAGCGCCTTGATGTCGGCGGCGATCTCCTTGGGCTTGCCCGAAAACAGCCGCCGCTCGCCGTCGCCCGCCTTGGGCGGCACTTTTTCGCCCAGCGCCGTGCAGCGGAAGGCAAGCCCCATCGCCTTGGGATCGCGGCCGGCCTGCTCAGTCATCTTGCGAAGGCGCGCCACCTGGGTCTTGAAGCGCGCCAGGCTGTCGAGCGGGTTGATGGGGTTGGTGCCGATCGGATACCAGGCGTCGCCGATGCGTGCGGTGCGGCGCAGCGCCGGCCCGCTCTCGCCACCTACCCAGATCGGCGGATGCGGCTTCTGCACCGGCTTGGGCGCCAGCACGATATTGTCGAACTTGACGTACTCGCCCGCGAAGCGCGGCTTGTCCTTGGTCCACAGTTCGATAAAGGCGTCGATATATTCGTCGGTGACCTTGCCGCGTGCGGCGAAGTCCGGCGCGCCGATCGCCTCGAACTCCTCCTTCAGCCAGCCGGCGCCGATGCCCAGGATCAGCCGCCCACCCGACAGCACGTCGATGGTCGCCAGCATCTTGGCGGTCAGCACCGCCGGGCGATGCGGCACCACCATCACCGAAGTGACGAGCCCAAGCCGTGTCGTCTTGGCGGCGAGGAACGCCACCTCGATCAGCTGCTCGTGGCGTTCCACCCGCGAGCCCGCGGGGAATTCCCCCGTCGCGCTGTAGGGATACTTCGCCTGGATGTCGGTCGGGATTACGACATGGTCGCTCAAGGTGGCGTAGTCGTAGCCCAGGGCCTCAGCCCCCGTTACCAGCCGGGTCAGGGGCTCGACGGCCGACAGGGGGCCGGCGGTCGGCGCGTTGAAGCCAATCTGCATGTCAGTCTCCCAGGATCGCACTATTTCTCGGCCATACTACACGATGCGGGCCGGCGCGATTGCCGCTATCGTTGAGCCATGGTTGAGCTTTCGGAATTGATGGCGGAGGCGGCCCGGCTGCGCGATCGTGGCCACGGCCGGTTGATCTCGTATTCACGCAAGGTCTTCATTCCGCTGACCCACCTCTGCCGCGACGTCTGCCACTACTGCACTTTCGCGGAGCGGCCGCAGGCTGGCCAGCCGGCCTATCTCTCGCCTGACCAGGTCCTCGCCATTGCCCGCGCCGGCGCCGCGGCGGGCTGCACCGAGGCGCTGTTCACCCTGGGCGATAAGCCCGAGCTGCGCTACGCCGCGGCGCGTGAGGCGCTGGCGGCGCTCGGCTACAAGACCACGATCGAGTATCTCACGGCCATGTGCGGCCTCGTGCTGCGCGAGACCGGCCTGCTGCCGCACTCCAATCCCGGCGTCATGACGCGCGAGGAGATCGTGGGCCTGCGCGCGGTTACCGCCAGCCAGGGCATCATGCTGGAATCGACCAGCGAGCGGCTGTGCGAAAAGGGCGGCGTGCATTTTGGCTCGCCCGACAAACAGCCTGCGGTGCGGCTGGAGACGATCCGTCTCGCGGGCGAACTGAAGGTGCCGTTTACCACCGGCATCCTGATCGGCATCGGCGAGACGCGCGACGAACGTATCGAGGCGCTGCAGGCGATCCGCGACCTGCATGCGAAGTACGGCCACATCCAGGAAGTCATCGTCCAGAACTTCCGCGCCAA
>PLYQ01000240.1:0-121 GCA_003153415.1 Rhodospirillales bacterium | reverse complement strand
TCGCGGTCTATCCAGCTTACGTGCGCGATGCCGAGACCTGGCTGGCACCCGAAGTGGCCATGCAAGTGCGGCGCATGAGCGATTCCGATGGTTTCGCGCGCGATGACGATTGGGCGCCCGG
>PLYQ01000136.1 GCA_003153415.1 Rhodospirillales bacterium | reverse complement strand
CGATTCCCGCTTCCGCGAAGCCTGGGCGATGGCGCGGCCGGATACGTTCGCGCCGGCGGGGTGAGTCCGGCTCCGGCTGCGCCGCATCAGCCGGCTTCTTCTGGCGGTTTGACGTGGCGGAACGAGAACAGCAGCGCGGCATCGTAGGCGATCTTGAGCGCTCCGCAGATCACAAGCGGCAAGCCGGCGAAGGCCGTGGTCAAAAGAACGCCGGAAATCGCCGGGCTGATGGCCGATGCAAGGCTGCGCGGCACGGCGGTCACGCTGGCGGCGGCGGGCCGTTCCGCCGGCGTCACCACGGCCATGACGTAAGAGGTGCGGGTCGGCACGTCCATCTGCGACAGTGCGGCACGCACCAGCAACAGGCCGAGCGTGACGTACAAATTGGGCGAGAACGCAGCCAGGATGAGCAGGATGCTGGACGGGATGTGAGTGAACACCATGGTGTTGATGAGGCCGAGCCGGCGCGCCACCCACGGTGCCGCAAGCTGCGAGAAGGCCGCCAGCACGTTCATCGCGAACAGCGCGCGGCTTGCCTCGCCGACCGACAGGCCAAAGCGGTCGAACAGCCACAGCGCCAGCAACGACTGCAGCACGAAGCCGCCGCCGAAGGCATCGATGCAGAACAACGACGTCAGCAGCAGGATCGGCCCGCGGCTTTCCTTCGACAGCGCCGGGCGGCCGCGCTCCGGTGTCGGCAGCGGCCCGCGCAACGGCGCCAGGAGATAGATCGCGACCAGCAGCAGACCGACCACGACATAGACCAGGAAGGCAAATTTCAGCCCAATGCCCAAGGCCTGCGGCAACGGGGCGGCCAGGGTGCCGAAGGCACCGGCGAGAGTGCCGGCCAGCGAATAGTAGGCAAAGACATGCGTGCGGCGGTCATGCCGCACGAGGTCGGCCAAACGGGCCTGCTCCATCGGCAGGAAGAGGCTGACATCGCCGACCGACGGGTTGAGCGTGCCGACGGCTGCAATCACCACGATGAGCCAGAACGATTCGCTGGCGCTGAAGGCGGCACCCGTGACGATCATCAGCAGGCAGCCCGAGAGGGCTACGACGCGCTGCGGCAGGCGGCCGGCATAAAGCCCGATCGCCAAGGTGAGCGCTGCCGACCCGAGCAGGGTCGCGGTCGCAACGATGCCAATCTCGAACGGGTTGTAGCCCAGCGACAGCAGATGAACGGGCAGCAGGATGCTGATCAGCCCGTCGGCGAAGGCGCGCAAAGCGCGCGCCGACAACAGCAGCGCAACGCCGCGCGCATTCGTGGCGTCGCTCAGACGGCGGCCGCGCCGGCCTGTGGCCTGGCTGAGACGGTCAGCCCCTTGTCGCGCGCCCTCTGGCAGAGATCTTCGATGGTGATGGTGTCGAGCTGCGCCATCATATCCTCGCGCAGCTTCTCCCACATCGGCCACACCACCTCGTGGGCAAGCGGCGAGCCGACCGCGGGATCGTTCGGCTCGGTCTCGGCCTCGAGCCGGCTCACCACCCTCACGACCTCGCCCAGCGTGATCCGTCGTCGCTCGCGGCCCAGCCGATAGCCGCCGCGCGGGCCGCGCTTGCCCGACAGAATGCCGGCACGTACCAGATGCTGCAGAACCTGTTCGAGATAGCGCTTGGGAATGCGCTGGCGTTCGGTGATGTCGCCGCTGCGCACCGGATGCTCGCCGACATGAAAAGCGACGTCGAGCACGGCCTCGATGGCGAACATGGTTTTCTTGCTGAGCCGAGGCATCCCGTCGTTTCCTCTTAGGCCCTTTTCTGCACTGACCCCGCCGCCGCTACGCCCGTCGATCCGAAACCGCCGGCGCCGCGCGCCGTCTGGTCGAGTTCCGACACCTCGCGCCAGACCGCCCTTGCGTGCCGCGCCACCACGAGCTGTGCAATTCGCATGCCGCGGGTGATCGTGAAAGGTTCCTTGCCCAGATTGATCAGAATCACGCCCACTTCGCCGCGATAATCGGCATCGACGGTGCCCGGCGCATTGGCCACGGTGATGCCGTTCTTGGCAGCCAGCCCCGAGCGCGGCCGTATCTGGGCCTCGAAACCGACCGGCAGCGACAGCGAAATCCCGGTGGGAACGATGCGGCGCTCCAGCGGCCCGAGCTCGATATCCTGATCGATCGCCGCGAGCAGATCGGCGCCAGCGGCCGACGCCGTGGCGTAGTCAGGAAGCGCCAGGTCACGGCCGTGCGGGAGACGGACGATCTCGACCTCAACGGTTTCAACGCCCGTCATCTACGGCTCACTCGGCAGCCGCCGCCGGACGCGTCCGGCCAAGATGTCCGGCAATCCGTTCGGCGAGCCGCACCGCCACTTCTTCCTTGGGCATGGTCGGCCAATCCTCGACACCCTTGTCGCTGATCAAATGCACGGTGTTGCGCTCGCCGCCGAACGTGCCGGTCGCAGGCGACACGTCGTTGGCCACGATCCAGTCGCAGCCCTTGCGCTTGCGCTTGTCCAGCGCATTGGCGACGAGGTTCTCGGTCTCGGCGGCAAAGCCCACCACCAGCGCCGGCCGCTTTGCGCCAGGTTTGGAGAGCGTCGCCAGGATGTCTGGATTGGGCGCCAGCTCGAGCGCCGGCGGTGCAGCCCCTTGCTTCTTCTTGATCTTGGCAGCGGCCGGGCGGCCGGACTTCCAGTCGGCAACGGCGGCGGCGCAGACGGCGACGTCGACGGCACCGGCGGCGAGGCAGGCGGCGAGCATCTGGTCGGCCGATTCGACATGGACGACGCGCAGGCCCGGCGGATCGGCCAGCGCCACCGGCCCGCTCACCAGCGTGACATCGGCGCCAAGACGCGCCAGCGCCGAGGCAATCGCCTGGCCCTGCTTGCCCGAAGAATGGTTGGAGATGTAGCGCACCGGATCGATCGCCTCGCGCGTCGGCCCCGCCGTCACCAGCGCCCGCTTGCCGGCCAGCGGTCGGTTCTGCGTCAGCATCGCTTCGATGGCCGCGACGATTTCTTCCGGCTCCGACATGCGGCCCGGGCCATGCTCGTTGCAGGCCATGGCGCCGTCGTTGGGCCCAATGAAAGTCACGCCGCGCTTCTTGAGCGTTTCGACATTGGCGACGGTGGCAGCGTGCGTCCACATGCGGACGTTCATCGCGGGTGCCGCCAGCACGGGCTTGTCGGTGGCGAGCAGAACGGTCGCCGCGAGATCGTCGGCGAGGCCTGCCGCCATGCGCGCCAGAATGTTCGCCGTGGCCGGCGCCACGACCAGAAGATCGGCGTCGCGCGAGAGCTGGATGTGACCCATCTCGCTTTCGTCGGTCAGCGAGAACATGTCTGAGTAGACGCGATCTTCGGACAATGCCTGCAACGACAGCGGCGTCACGAAGCGGGCGCCTGACGCGGTCAACACGCAGCGCACCGATGCGCCGCGTTCGCGCAGCCGTCGAATGAGCTCAAGTGATTTGAACGCCGCGATGCCGCCCGCGACGATCAGCAGGATTCGCTTGCCGTTCAGCATGGCGACCAGATTACCACAACAACCGGCTGGCGAAAGTATAGAGGCCGGTCAGCAACAGTGCCCAGAACACGGCCACGCGGAACTGCTCGACCGACAGGCGGTTACGGACCTGCTGGCCGATCCACATGCCGGCCAGTGCGGGCACCACGGCCGCCGCCGACACGACGGCGCGCTGTCCGTCGAGCAGGCCGAACAAGAGCAGCGACGCGGTGAGCGTGAGCGACGTGGCGCAGAGCACGACCCCCAGGGTCTGCACCAGCTCGGTGGGCTTGATGTCGAGCCCCTGCAGGTAGGGCATCAGCGGGATGATGGGCACGCCCACCAGGCCCGCGACAAAGCCCGAGACGAGGCCGATCGCCGGCGCCAAAGGCTTCTCCAGGTCGGCATGGATGTGGAGCCGGATCCGCAACAGGCCAAGGCCGCTATAGATGACCAGGACCGCCGCCAGGACCAGGAACGCCCACGGCGGGCCCTTCTGTCCGACGAGCCACATGGTGAAATAGAGCGCCGCTATCAACGGTACGATCAGCGGCCACTGGCGGCGCAGGATGACCCAGAACTTGCCGCCGACTGCCGCCTGCCAGACGTTGGTGAAGATGGTCGGCAGCGCGATCAGGGCGACGGATTCCGTGAGCGGCAGCACCAGCGAGGTCAGTGCGATGGTGATGGTCGGCAAGCCCAGCCCGACCAGTCCCTTCACCGTCCCGGCGAGCAGGAAGACCGCGAGGCCAAAGACGATTTGCGTAGTGGTCATGATTCAAACGGGAAAAGTAGCTAGCGCCACCAGGCCGCGACGGCGGCAATCAGCGCCAGCACGGCGATAATCTCGGCGAAGCCGATGCGCCAGGAACGGCTGACGGTGGGCGATGGCGGCGGCTCGGCGCGTTCGGCGACTTGGCGTTCGTGCTCGGCCACCACATGCAAACTATCGATCAGGCGCGGCAGGCGCCGCAGCCCTTGGGCCAGGTCCTCGACGGCGCGGCCCAGTGTGGCGCGCGGCCCGAAATGAGTGCGCATCCATTCCTCGATGAGGGGCCGCGCCAGCTCCCAGATATTGACGCTGGGGTTCAGCCGCGTGCCCATGCCCTCGGCCATCAACATGGTCTTCTGCAGCAGCAGAAGCTGCGGCTGGACGGCCATCTCGAACTGCTCGGTGACGCGCAGCAGTTGCGCCAGCAGCCGCGCGATCGAGATGTCGTGGCTCGGTTTGCCGAAGATCGGCTCGCCGATCGAGCGGCAGGCCTGGGCGAACATTTCCAGCGACTGGTCGGACGGCACGTAGCCGGCGCGGAACTGAACCTCGGCGACGGTACGATAGTCGCGGCGCAGGAAGGCGACGAGGAGCTCGGCAAGGTAGCCGCGCGTATCCTCGTCGATGCGGCCCATGATGCCGAAATCGACCGGCACGATACGGCCCTCTTTATCGACGAAGGCGTTGCCGCCGTGCATGTCGGCGTGAAAGAAGCCGTCGCGGAACACCTGATAGAAGAACGCCTCGGCGCACTTCTTCATGACGGCATCGGCATCGTGGCCGGCCGCCACGATGGCCGCGCGGTCGCCGATCGGAATGCCCTCGACGCGCTCGAGCGTCAGCACGCGCTGGGCGGTGCGATCCCAGTCGATCGTGGGCGCGCGATAGGTGGGATCGTCGCGGAAATTCTCGCCCAGTTCTTCGGCCGCTGCAGCTTCCATGCGCAGATCCATCTCGACCCGCACCACGTCGGCGAAAGCTCCCACCGATTCGATGGGCTTCAGCCGGCGAAAGCGCGGTTGGGTGCGCTCGACCAACTCGGCCATCCAGTAGAAGAGATCGAGATCGCGCGCGAAGGCCTTTTCGATTCCAGGCCGCAGCACCTTCACGGCGACGTCGCGCCCGTCGGTGGTGACAGCGAAATGCACCTGAGCAATCGAAGCGGCGGCGACCGGCACGTCCTCGAAGCTGGAAAACAGCGCGTCGACCGGTTGGCCGAGTTCGCTCTCGACGATGCGCCGCGCTTCGGCGCCGGAGAAAGCCGGCAGGTGATCCTGCAGCTTGGCAAGATCGGTGGCGACGCTTTCGCTCAACAGGTCGGAACGCGTCGACAGCGCCTGTCCCAGCTTGATGAAGGACGGCCCCATGCCCTGGAGCGCCGCCGCCAGCCGCTCGCCCGGCCGACGCGAATCGCGCCGGCTCCGGAACAGCCTCGCCCAGGCGACAAGCGCCGGCGCAATGCCGAGCGTCTCGAGCGGAAACAACGCATCGTGCCGGGCAAAACGCAGCGCCACCCGGAACAGCCGCCAACTGTTGCGCAGCGCTCGCAGCATCTAGATGCGCCAGCCCGAGTGCAGTGCCACGACACCGAGCGTCATGTCGCGCCAGGCGACGTTGGCGAAGCCCGCTGAGCGCATTCGTGCAGCCAGCTCACGCTGCGGCGGAAAGCGCCGGATGCTCTCGTGCAGGTAGCGGTAGGACTCGGCGTCCTTGGCCACGAGCCGGCCGAAGAACGGCAGCGCGCGCTCGGAGTAGGCGTCGTAAACGCGGCCGAGTGGCCTCGACGTCATCTTGCTGAATTCCAGGCAATAGAAACGGCCACCCGGCTTCAGCACGCGCCAAGCCTCGCGCAACGCCTTGTCGATGTCGGTGACGTTGCGCAGGCCGAAGGCGATCGTGTAGCCGTCGAACGAACGTTCGGGAAACGGCAGGTTCTCGGCGTCACCCGTCGTCCAGGTGAGCCCCTGCAGCAGGCCCCGATCGACGGCGCGGTCGCGACCGACCGCCAGCATGGCGGGATTGATGTCGCAGACCGTGACGTCGGCATGCTCCCCCTGGCGCTTCAGAATACGAAAGGCGATGTCGCCGGTGCCCCCGGCCACGTCGAGGAACCGTTCGCCTGGCCGCGGGTTTGCCTTGTCGATCAGCGCGTTCTTCCAGAGCCGGTGCACGCCCACCGACATCAGGTCGTTCATCAGGTCGTAGCGTGGCGCCACGCTTTCGAAGACCTGGCGCACCATGCCGGCCTTGTCCGCCGCCGGCACGTCGCGAAAGCCGAAAGACGCCTGTCCCGCCGGGGCGGTTGCGCTAGGATCGGGGGCATCGGTCATGAGCTGCAACTTAGAGGAACCGCCATGTTGCTGAAAGACCGCGTGATGCTGATCACCAATGTCGAGAAGTTCGCCGGCCACGGCACCACGACGGTCGCTTTGGCCCAAGGCGCCACGGTTTTGGCCCACGATCCCTCGTTCGAGGCACCAAGTGCTCGGCGCAAGTACGAGACTCAGTTCCAGGGTGCCCACGCGCTGTCGGCCACCGATCCAGCGACCCTGGTCGAACTGGCGCTAAAACGTCACGGACACATCGACGCGCTGGTCAACAACGACGCCTACCCGGCGCTGCGTTCGCCGCTCGCCGAAGCGCGACTCGAGGATTATCGCGCGGCTTTAGAGGCCATGGCGGTGGCGCCGTTCCGCATCACCCAGCTCGTGGCGCCGGCCATGCGCAAGCGCAAGTCGGGACGCATCGTATTCGTGTCGTCGGCGGCACCGCTGCGCGGCATCGCCAACTACGCGCCCTATGTCTCCGCGCGCGCGGCAGCGAACGGCCTCGTGTCCTCGCTCGCCAAGGAACTGGGCCGCGACGGCATCACGGTGAACGCCGTCGGTTCGAACTATGTCGAGAACCCCGACTACTTTCCGCCGGCGCTGCTCGCCAATCAGGAGGCGATGGCCAAGATGACGGCGCAGATTCCTCTAGGTCGCTTGGGCAAGGGCGAGGAGCTGGGCGCGGCGGTGTGCTTCCTCTGCTCCGACGGCGCCGGCTTCATCACCGGCCACGTGCTGCCGCATGCCGGCGGCTGGGCGTGACCCGCCCGGAAGCGTCCCAAGCGTCTCACCGCGGTGAGACGCTTTGGATGCTGATGGTATAAGGGTTTTAGGCGAATCGTCTCATTTTTCGCCACACCCCTCACGTAACAATCTTGCGGACTTGGTAGGGCCGGCTCACCCGCGCTCAGAGTTCAAGGTCGCAAAAACGTCCAGACTGGTCTGGACGCCTCCGATGCCGATGGCACAAGGGTTTTAGGCGATTCGTCCAGAATCCAGCCACGCCCCTCGCGCAACAATATTACCGATTTCTAAGGGCAGGTCGGCGCGGGGAAGGTCGAGACCTCGCGAGCTTCGAACAGCAGCTTGATGCCCTGGCGCTGCACGATCTGGCGCACGATCGCGCCCGACTCATGGATCAACCACAGCTCGTCGCCGAATTCGTTGAACTCCGGCACCTGGCGGCGCAGCGCCCACAGGCGGCCCGCGGCGAAATCCTTGTCGGAGGCGCGCATGTCCTTCGGCAGGCCGCGGGCGATCGCCAGATCCTCAGGCGCCAGCCGCAGGAAGGTCTGGGCGATCGGCTTGTGGAAGCGCACGAGATCGACCGTGCGCACCTCGATGGCGCCGGGCCGGTTGCTGCGCAGCGCCTCGAGCAGCGCCGCGCGCGCCGCCGCCGGCGCCAGCGTGCCCGCCGGCAGTTCGGCGTCCTGCTTGTAGCGGCCGAGATCGGCATTGAGCTTGCCCGGCGCGGCGCCAAGGCTCGCCTTGCCCGTGGCCGTCGTGATGCGGGCGTTCTGGCGCAGGCGCGTCTGATAGGTAAGCGTGTTGCCGTCGAGCGCTTCCTGGGCGCTCAGCCTCTCCTCGACGCGATCGGCCTTTTCGGTTAGGCGCTTCTGCGCGGAGTTCGGCCCCTTCTCGATGCCGAACTGGAAGACTTCGCCCAGGCTCCAGCCGTCGCAGCGCCTGGCGAGGCTGAACGTGGCCTGTCCCTCGAAGTAGAGATCCTTTTCGACCGCCGCGGTCTTCACGTCGTAGGCGACGGAATGGCCCATCAGCCCGTCGGCCCGCGCCAGCGGAGTGACGCACAGGCTTGCGAGCACAAGCAGGCCGGCGAATTGTTCAGAGCGGCGGAAAAAACAACGCCTGACCATGCTCAGGGTTAGCGGAATATGCTGCCGCCAGCAAATGCCCTTGCAGGATCGTCTAGCGCTTCGGCTCTAGGCGAACGCCTCTTCCCACGAGCCGCGGGTCGAGGCCTTGGAATACTCCGTGGCGCGGTTCTCGAAGAAGTTGGTGTGCTCGATGGCGTTGAGCATCTGGTCCATCCACGGCATCGGGTTCTTGGCGTCGCTGCGGTAGATCGGCTGCAGGGTGAGCTGCTGCAGGCGGCGGTCGGCGATGAAGCGGATGTAGCGCTTCACGTCGGTCGCGGTCATGCCCTCGATGCCGCCCATCTGGAAGGCAAGATCGATGAAGGCGTCCTCATGGTCGACGATGGTCGAGCAGGCGACGTAGATCTCGCGCTGCAGCGCCTCGGTCCACACTTCGGGGTTCTCCTGGATGAAGGTGCGGAACAGGCGAATGATCGAATTGCAGTGCAGCGTCTCGTCGCGCACCGACCACGACACGATCTGGCCCATGCCCTTCATCTTGTTGAAGCGCGGGAAATTCAGCAGCATGGCGAAGGAAGCAAAGAGCTGCAGGCCCTCGGTGAAGGCGCCGAACACCGCCAGCGTCTTGGCGATCGCGGGCTTCGACTCGACGTTGAACTCCTGCATGTAGTCGTACTTGTCCTTCATCTCCTTCACATGGAGGAAGGCCGAGTACTCGGTCTCCGGCATGCCGATGGTGTCGAGCAGATGGCTGTAGGCCGCGACATGGACCGTTTCCATCGACGAGAAGGCGGCCAGCATCATCTGCACTTCGGTGGGTTTGAAGACCCGCGAATAGTGCCGCATGTAGCAGTTGTTCACCTCGACGTCGGCCTGGGTGAAGAAGCGGAAGATCTGCGTCAGCAGATGCTGCTCGCTGGCCGTCAGCTTGTTGCGCCAGTCCTTCACGTCATCGGCGAGAGGAACTTCCTCCGGCAGCCAGTGGATGCGCTGCTGCGTCAGCCACGCATCGTACGCCCACGGATAGTGGAACGGCTTGTAGATCGGCTTGGCGTCGAGAAGGGACATGCGGACAACTATCGTTCGGTGTTAACGCGAGAGTGAGACGGCCGTTCGTTACTGGCAGCTCAGACACTCTTCGTAGTTGTTGGACTCTGCCGNNGGTCGAGGATCTTCTCGGCGACGGCGTCGTTCGAGACGACGTCGGCGCGCTGGATCGAAAGCGAGCGGCAGTAATAGAGGCTCTTCACGCCGCGCTTCCAGGCCATCATGTGGATCTGGTGGAGGTCGCGCTTGTGCACGTCGCCCGGCAGGAAAAGGTTGAGCGACTGGCTCTGGCAGATGTAGGGCGCACGGTCGGCCGCATGCTCGACGAGCCAGCGCTGATCGATCTCGAAGGCGGTCTTGAACACGGCCTTCTCGTGATCGTCGAGGCAGTCGAGGTTACGCACCGAACCCTGGTCGGTCATGATCGACGTCCAGGTGTCCTCGTCGTTGCGGCCCTTCTGCTCGAGAATCTTCTCGAGGTACTGGTTGCGCACCACGAAGGAGCCCGACAGCGTCTTGTGATTGTAGACGTTGGCCGCCGACGGCTCGATGCCGGCCGAGGCGCCGCCGCAGATGATCGAGATCGACGCCGTCGGCGCGATCGCGATCTTGTTGGA
>PLYQ01000341.1 GCA_003153415.1 Rhodospirillales bacterium | reverse complement strand
TAGAGGCATTCGTAGTCGCTCTGCAGGCGCGCGAAGTTGCGGATGGCGCCGAGATAGTTGCCGAGATGGAGATCGCCGGAGGGCTGCACGCCGGAGAGGATGCGGCCCTTGAGGCCGCGGGCGGTGTAGGGCGCCAGGTGCGTGTTGGGTGCGGTGGGCGCGGCGGTGCTGGTAGTGGCGTCGGGCATGGGTGTGGACTCCCGTGATGGTGGAAAGCGCGGGGTTTGGACCTCCGCGCACCCCGCCGGTGGAAGGCTGGGGGCGGGCGGGTATCGCGCAAGTCTCCGGCGGAATCAAGGCAGCGTTGACGGCGACGGGCTGGCCTGTTCCCATCAGGGTGGGACTTGCACGCATCTTGCAACATAGCGGGAGCGTCTGTTTCGGGGACGGCTTCGACAATTATTGGATGGGAGGCATCCGATGAACGAACGTGACTTGCGTGGTCTGATCGACCGGGTGAAGGCGGGCGCCATGTCGCGCCGCGCTTTCGTGAAGCGCATGGCGGCGGTGGGGCTGACGGCGCCGATGGCGACCCAGCTCTTGGCCCACGGCGGCGTGGCGATGGCCCAGTCGTCGCCGGTCTACAAGCCGACCAAGCGGGGTGGCGGCGGCCTTCTGAAGGTGTTGTGGTGGCAGGGCCCGACCCTGCTCAATCCGCATTTCGCCGTCGGCACCAAGGACCAGGATGGCTCGCGTCTATTCTACGAGCCGCTGGCTGGCTGGGATGCCGAAGGCAACCTCCGTCCCATTCTGGCGGAGACGATCCCGGGCCGCGAGGACGGCACGTTGGCAGCCGACGGCAAGTCGGTGACCTGGAAGCTCAAGAAGGGCGTGACGTGGCACGACGGCAAACCCTTCACCGCCGACGACGTCGTCTTCACTTGGGAATACGCCCGCCATCCGGGGACGGCTGCGGTCACCAGCGGCTCCTACAAGGACGTCACCGTCGAGAAGATCGATCCCTACACGGTGGTCGTGAAATTCGCCCAGCCGACGCCGTATTGGGCCGATACTTTCGTGGCCGCGGTCGGCTGCATCATTCCCAAGCATCTGTTCGCCGACTTCATAGGCGACCGGTCGCGCGACGCGCCGACCAACCTCAAGCCGGTCGGCACCGGACCTTACATGTTCAAGGACTTCAAGCCGGGCGACATGGTCTCGGGGGTGATTAATCCGAATTACCACAAGGAGAACCGGCCCCATTTCGACGCGATCGAGATGAAGGGCGGCGGCGACGCAGTCTCGGCGGCGCGCGCCGTGCTGCAGACCGGCGAGTTCGACTTCGGCTGGAACATGCAGGTCGAGGACGAGATTCTCCTGCGTCTGGAAAAAGGCGGCAAGGGCAGGATCGTCCTCTCCAAGGGCGGCGGTATCGAGCACATCCAGCTCAACACCACCGATCCCTGGACTGAGGTCGACGGCGAACGCTCGAGCGTCAAGACCAAGCACCCGATTTTGTCCGATACAGCGGTTCGTCAGGCGCTGTCGCTGTTGGTCGACAAGGACTCGGTCGAGAAGCACATCTACGGCCGCACCGGAGTGGCCACCGCGAACTTCATCAACAACCCGGATCGCTTCGCCTCCAAGACGACGAAGTACGAATTCAACATCGACAAGGCCATCGCCATCCTCGACAAGGCCGGCTGGAAGCCGGACGCCGACGGCATCCGCGCCAAGGACGGCAAGAAGCTGAAATTCGTCTACCAGACCTCAATCAACCAGCCGCGCCAGAAGAACCAGGCCATCGTCAAGCAGGCCTGCCAGAAGGCCGGCATCGACATCGAGGTCAAGGCGGTGGTGGCGTCGGTGTTCTTCTCGTCCGACGTCGCCAACCCTGACACCTACACCAAGTTCTACGCCGACCTGCAGATGTACAATAACGGCAGCCAGCCCGATCCCGAGCTATTTCTGCGCCAGTTCTGTTCGTGGGAGGTGGCGACCAAGGACAACAAGTGGCAGGGCCGCAACATCACGCGCTGGCAGAGCAAGGAGTACGACGACACCCACAAGGCAGCCCAGGTCGAGCTCGATCCGATCAAGCGCGCCGCCCTGCTGATCAAACTGAACGAGCTGGTGATCAACAACGTCGTCGTGATCCCCGTCGTCGCCCGACTCGGCGCCGCGGCCGTGAGCAACAAACTCGTGGTCGAACTCACCGGCTGGGACAACAACACCTGGGATCTGCCGAACTGGTACCGGGACAGCTGAGAGGACTCAGCTCTGATCAAGCCGCCGGCGCCGGCCCCTCGCGATCCCTGTCGGGATGGTGGAACAGCAGCACGACCAGCACCGAGGACAGGGCCAGCGCCGTCATCAACAGGAAGCCGTCGGCAAACGAGCCGCGCAGGCCCAGCACCCAGCCGGTAATGACGGGGGCCAGGAAGCCGGCGATGGCGAAAGCGAAATCCATGATGCCGAGAGCCGTCGCCGCCCGGCGCGGCACGATATCGACATTCACCGCATAGTAGGCGGCGTTGGCGCCCATCGAGGCGGCGACCGCCACGGTGATGCCGGCGATGGCCACCGTGAGGTTGTTGGTGAGCGCCACGGGAATGACCGCGAGAGCTGCGATGAACTGACTCCCGGCAATGAGATAGGAGCGGGCGACGCGCAGGCGGCCTGTGGTCTTCAGGAGATGGTCCGACCAGCGGCCGAGCAGCCACAGCACGGCCGCGGCGGCGAGCCAGGGCAGCACCGTGAACAGGCCGACCGCCTGCAGGTTGAGCCCATAGGTCCGCTCGAGATAGCTCGGCAGCCAGGTCATGAAGAAGAACAGGAAATAGCCGAAGACGAAGAAGGCCCAGTAATTGGCGAGCAGCGTCTTGTTGGTGAGCAGCGTGCGGAGCACGCCGGGCTCGGGCCAGGATTTGAGGACGGAATGCGGCGCGGCGGAAACCGAGGGGTCGCTGGTGCGAATATGGGCGAGTTCGGCCTTGTTGACGAAGCGCGAGTCGGCCGGATCGTCTCGGAACAGGAAATACCATAGCGGCACCCAGGCGGCGGACAGCACGAACAGGGCCGCGAAGGTGAGTCGCCAGTCAAGCCAGCCGAGCAGTTGCGTGACGATCGGCCCGCCGATGGCCAGTGCCAGCGGCACGGCGAACAAAGCGTTGGCCAGCGCGGTCGCTCGCTCGTGCGGCGACAGCCAGTGACTGACGGCGCCGGTGAGGGCGGGAAAGTTGGGACCTTCCGAGACGCCCAGCAGCACGCGCGCCGCGTAAAGGACGACAAAGCCGCCGGCGAGCGCGGTCGATCCGATCGACAGGCTCCACAGGATGGCCGCGACCGTGAGCACTATGCGTGCGCCATAGCGGTCGACGGCAAAGCCGCCGATCAGGGTGGTGACGGCATAACCCAGCCCGAAGGCGCCCAGGATGGTGCCGGTGTCGGTCGGCGACAGTCCCAGCTCACGCTGCATCGCCGGGATGGCGTAGGAAATGGCCGACCGATCGATGTAGTTCACGACGGTGATCGCGAACAAAAGGAAGACGATGAACCACCGGTACCTGGTACGCGTCATTTCTTCCCCCGCCCCGACCTTCTCCCGACGATGGGACCTTACCGATACTTTTTCCCGCTGTCCGCGATTGCCGTCCTTGGTGATGTGGCTTTGTGCAGTGTAGCTTGCGGAGCAGTTGCTTCAGCTTTCTGACGGTTCTTGCCCATGTCCGACAATCCGCCGATCGAATACGCCTTCCCCGAACTGCGGCGCTGGGAGACCGGCGGTCCCGCGCCCTACATCCATGTGCGCGACAGCGGCAAATCGGGTCCGACGGTAATGGTGGCCGCACTCACCCACGGCAACGAGGTGTCGGGCGCGATCGTGGTCGACGCGCTGCTCGCTTCAGGGCTGAAGCCGCGCAGCGGCACGTTGATCTTCTCCTTCAACAACATCGAGGCTTATCTCGGCTTCGACCCCAAGAACCCCTTCAAGTCGCGCATGATCGAGGAGGATTTCAACCGCACCTGGGGCCGTCTCGACCAGCCGGCCACCACGCTGGAGACCAGGCGGGCGCAGGTCGTGAAGCCGTTCGTCGAACGCGCCGACCTGTTGCTCGACCTTCATTCCATGCACGACGATTGCGTTCCGTTGATGCTGTGCGGGCCGCTCGACCGGGGAGTGGAGCTAGCGAAGAAGGTTGGCACTCCTGTCGACATCGTGCGCGACCGCGGCCACGCCGCCGGCATGCGCATGCGCGATTACGGCGCGTTCGGCGATCCCAAGAGCGGCAAGACTGCTTTATTGATCGAGACCGGCCAGCACTGGCGCGCCTCTTCGGTCACCGTCGCGAAGGATGTGACGGCGCGTTTCCTGGCCGAGAGCGGCATCGTCGAGCCAGGCGACCTGCCGGCGGGCTGGAAGCAGTCGCCATCCGGTCCGCAGCGCGTCGTCCAGGTGACCCATGCTGTCGCCACCAAGCGCGGCGGCTTCAAGCCGGCCCGGCGCTTCGAGGGCCAGGAGCTGATCGCCAAAGCCGGCACCGTGCTGGGCCACGACGAGGGCGAGCCGGTGACCACGCCCTACGACAACTGCGTGCTGGTGATGCCTTCGATCAACCGGCCGCTCAGGCCAGGCGTCACGGTTGTTCGTCTGGGACGGCTGGTTTGAGATCGGGCCGCCGGCGCAGCCTTGACCGGAGCTCCGTCGGGTTGATGACGCCCATCAGCGCGCCAAGCCCGCCATAGAAGAGCCCGCCCAGCAGGCAGAGACCGAACAGCGCGCCGACACCGGCCAGGTCGGCGTGGGCGAGCGGCGATGCCAGGGCCAGCATGCCGAGTAGCAGTGCCGCTCCCATGCCGACGGTGGCCGCCGCGAAACGGATCGAGCGCTGCTCCAATCGTCTGTCTGGCACCCAATGACGTTGCCGCAACAACAGCGCCGCCAGTAGTGCGGCGTTCAGCCAACCCGACAGCGAGGAGGCAAGCGCGATGCCGACCTGGGCGAGCGACGTGCCGAACAGAAAGACGAGGTTGAGTGCCACGTTGGCGGCGATCGCGGCAATCGCCACGTAGAGCGGCAAGCGGGTGTCTTCCCGGGCNNTGGCCGCGTTCGAACAGGACACGGATGATGGGCTCGGCCAGCATCCACAGCGCCAGTGCCGCCGGCAGGCTGAACAGCAGGCCGACCTCGACGGCTCGGTTCTGGTTGGCCATTGCCGCGTCGTGTTGCCCGGCGCGCCACTGACGGGCCAGGAGCGGCAGCAGCGCCGTGCCGATGGCGATGCCGACCACGCCCAGCGGCAGCTGCGCGATGCGATCGGCGTAGTACAGCGCCGAGATGGTGCCGACGGGGAGCAACGAGGCCCACACCACGTCGAGCATGACGCTGATCTGCTGCACGCCGCCGCCGATGGCGACCGGCGTCGCGAGCTTGACCAGCCGGGCCACTCTTGCCGTCCAGCGCGGCCGTACCAGTCTCATGCCCACACCGGCGCGGGCGCAAGCGATCAACAGCCACAGCCATTGCAGCAGGCCCGCGACCGCGACGCCGATGGCGGCGGCATAACCCGAATTGGGCAGGAACGGCGTCAACCCCAGCACCGCGCCGATCAGCGCCAGGTTGAGCAGGACCGGCGTGGCGGCAACATGGGCGAAGCGATCGATGCTGTTCAGCACGCCGCCGTAAAGCGCGGCCAGCGAGATGAAGACGAGATAGGGGAAGGTGATGCGGCCGAACTCGACGGCCAGGGCGAAGGTAGGTGCGTCGTGGCGCATGCCGGGTGCCAGCAGCGTCATCACGCCGGGCATGGCGAGAATCAGCAGCACCGTGAAAGGCAGCAGCACGACCAGAAGGGCGGCGTGCGCCTGGCGGGCGAAGGCCAGAGCTTCGTTGCGGCCCTTGCCCTGCAGCTCGCGCGCGAACA
>PLYQ01000186.1:193-3313 GCA_003153415.1 Rhodospirillales bacterium | reverse complement strand
GGCCGCGGGCGTGCTTGGCCATGAAATTGATGGCCTCGGGCGTTGCCCATTGGGCGGGGATCACCAGATCGCCCTCGTTCTCGCGATCCTCGTCGTCGACAAGGATGAACATCCGGCCCTTGCGGGCTTCCTCGATGATGTCCTCGGCCGCCGCCTTCACTTCAGAGAAGGTGACTCGCCAGGCGTCCTTTTCGAGCGCGCTCATGATTTTGGGTACTCCAACAGTCGTGCAACGTAACGCGCGAGCATATCGACCTCAAGGTTGACCCGCTGGCCGACTTTGGCCTGCCCGAGCGTCGTTACCGCCTGGGTATGTGAAATGACGTTCACACCGAAGCGGCTGCCCGTAACCTCGTTTACCGTCAGCGACACCCCATCGACGGCAACGGAACCCTTGACCGCGACGAAACGTGCCAATTCATCCGGCACCTCGAAGGTGAAACGCACGCTGCCGCCTTCCGGCGTCATCACGACGATTTTGCCCATGCCATCGACATGACCGTACACCAGATGGCCGCCCAACTCGTCGCCAAGCTTGAGGGACAGTTCGAGATTGATTCGCGTTCCCACCTGCCAGCCGCCGAGGTGGGTCTTGTCCAGCGTCTCGCCGGAGGCTTCGACGGCGAACCAGTCGGCGCCCTTCTCGATCACCGTCAGGCAGCAGCCGGAATGGGCGACAGAAGCGCCTATCGCGATCGGCTTGAGGTCATACTTGGTGCGCACCACGAAGCGGCGGTCGCCCGCCTGGCCCCCAGAGGTCACCGAGGCGATGTCGCCGATATCCGTGACGATGCCTGTGAACATAATTCTACTTAAGTCTGCTTATGCCAGGTTTCCAGCGTGTCTCCGCCGACAACTCGGCTCGACACCAGCCGGAACCGGGGCGCGGAATCGAGCCTTTCGAGCCCCAAAGATCCGACCGCAGAGCGGCTGTCGCCACCCAGCAGCTGGCCGCCGCGATAGGCGCTGAGACGATCGACGACGTTTGCCTTCAGGAAGGCGGCCGCCACTTCACCGCCGCCTTCGACCAGGACGCGGGTCAGGCCACGTTTGCCGAGTTCCTGCGCCGCGGCCATCACGTCGACCCGGCCGTCGGAGTCCGAAGCGACCTCGACGATCTCGACGCCGCGCGCGCCCAAGGTCTTGCGTGCCGCCGCCGGCGCGGCAGGAGTGCAGAGCAGCCACACCGGAGTCTTGTGCGCGGTCGCCGCGAGCTTCGATGTCGGCGCAAGGCGCGCCTTGGAATCGAGAACCACGCGCACCGGCGAATAGGCCGCGAGCCCCGGCAGCCGGCAGGTGAGATCGGGATCGTCGGCCGCGACCGTACCGGCGCCGACCAGAACAGCGTCATGTATGGCGCGCAACCGATGGCCGTCGGCGCGTGCCGCTTCCCCGGTGATCCATTTGCTCTCGCCCGATGCCGTGGCGATACGACCATCGAGCGAGGTCGCCATCTTGAGATGAAAGAGCGGCCGGCTCTCGCGCGTGTGCAGCAGGAATCCAGCGTTGATCTCGGCCGCCTCCGTGGCGCCCTCTCCGACCTCGACCACGATCCCTGCCGCCTTCAGCCGAGCATGGCCCTGCCCCTTTACCCTGGGATCGGGATCCTCAAGGGCCGAGACCACGCGCGCCACTCCGGCGGCGATCAGCGCATCGGCGCAGGGTGGCGTCTTGCCATGATGGGCGCAGGGTTCGAGCGTTACGTAGACGATGGCGCCCGACGCCGCTTGGCCCGCCTGCACGAGTGCGTCGGCTTCCGCGTGCGGGCGGCCGCCGTCGCGGGTGCGGCCGCGGGCGACCACCCGGCCGTCACGCACGATCACGCAACCGACGGCCGGGTTGGGCCAGGTGCGCCCGAGCGATCGGCGCGCCAGCGCGAGCGCCGCGCGCATCATCGCCTCAGTCCTTGAGGTTGGTCTCGGCGAGGTCGGAGATGAACTCCTCGAAGTCCTTGGCCTCGCGGAAATTGCGATAGACCGAGGCGAAGCGCACATAGGCCACCGGATCGAGGGCGCGCAGCGCGTCCATCACCAGTTCGCCGATCTGCGT
Organism: Rhodospirillales bacterium; assembly: GCA_003153415.1. Taxonomy (GTDB): domain Bacteria; phylum Pseudomonadota; class Alphaproteobacteria; order Reyranellales; family Reyranellaceae; genus Reyranella. The sequence goes on along the minus strand of PLYQ01000186.1, from coordinate 1,264 downwards.
CGAGGGAATCTCGCTTTCGCCGGAACTTTCCAGGCGGCGCACGATGCCGTTGACCACCCGCTCGACCCGCTCGGGATCCACCGGGCGCTTGCGGCAAGCCACCGAGATCGAGCGCGCGAGCTTGTCGCGGTCGAACTGCACGCGCTGGCCGTTCTTCTTGATCACTGTCAGCTCGCGCAATTGCACGCGCTCGAAGGTGGTGAAGCGCGAACCACAGGACGGGCAATAGCGCCGCCGGCGGATCGCGGAATTATCGTCGGTCGGTCGCGAGTCCTTAACTTGGGTGTCCTCGTGACCGCAGAATGGACAGCGCATCTCGTCCCCCTGTTTTGTCTTGGCGCTCGTTCAGTCGCGGTAGATTGGAAAGCGGGCACATAGCGCGCGGACCTTGCCGCGCACCTGTGCCTCGACCTGGGCGTCGCCGTCCGGGCCGTTCTTGGCGATACCATCGAGCACGTCGGCGAACAGATGGCCGATCTGCCGGAACTCGGCGACACCGAAGCCGCGCGTCGTGCCGGCGGGCGACCCCAGCCGCACGCCCGAGGTGATGGTGTATTTCTCCGGATCGCCCGGAATGCTGTTCTTGTTGACCGTGATGCCGGCCCGGTCGAGCACCTTCTCGGCCGCCACTCCGGTCGCCTTCTTGGGGCGCAAATCGACCAGCATGACGTGGCTGTCGGTGCCGCCCGAGACGATCTTCAATCCGCGCTCGGTCAGCGCCGAGGCAAGCGCGCGGGCATTGTCGATCACGTTCTGGGCGTAGATCTTGAAGTCGGGCCGTAGCGCCTCGCCGAAGGCCACCGCCTTGGCGGCGATGATGTGCATCAACGGGCCACCCTGCAGGCCCGGGAACACCGCCGAGTTGATCTTCTTGCCGATCTCCGCGTCGTTCGACAGCACCATGCCGCCGCGCGGGCCNNATGTCGACCATGAAATAGGCGCCGATCTCGTCGGCCACCTTGCGAAAGCGCGCCCAGTCGATCTGCCGCGAGTAGGCCGAGGCGCCGGCGAGGATCAGCTTGGGCCTTTCCTTGCGCGCCACGGCCTCCATCTGCTCGTAGTCGATCAGGT
>PLYQ01000186.1:0-130 GCA_003153415.1 Rhodospirillales bacterium | reverse complement strand
CTTGAACCACTTGCCCGACTGGTTGGCCGGCGAGCCGTGCGTGAGGTGGCCGCCCTGGTCGAGTGCCATGCCAAGGAACGTGTCGCCGGGCTTGAGCAGCGCCATGAACACCGCCTGGTTCGCCTGCGCG
>PLYQ01000065.1 GCA_003153415.1 Rhodospirillales bacterium | reverse complement strand
GGATCGACCCGGGCATCGGCTTCGGGAAGAACGTCCAGCACAACCTGGCCCTGTTGGGTGCGGTGGACGCGCTGGCCGACATGGGTTATCCACTCCTGGTGGGCACCAGCCGTAAGAGCTTCCTCGGCGTGATCTCACCGTTGCCCGATGGCTCACCGGCGCCCGTCGACGACCGAGCCCCCGCCTCGTTGGCCACGGCCACCTGGGCCCTGGCCCACGGCGCCTCGATGGTCAGGGTCCACGACGTGGCCGCCTCGGTGCAGGCGGCGGTGCTCATCGGAACGAGCGGGGGGCATGCGAACCGCGCCGACCTGGTTGGAGCACCATGAAGGGCAAATGGGCGGCCGGGATCCCGCCCCGCAACTTCACCTGGGTGATCAAGGACCGCCTGGCCGTCAGCGAGCGTCCCGGTGGGTTTGCCCCCAACCATCGCAAGGTGCGCCGACAAGAGGAGATCATCTGGCTGCAGGTCCAGGGATTCACCAGCGTGGTCTCGCTGTTGCCGTCGTCGCACAACCTCCAGGCCTACCAGGAGCAAGAGCTCCCGAGCATCCACTTCCCGCTGCCCCAATCGGGGGACACCCGGGCCGTGCAGCTCGATCTGTTCCGGGAGCTGCACACCCGCCTCACCGCCGGTGAGCGCCTCCTCGTGCACCAAGAGGAGCTGGGCGACCGGGTGATGGGCGTGGTGGCCGGGTACCTGTTGTGGTCGGGCCGCCTGCCCAGCGGGCCCCAAGCGGTCACCGTGCTAGAGCACATGATCGGCCATCAGATGGGCCCCTCCGGCCGCGAGCTGGTGGTGGTGGCTAGTCAGCTGGCGCCGGTGGCCGTAGACCCTGACTCGGGCCCAGCCGGGAACTGAAGGGTGGCTACGGTCAGCGAGCCCCAGCCCGACCGGATCGAGATCAGAGGGCTTCGACTCCTCGGGACCCACGGGGTCCTTGCCGAGGAACGCGCCCGCGCCCAGCCCTTCGAGGTCGATGCCGACCTGGTCGTGTCCATGGTCGATGCCGGCTCGAGCGACGATCTGGCCGACACCGTCGACTACGCCGCCGTGATCCATCGCATCGCCGCGGTGGTGGAAGGGGGCAAGTCGTTCGTGCTCCTCGAGGCGCTGGCCGCCGCCGCGGCCGACGAGGTGTTGGCCGTCGACAGCCGGGTGCAGGCGGTGACCCTGTCGGTGCGCAAGCTGCAACCCCCCCTGCCCGCCGACCTGTCGACCGTGGGCGTGCGCATCACCCGATCGCGATGACCTCGTCGCTGTCCGAGCCCTCCTCGACCCGGGCCTTCGTGGGCCTCGGCTCCAACCTCGGTGACCGGTGGGCCCACCTGCGCCGGGCCGTCGACCAGCTGCGCGGCGGTTCCGGGGTGCCCGTCACCGCGGTTTCGCCCGTCTACGAGACCGAACCGGTGGGGGGTCCCGAGGACCAGGGCCCCTACCTCAATGTGGTGGTGGAGCTGGCCCTGCCTCCCCGATTCGACGCCTACCGCCTCCTGACCGAGTGCCACCGGCTCGAGGCCTCGGCCGGTCGGGTGCGGACCGTCCGGTGGGGCCCGCGCACCCTCGACGTCGACGTGCTGTGGATCGACGGCGTCACCCTGGACGACCCCGATCTGACCGTGCCCCACCCGCGGATGTGGGAACGGCGATTCGTGGTCGCCCCCCTGGCCGACCTGGCTCCTGACCTGGCCGGACCGGCCGAATTGGAAACCTCTGGTGGAGAAGTGGCCAACGTGGGTACACTCTGACCGTCCGAAGGAGATTCTCTGACGCGAACGGCACCCCATGGGGCCGGAACGTCGAAAGGGGTCCGGTGACCACAGTCCGTGTGATCGGTCCGGGAAGGGCCGGTCAATCGTTGATGGCGGCGCTCCGTGCCGTCGGGGGATACGAGGTGCTTGGCGCGCTCGGTCGAGGTGATGTCGTGACCGCCGCCGCCGCCGGAGCCGACATCGTCGTGATCGCCACCCCTGATGCCGCGGTGGGCGCCACCGCCGCCGCCATCGACGGCCAAGCCGCTCGAAAGCCCCAGGGCAGCGCCGCCGCCGCCGACGGTGGCGCCGGCCAAGCCAACCCCCCCGCCGCCACAGCCGCAGGCCAAGCCGACCCCACCGCCACCCCAGCCGCAGCCTCGTCCGTCGCCGCTCGCGCCGCAGCCGCACCGTCCGGCGCCCGACAGCCAGGCCGCGGTGCCAGCGCCGTCACCGCTGGTAAACCCGGCCGATGTCGTCAACCGCGGCCGGGCGCAAGACGTCTATCTCTGGCAGGTCGTGCGCAAGGTCATGAACTACCACTACCAGGCGAGCGCCAACGTCGAGCAGGGCACCACCGTGGCGCGCATCACGATCGCGCGCGACGGCCGGCTGCTCGAGGCCAGCATCGCTATATCGAGCGGCTATCCGGCGCTCGACAAGGGCGTCATGGACGGGCTGCGGGCCGGTTCGCCCTTCGCCCCACTGCCTCCCGAAATTCCGGGTGACCGCGCCACCTTCAACCTGCCGCTGGTGTCCAGACATCACGAGTGACCGTGCGGGTCGGGGGGAGTACCGTGAGCCCCTGACGCCAAGGGTTCTCGGGAGGAATCGATGAGCTACGATCTTGTCATCAAGAACGGCATCGTGGTCGACGGTACGGGCGCCAAGCGCTACCAGGCGGACGTCGCGATCTCGGGTGGCAAGGTGGCCGAGATCGGCAAGGTGACCGAGGGCGCCAAGCGCACCATCGACGCCGATGGCCTGGTCGTGGCGCCGGGCTTCGTCGATCCGCACACCCACTACGACGCGCAGATTTGCTGGGACGGCGCGGTCACACCCTCGTCGTGGCACGGCGTCACCTCGGTGGTGATGGGCAACTGCGGCGTCGGTATCGCGCCCTGCAAGCCCGAGACACGCGAGGTCGCCATGAAGGATCTGGTGAACGTCGAGGGCATTCCCTTCGACGTGCTGAACAAGGGCATTACATGGGATTGGGAGACCTTCCCGGAATTCATGGACGCCGCCGCCGCCCGCAAGCCGTCGCTCAATCTTGCGTTCATCGCGCCGCTCACGCCATTCCGTCACTTCGTGATGGGCGAGGCCTCGATAGAGCGCGCTGCCAACGCCGAAGAGACTGCGAAGATCGCCGGCTTGATCGGCGAGGCGATGGACGCGGGCGCGCTCGGCTTCTCTTCAACCACGCTCAACCAGCATCTGGGCTTCGAGGGCAAGCCGCTGGCCTGCCGCAACGCCAGTCGCGAGGAGTTGAAGGCCTATGCCAACCAGCTGAAGAAGCGCGGCAAGGGCGCGATCGAGATCGCGCTGACCCGCCAGGTCGGCGTGCTCGAGCAGGACCAGTGCGAGCTGCTCGACTTCCTGCTGACCGAGAGCGGCCGGCCGGTCACCTTCATCGCTTTGTTCGACCGCGACGACATTCCCGAGGCGGTGCGCGACACGCTGCGCCGCGCCGCGCCGATGATCGCCAAGGGCGCCCGGCCGCAGACCTCGCCGCTGCCGCTGACGCGCGAAGTCGACATGCACAACCCCTTCTCCTTCGCCGCCTTCCCGTCGTGGAAGCGGGTATTCGCCGATACTTCGAAAGCGGCGCAGAAGGTCGTCTATGCCGACCCGGCGTTCCGCAACCAGTTCCGCCACGACCTCAAGAACCCGACGGGCTTCGGCAACTGGGGCCGCATCGGCGTCTACGCCGTCAAGAACCCTGCGCTGAAGTCTCTCGAAGGCCGGCCGATCGCCGACATCGCCAAGGAGCAGGGCAAGGACGGCGTCGACGCCTTCCTCGACCTGGTGCTGGCCGACAACCTCGACTGCGAACTCACCATGGCCTCGTGGAACACGCGCGAGGACCGCATGCGTGAGCTTTTGAACAACAAATCCATCCTGATGGCGCTGGGCGATGGCGGCGCGCACGTCGACATGCTGTGCGACGCCGGCTACCCGACCTATCTGCTCGGCACCTGGGTGCGCGAGAAGGAAGCGATCACCCTGGAAGAGGGCGTGCGCAAGCTCACTTCCGATCCCGCTGATCTGTTTGGCCTGAAGGACCGCGGCCGCCTCTCCAAGGGCGCGCCGGCCGACGTGGCGATCTTCGATCCGGCGGCCATCGGCTCGTCCAACCACGGCGAGCGCCGCTACGACCTGCCGGGCGGCGCCAAGCGCATCGTCATGCCGTCCAAGGGCGTCGAATACACCGTCGTCAACGGCGCGATCACCTGGGAGCAGGGCAAGCTCACCGAAGCGAAAGCCGGCAAGGTGCTGCGCGGGTAACCAGCCTCTGCTGAGTTACGGCGAAGCGACCGGGTTGCGGGCGTCGACCAGGATGCGCAATCCGATGGCGACAAAGCACACGCCCGCCGCTCTTTCGATCCAATGGCGGGCGTGCTGGAAGCGGCGCATGACCGGCGCCGATGACATGAAAAGACTGACGATCGAATACCAGACGACCGAACTCAGCATGACCAGGCCGATCATGAGGGCCATCAGCCACGCCGGCGTGCTGGCGGTCACGGCCGTGGCGAAGACGCTGGCAAACAGCACGATCGCCTTGGGATTGGTCAAGGTAACGACAAATCCGAACACGAAGGCGTTGCCTCTTACCGGAGTTCGAACGTCCTGGTCGTTCAAGTCGAGCGGCTTGGCGCGCAGCAGCCTGATGCCGAGATAGACAAGGTAGGCCCCGCCGATCAGCCGGACCGCCCAGGTCAGCCACTGATATTCGATCAGCACGGCCGACAGACCGAGCAGGCTGAGCGTTGCATACATGCCCAAGCCAACCGAAACGCCGAGGGTCGTGCGCAGTCCAGCCGACGCGCCGCGGGTCATCGACGAGCGCACGACGCCGATGAAATCGGGTCCGGGCAACAGCAATGCCGGAATGAAGATTCCGAACACGGGCAACAGAATGCTCAACGCTTCCATGGGCTCATCCTGAGCGGACTTCGGCCCTGCATCAAGCGGCACCCCGAGGTGGCACGTCGCCGCGCCACATGCGACATTTCCCCGACGGGAAACGCCAAGAAGCGGGGGGATAGCAGAGCATGGGCAAGTCGAATTGGCGGGAGCGGGCAGGCACACTCTTCGCCTGTGAGAAGCAGCCGGCACATGGTCGCAGCGGCATGGTCGTCTCCAACCATCCGCTTGCCTCCGCCGCCGGCATGGAGATGCTGGCCGCCGGCGGCAACGCCATCGACGCCGCCGTCGCCACCCAGTTTGCGCTGACCGTGGTCGAGCCGATGATGGTGGGCCTGATCGGCGGCACGACCTGCCATATCCGCCTGGCCGACGGCAGCCACCGCATCCTCGACGGCATGAGCGCCGTGCCGCGCACCGGCCATCCCGACATGTACCGGCCGGTTCCCGGCGCTGCGCCGGAGATCTACGACGTCGAGGGCCAGGAGAATTTGGTCGGCCCCAAGTCAGTTGCCGCCCCAGGCTCGCTCCGCGCCTGGTGCCTGGCGCTCCAGCGCTACGGCACGATGCCGCTCAGCGACGTGATGCAACCCGCGATCCGCCACGCCGCGCGCGGCTTTGCCGTCACGCCTTATCTCGCCGACTGTATCGCGACCGCGGCACCCGACCTTGCGAAGGATAGGCTCGCCGCGACCCGCCTAATGCCCGGCGGCACGCCGCTCAAGGCAGGCGCGCGCCTCGTCCAGGCCGACTACGCCGAGGCGCTGACCCTGGTCTCGCAGCAGGGCGAGGCGGCACTTCATGGTGGCCCGCTCGGCGACCTGTTGGTCGAATGCATGGAAAAGACCGGCGGGTTCGTAAGCCGCGATGACCTCACCGGCTACAAGGTGTTCGAGCGCCCGCCGATCCGCGGCCGCTATCGCGGCTGGGAAATCCTCGGGCCGCCGCCGCCCGCCGCCTCGGGCGTGCACATCGCGCAGATGCTGAACATCCTCGAAGGCTACGATGTCAAAGCGCTGGGCTTCGCCACGGTGGACACGCTGCATCTCCTGGCTGAGGTACTGAAGATCGCCTTCGCCGACCGGGCCGAGGCGAGCGGCGATCCGGACTTCGTCAAGGTGCCGGTCGAGCGCATCGTTTCCAGAGCCTATGCCGACCAGCGCCGCGCCGGCCTCGACATGGCACGCGCGAGCCGCTGGACGAGTGGATTGAACAGCGGCCTCGCGGCGGCCGAAGGCTCGGACACCACGCATCTCACCGCGGCCGACGGCAAAGGCAACGTGGTCAACACCACGCAGACCATCAACAGCCTGTTCGGCGCGCGCTTCATCGTGCCCGGCACCGGCATGATCCCCAACAACTACATGAACAACTTTGATCCGCGGCGCGGCAACGCTCTGTCGATCGAGCCGGGCAAACGGGTCACGACCTCGATGTCGCCGATGATGGCGCTGCGCGACGGCAAGGTGGCCTATGCGCTGGGCCTGCCCGGCGGCCGCAAGATCTTCCCCTCGGCGCTGCAGGCGCTGATCAACCTGATCGACCACGGCATGGAGCTTCAGGAGGCGGTGGAGGCGCCGCGGATCTGGACCGAAGGTCCCGTGCTGGAAGTCGAGCACGGCATTCCTGATACCGTGCGCAAAGGACTGGAGGCACGCGGCCACAAGCTGCAGGTCATGCCGACCGTGGCCGGCGGCATGAACGCCATCCAGTTCCACGACGACGGCAGCATGACCGGCGCCGCCTGCTGGCGCGCCGACGGCGCGGCGGTGGCTCTGGGCGGCGGCCTCGCCCGGGCGGGTGTGAGGTTCGAGTTGCCGCACTGATCGGCGAAGGGCGTCGAGTACCCTGGAGCGTCAGCCGCACAGCCAGATGTTCACCGCGAAGCGGCTGTCGGCGAAGGCGCCGTCGGGACACGAGATTGTCTCCACCTCATGGCGCGCCGACGACGGGAAGACGAGCAGGCTGTCGTGTGTCGGTTCGATCTCGATCGACTGCTCGCCGGCGAGGTCGAACATCCGCAGCCGTCCGCCTGTGAAGCGACGCGGCTGGCGATGGAGATAGTAAACCATCGTCAGGCGCCGGCGGCCGCCCGGCGTGTATTCGTCGCCGGTGTAGGTGTCGGTGTGCGGCTGATAGAAGGCGCCGTCGCCATGCGCCACCATTTCGATCTGCGTGCTGTTGGCCGGCGTGTGCGCCATGTCGAATGCCGTCTCGAGGGCTGACTGCAAGGCCAGCGCCTTGCGGCGCAACGGGCGGGCGAAGGCGCCGAGGTCCTTCAGGACTGAGGACTGACGTACCACGGCATCGAGGCGGCCCACACCATGGTCGTTGAGCTTGGTCGGCGTAAAGCGCGCCTCGGCGGCCAGGCTGAAAGCCAACAAGCGGGTCGCCTGCGCCTCGCCCAGCCAGCCGGGCAAGATGCGATGGGGCGCAAACCGTCCGGCGAGGAATGACGGCTGCGGCATGAACCCTCTGTCGGCGCCTTCGCCGAGGCGGGCAAGTACGAACTACGCCCTTCGCGCGGTGCCCTTCCAGTAGCGATAGAGCGCGGCCTCATCGCCGGCGAACAGATTGCGGTCGCAGTGGGTAATGCCGGGAATGGCGCGTGGCTGGGCGCCGTAGGCCGTGTCGTTCTCGCTCTCGTTGGCGACATACTGCCAGAGCCGCCAGCCTTTATCGGCCCAGGCATAGGGCAGTTCCGGCTCCTCGCGATAGTCGGCTAGCCACAGGTCGCAGCGCGCCAGGATGGAATGAGGCGTGACCGGCTCGCCGAGAGTGACGCGGCGGCGGCCAGATTTCCCGCCATTGGCCCACGCCGGATGGGTATAGACGAGCGGCAGCCGTCCCGTTGCCTGCTGCACGGCCTGCACGAAGGCCTCGGCCTGGGCCAGTCTCATGGTGTTGCCCGGGTTGCCGTCATTCGGCTCGAGGTCGAGCGCCATCAAGGTCGCCGGCCCCGGCTGGCAGGCCGACAGGAAGGCCGCGGCCTGCCGCTCGCCCGAATATTGCCGCGTGCCGTAATGGAAGCCGCCCCACAGCAGCCCGGCCGCCTCGGCCTGGGCACGCCGCGGCGCGTAGGACGGATCGAACCAGTCACCGCCCTCGGTCACCTTGTGCATGACGGCCAGGATGCCGCTGCGGCGTACCGCGCCGAAGTCGCTGACCGTGACGTTGTGGCTGATGTCGATCACCGCATCGATCCCGGGTGCGGCCGGACGCCACGACGACGTCGTAGAGGGAGGTGGAGCGCGATCGAACCCGGAGCCCTTGGGCGGCCTTCCGCCGCATCCGGTCACCGTCAAACCGGCCAGCCCACCCAACAGAGTTCGACGCGAAATCATTAGGGAGACATTTTCACAGAATGGGGTTCCGATCTACCGCGCTACTCCTCGCTCGCCACGGCGCGACCAACAGAGGCCCGGCGATCGCGCAGCCATAAACCGCGATCCCGAGCGCGATCGCGGCAAAGAGGCCATCGAGACCCAAGCCCAGTTTCTCGACGGCGAGCCAGCCGGCGGTCGTTGTCACGACCAGGCGGGCGACACCGGCCATGAACGGCACCGTCATGCGGCCCGCGCCTTGACTGGCGAAGTACAGCGCCAGGCCCAGCCCGAACAGGCAATAGAAGGGCGCCACATGGGTGATGTAGGCCACACTAGAGCAGATTCCGGTCAATTG
>PLYQ01000027.1 GCA_003153415.1 Rhodospirillales bacterium | reverse complement strand
ACGATGCCGGTTCCACCGATCTGCTGAACCTCTATGAGAAGGGCAAGCAGCAGCAGTGGGACACGTCGACCCGCATCGACTGGTCGCAGGAGCTGTTCGAAGGTAACCCGATGGGCATGGCCGACGAGACGATCCCGATCTACGGCTCGCCGATCTGGGACAAGATGACCGAGAAGGAAAGGGAGTGGCTGCGCTTCAACCTGCAGTGCCATTCGATCTGCCAGTTCATGCACGGCGAGCAAGGTGCGCTGATCGCCACCGCCAAGATCGTCAACACGGTGCCGGACATGAACGCCAAGTTCTATGCCGCAACCCAAGTGATGGACGAGGCGCGCCACGTCGAGAGCTACAAGCGGCTGATTCACGAGAAGTTCAAGCAGGCCTATCCGATCACCGAGTCGCTGAAGAACCTGCTCGAGCAGACGCTGACCGACCGCCGTTGGGACATGACCTATCTCGGCATGCAGGTACTGATCGAAGGTCTGGCGCTCGCCGCCTTCCAGCGCATCCGCGACAGCGCCAAGAACAACCTGGCCGCCTCGGTCAACGCTTACGTCATGCAAGATGAGGCGCGTCACGTCACCTTCGGCCGCATGGCGCTGCGCGAATACTATCCGCACCTCTCCGACGCCGAACGCGGCGAGCGCGAGGAGTTCACCGTCGAGGCGCTCTATTTCATGCGCGACCGCTTCAACCAGGCCGAAGTGTGGCAGCGGTCTGGCCTGCCGGTCGACCAGCTCATGAAGTACGCCTACGAGTCGGGCGCGATGCAGCAGTTCCGCACGCGGCTGTTCACCCGCATCGTACCGATCCTCAAGGAGATCGGCCTGTTCGGGCCGAAGGTGCAAAAGGCGTTGGGCGACATGGGCGTGATGGAATACGCCAAAATCGACGTCGAGAAGCTCTTGGGCAATGACCTCAAGGTCGCCGAGGATTTCGACGCCAAGAAGTTCGTGCACAGCCAGATCGCGGCAGAGTAGTCGTCACGCACGCAAGATCGGGAAAGGGGCGCTCGGCGCCCCTTTTTCATGCCTGCAGGAAAGGCTTGTCGCCGCGGATGGTTACCCGGTGGCCGTGGCGGACCTGCGGGTGATAGTCGAACGTGGCGCGGTGCACGGCGCAGCGATTGTCCCAGAAGGCGATGGAGTGGCGGTCCCAGCGAAAGCGGCACTGGAATTCCGGCGTCTCGGCATGGCGCAGTAGCATCGAGAGCAGCGCATCGCTCTCGGCCTTCTTCAGTTCCATGATTCGGGTGGTGAAGCCGCGATTGACGAACAGGCTTTTGGCGCCCGTCACCGGATGGCTGCGCACCACGGGATGCACCGCCTCGGGAAACCTCTTGTCGGATTTGGTGTAGGCGCCGCGTGAATAGACATGCGCGCTGGTATGCAGCGCCGAGAGTCCCTCGCACAGAAGCTTGATCGGCTCGGAAAGCGTCTCATAGGCGAGATACATGTTGGCGAAGGCGGTGTCGCCGCCGGACGACGGGTTTTCGTGCAGGTAAAGGATCGAGCCCATCGGCGGCTCGGGTTCGCACGACATGTCGGAGTGCCAGACCTCACCGGTCACGTTCTTGGAATTCTCGTCGGCATGGACAACGCGGATCTCGGGATGTCCTTCGATCTCGGCTTTGGCCGCGGGATGGATCAGCAACTCGCCGAACAGCCGGCCGAACGCCTTGTGCTGGTCGACCGACAGGTGCTGGTCACGGAAGAAGATCACCTGATGCGCCATCAGCGCATCGTGCAGTTCGCTCGCTTGCCGGTTGGAAAGAGGAGCTGCGAGGTCGACGCCGGAAATCTCCGCGCCGATCGCCGGGGTGAGCTTGCGGACCTGGATCGTCTCGTACGGCATGCAACGATGATCCGCCTTCCTGGGCGGATTGCCAAGACTGCCCATCGGAAAGACCTAAGGTGCGCCCCCTTTTCCCGTCTCATCCTGAACCGGCAGGGGCTGGAACAGCCAGCGCAGGATGCCCAGGATGACGATCAGCAGGGTCGTTGCGAACAGCAGCCCTAGTGACACCCTGACGGCGTCCACGTGCTGTAGGAGAAAATCGCGCAACCCGATCAGCAGCGACGCCATCCACTGGCCAGCCAGCACGTGCTCCGCGGCAAAGACGTGAACTTCGTGTAGACACGAATTCAGGCACAGTTTGAGACATTCGGCGATCGGTCTCAGTTCAGGAGACAGGTAAAATCCTCCAAAACAAGACGCGACGGCAACTATCGCAACGAACATGACGCGCGCGCCCCGTGACCGGGCAATCTTCATTTCGATGAACACGTTGCATATCACTGCCACGACAATTGCGACCGCAGCGCCTGCAAACAGCCGCCGATCTGCCAAAGCCAGCACCCAATTGCGTGCGACGAGCTTCCATAGAAGGAACGCCGTCAGCAGCCACACCCCAATGCTGATGGCGCCAAGTTCGGAGATTGCCATCAACCGCCGTGGCAACGCGCACGGCGCCGCCTTCTTCATCTTTTCAAAATCTTTGTCCGGGTACGTGCCTGTATGCAACCAAGTGGCGATAGTGAGGGCTAAGAGGTGTGGCGGCCGTTTGAACGCTCGGGAAATGTAGGTCAGGTACTGAAGATGGCTGTAAAGCCACATCGGGCCCGCCTTGTACGAAATGCTCATCGCAATCTTCGCTGCGCTCTTGCTGCCGTCTGCGGAGATCAAGGGCGTCCGTTTTGGGCCCTGCCGTGTGCCGTTCCAAAGGCCATGTTTGTCGGTTGTGAAGGCCTCGAGGGGGCCGGCAACGGGATCTGTCCAGTCGTAGATGTTGATCCATTTGAAGGTTCCGGGGAAAACGAATTCGTCGCAATTGGCCGGCACTATGATCGGCCACATACCGTTGAACTTGCCGATGGCCGAGCCGTAGCTCACGAAGCCTTGCAGTTTGTCGAACAAGTTCTTACGGCTGATGACGTCTTTCTCCTCAAGCCACGGAGGCCGTCTTGGCAGCATGGAATCCGGAGCATTCTCAGTGGCCGTCGCGGCGAGGCCCGATCCCTTGAGGCCTGCCCAGCGACTCCTGCTCAAATAGTTCGGCAAGGCGGCCTCGGTTTCCATCAGGCCGTTATAGGCGACCACGGTTCCAAGACTGTGGGCGACAATGTACCAGCGACAGTAGTCGCGTTGGGCGAACTCGACCATGGCAGCAACCATGCGCGCGCGAATTTCCACGCGCGGCGGCTGACCGAGTTCTGCCGCTGTTGGGTCGCCGTCGCGTTTTGGCTGCGTGTACAGCATGACGTCGCCGACATATGAGGTCAGCAAATCTGAGATCGGGATACGTGGCAGCTTGAGACGGTCGAAGATCATATTAAGCAAGCCGACCGTTCCCGCGCCCAGAAAGAAGAGCGCGCCCAGAAAGGCCAGCATGAGGCGGTCGAACCACCTGAGGCGAGAGACGGGAAGGTACATTTTGTGCTGAAGGCCGCTCAACGGCGAGAACTCACGACCCGCCACCGTCCACATCGAGAGCGCCCAGAACCAGAAGCTGATCTGTCGTGGCAGCGTAGGCGCCTCACCGAGATCGGCCCAGTATACTTCGTTGAACTCGAAGCAATATTCCTGCCCGGCCTTGGTCTTGGCCTCGACCCGGACCATGTTGTTGAATAAGTCGGGAACGAAATGGGTCGGAACCTTGTCGGCGATCTGCGGCTCCGAGCTCACCGTTATCGTCTCGACCTGTTCGCCTATCGCCGCGATTATGTTGCGCGATTCGTTGACCAGGTGCTCGTTCGGTTTTTGCGTGCCGATTCCGTGAACCAGCAGAATGCCGATGCGCTTAGGCACCATTCCTACCCCCCAAGTGTATCAAGGACAGCTTGGCCAAAACCTTGCCGCGAGACAATCAGTCTATTTGCAACTCTCAACCTTGGCCGGCGCGTCAATCACGGCGGCGACCCTGGAGATATCGAGACAGCGCGTGCCGATCCAGGCCTTGCCCTGCACGAACAGCGCGAAGCGGGCAAAGGTCGCCGCCTGCTCGGCGGGATTGGGTCGCGCGCGCGCGAGCAACCAGGTGAGGGCGTAGAGATTGCCGGTGGCGAAGTCGGCCGCCGCTGTGTCGAGGTCCTTGCCCCACATCTCTGCATTCTTCACCGCCGCGCCCGTCGGATCGGCGAGGCCGGCCAGCCAGGCATGGGCATTGGCTGCCAGCGCATAAGGGCCGCCCTGCTGGACGCGCAGGTTCTTCACCTGCTGGGCGATGGTCACATAGGCCTGGCCCTCGATCGTGTTGCCGGCGCAGCCCGGGTGTCGGCAGAGCGCGGTGAAGGTGAGGTATTCGGCCAGCAGGATCTCGACATTGCCGTTGTTGTGCTGGCGCCACGCCCGCGCCAGGAACCAGCCTTGCGTCGGTTCGTTGCGCCACGGCTTTGCCGCCTGCGCGGTGTCGCGCTCCAATTCGCCGATCACAGTCTGTGCCGCGGCCTGCCACTCGACCGGAATCTGCGCTTCGGCCCGCGCGGCGAGGAGCAGGGCGAACAACACAGTGGCGATCAGGCGTGTCATCGCGGCCTCAGTATTTGCGCGCGGTCTTGCGGTCGCGACTTTCGTACTGCACCAGATTGTCGGCGCGCAGTTCGGTGGCGTCGCGCGGCGCGAGACGGCGCGCCTGCGCCGATGAGATCAACCGGTAGTGCCGCACGTCGTCGAGCGCCGCGCCGACCTCCCAGCAATCCTCTTCGTTGGTCACCCACATATCCGTCGGGAAGCGGCGGAGATCGATCGGCACCGAATAGGTGCGCAAGGTCTTGCGCTGCTTGTTGGTGTATTCGTGGAAGTACGACATCGCCAGTTCCCGCGGACTGCGATAGACCGGATCGCGCCAGCGCAGCCACACGTGGTTGCTCTTGGAGATCGCCCCCCAGCAGCGGCCGCGCCGGAACAGCGTGACGATGTGATCGGAATCGCCTTTGGCGGTGAGATCCATGATCAATGGCGGCTCGCCGTGCAGCCATAGCGCGCACGCCGCGGCGAATGCCGCCTCGATGCAATGTGCCTGGCGATGGCGCAGCACGCCGCGCACCGAACGCAGCGTGTCGCCGCCCCGCTCGAAGTTGGCGTGCAGGCCGATCAGGAATTCCTGGATGAGCTGCGGCGTCTCGAGCGCCAGAAGGGCACGGCCCTCGGTGGCGCTGAGGCCGAGCTCGGCAGGCGTGGGGCGTTTGCGTCGGCGCATTGCGGCTGAGTGTGCCGCGAGGGGCCGAGGGTTACAAATCGGGGTGGGTTGGTGGAGCTGAGGGGGATCGAACCCCTGACCTCCTCATTGCGAACGAGGCGCTCTCCCAGCTGAGCTACAGCCCCTTCCCGAGATGGCGCGGATAAAGCCTGCCGGGCCACCTGTCAAGCAAACGAGGCTATGCTAGCGTCTTTGTTCATTTCTACGGAGAGCACGGCAGTGGCAAACGGCAAGAAGGCGATCCAGACGGACGCCGCGCCCAAGGCGCTCGGTCCTTATTCGCAGGCCATCGTGGCCGGCGGCACGGTCTATTGCGCGGGCCAGATCCCGCTCGATCCGGCAAGCGGCAACATCGTGGCCGGCGGCGTCGCCGAACAGACGCACCAGGTGCTGAAGAACCTGCGCGCCGTCCTGAAGGCCGCCGGTTCCGACCTCGACCGCGCGGTCAAGACCACGGTGTTCGTCAAGAACATGAACGACTTTGCGGCGATGAACGAGGTCTACGGCCGGCCGGAATATTTCGGCGCCAATCCGCCGGCGCGTTCGACGGTCGAAGTAGCGCGTCTGCCGCGCGACGTGCTGGTCGAGATCGAGCTGGTGGCCCTTGTCTGACGGTGGCGTCGTGGCTTGGCTCCTCGGTTTGAGCTCGGTGCTATTGCTCGTCGTGCTCTTCATCCATCTGCTGTTCGCGCTGCTGCTGATCATCCCGACCTGGCGTATTTGCGTTCGGGCCGGCTACTCCGGCGCGCTGTCGCTGTTCCATCTGGTGCCGTTGATCGGTTCGTTCATCGTCATGGCGGTGCTGGCCTTCGGCACCTGGCCGGCAGGCGAAGCGCCGGCTGGGCGGCGCTGACATGGGCACCGGAATCTCCGCCCTCATGGGCTTCTTCGGCCTGACCAGTCTCTTCGCCCTCGTAGGCACTGCACTGGTTGCCTGGATGGCGTGGCGCATCGTCGAGAAGGCTGGCTTTCCGGGCTGGATCGGGCTTGTCGCCATCCTGGTCTCCTTGACCGGCGTCGGCTCGATCGTGCCGCTGGTGCTTCTCTGGGTGTTCGCCTTCATCCGCTGGCCGCGCGACGAGGCCGTCGGAGTCCTGCCGGGCGTGCCGGGTTCACCCGCCGGTGGTCCGCCGGCCGGACCGGCCGCCTTGCCGCCACCGTCGCAGGCGCTGCCCGACCGTCGCAGCTGGCGATTCGCCGGCGCCACGATGGGTGGTGAGATCGTGTCGCTCGTCATCGACGGCTCATCGGCCACTTACGTTCTGACCAGCGCACTGGCCCGGCAGCCGACCGACCTGTCGATTGCCGACCCCTCGGTCGGCCAGCCGCATGCCCGGCTGCTGACCTCCGGCGCCCGGCTCGGGCTGGAAGATCTCGGCAGCCGTGGCGGCACCTTCATCGACGGCGCCCGGCTCCTGCCCGAACACCGCGCACGCGACATTTCCAATGCACGGTCGATCCGGCTGGGCGGTGTCGCCCTGACCCTCACGCGTTCATGAACTGGGCGCGCGCTTGAAATGGGCTTGATCCGCAATCTTGGCCGGGTAGGGTGCGCGCGGCCGGCGGCTCGTCGGTATCGGAGGGCTTTTAGCCGATGATGTCGCTGGCGATTCTGATCGATAAGGTGATCGACATATATACGTGGATCGTGATCGCCAGCGCGATCATGAGCTGGCTGGTGGCCTTCGGCGTGGTCAACACGCGCCACCAGTTCGTCCGCTGGGTGGTCGATTTCCTCTATCGCATCACCGAGCCGGTGCTGCGGCCGATCCGGCGCATCATGCCCAACCTGGGCGGCGTCGATATCTCGCCGGTCATCCTGCTGCTCGGCCTGTTCTTCGTCCGCAGCTTGCTGTGGGAGTACGTCTGGCCGGCCATCCTGCACTGACTGCGGTCGGCGATCCGCCGTTCCTGCGCCGCACGGCAAGCGGCGTGACGTTGGTGCTGCGCGTCCAGCCGCGGGCCCGGCGCACGGCGCTCGAGATCGACAAGTCCGGTGCGCTCAAGTCCGCGGTGACGGCGCCACCCGAGGATGGCAAAGCCAACACAGCCGTGGTCGACCTGCTCTCGCGGGAATGGCGGCTGCCGAAATCGGTCTTTGAGGTGGTGCGAGGTGCTGCCGCGCGCAGCAAGACAATAAGCGTGACCGGCGACCCGGCGGTGCTGGTCGAGCGGATCGGCGACTGGATGCGGCGACGTGGTTGAGGGGATATGGCTGAGGCAAAACTGATCGACGGCAAGGCGTTCGCCATGGGGTTGCGCCAGCGGGTGGCCACGGGCGTGGCCGAACTTTCGGCCAAGGGCATCGCCAAGCCGGGGCTGGCGACCGTGCTGGTCGGCGACGATTCCGCGAGCCAGGTCTATGTCCGCAGCAAGGGCAAGCTGGCGGCCGAGCTGGGCATGACGAATTTCGACCATCGCCTGCCGGCGGAGACCACGGAAGCCGAGTTGCTGCGGCTGATCGCCAAGCTGAACGCCGACCCAAACGTCAACGGCATTCTGGTGCAGCTGCCGTTGCCCAAGCATATCGTCACCGCCGATGTGCTGCTGGCGATCGATCCTGCCAAGGACGTCGACGGCTTCCATCCCATCAATGTCGGCCGGCTGGGCTCGATCGCCTCGGGCGCGCCGCTCGATTTTTCCGTGCCGTGCACACCGCTCGGCGTCTCCATGCTGCTTGGCGATGTGTTGGGCACGCTCGCCGGCCGCCACGCCGTCGTGATCGGCCGCTCCAACCTGGTTGGCCGGCCCGTCGCGCAACTGCTGCTGCGTGCCGATTGCACGGTGACGATCACCCATTCGCACACCCGAGATCTGCCGGCGTTGTGTCGCCAGGCCGATATTGCCGTGGTGGCAATCGGCCGGCCCGACTTCGTGCGCGGCGACTGGATCAAGCCGGGGGGCGCCGTGATCGATGTCGGCATCAACCGCGTGGCGACGGCTGACGGAAAATACAAACTGGTGGGCGATGTCGCTTTCGCCGAGGTGCTGCCGGTGGCTGGCCACCTCACACCGGTGCCGGGCGGCGTCGGCCCGATGACCGTGGCCTGCCTGATGTTCAACACCCTGCAGGCCGCGCGTCGCGCGGCCGGGCTGGCGGTCACGTCGGCCTGAACGTCGTGACGGCAAGGCCGTCAGTTCTTCAACATCCCCGCAACCAGCGCCGTCACGTTGTGACGCATCATGGCCTCGTAGGTCGGCGCCGGTCCGTCGGGCTTCGACAAGGCGTCGCTGTAGAGGCGTGCGCCGACCACGGCGCCGGAGTCGCGGGCGATCTGGTCGACCATCCCTGGGTTGGTCATGTTCTCGATGAATAACGTCTTGATGTGCTGTTCACGCACCTGGCGGATCAGCGCCGCCACGTCGCGCGCCGACGGCTCGCTGTCGGCGGTGATGCTGCGTGGCGCCTGGAACTGCACGCCGTAGGCCGACGCGAAGTAACGGAAGGCATCGTGACCTGTGATGACCTTGCGCTGGCCCGGCGGCACCCTGGCGATCTCGCTTCTGATCCAGGTATCGAGCGTCGCCAGCCGCCGGTCATACGCCGCAGCGCGTGCGCGATAGTGCGCCGAATTGGCCGGATCGACTTCGGCCAGGGCCGCGGCGATGTTGACCACGTAGCGGCGCGCGCAGGCGACATCCTGCCAGCAATGCGGATCGGTACCGTTGATGCCGGCCGACGCCACGATGTGCCGGCCCTTGAAGGAGGCCGCCTCGGCCAGACGATCGATCCAGCCCTCGAAGCCCAGACCGTTGCTGACCAGGGCCTGTGCGGTGCTGAGCGCGCGCGCATCGGAGGGCTTCGGTTGATAGGTGTGCGTGTCGGTGTCGGGCCCGACCAGGGTGACGATCTCGATGCCCTCGCCGCCGACCTCACGCACTAGGTCGCCCAGGATCGAGAAGGTCGCGACGGCCTTGATCTTGGTCTGGGCAATGGCCGGCACCGCGCCAACCACTGGCAGGGTGCCGGCCAGTAGCGCCACGGCGAGCAGGGAACGCAGGAGCATATTGTTATATTATAACACTAGAGCGGAAAGTCGAGCCAGCGCGGCACATGGCCCGTGGCGTCGAAAAAGCGCAGCAGGTCGGCCGCCGCCACGGCCGTGGTCATGGTGTTGACCAGCGGATGGGCGTTGATCGGCCCGCCGTCCGCAAGACCGCGGTCGAGCGCAAGCCGCACCTGGTGGGTCGGGTCGTTGATCAGGGCAAAGGGCGTCACCGATCCAGGCTCGACGCCGAGATGGTGCTTGAGCCGCTCGGGGCTGCCGAAGGAGAGGCGGCCGGCGTCCAGCACCTCGCCCAGGCGCTTGAGGTCGACGGCGCGATCCTCGATCGCCACCACCAGCCACATCTCCTCCTTCTTGTTGCGCAAGAAGAGGTTCTTGATGTGATGGCCGGGCAGATCGCCACGATGGGCCTTGGCCTGCTCGACGGTGAAGACCGGCGGGTGCTCGACGGTGTGCTGGGCAATGCCGAGCGTCTCGAGGCGGTCGAATAGTTGTTGTGGATTGAGCATCGGGCTACACGGTTGGGATGAAGGGCATCGTCCTGTCAGGCGGCAGCGGCTCGCGGCTTTACCCGATGACACGGGCAGCCAACAAGCAGCTCCTGCCGGTCTACAACAAGCCGATGGTCTACTACCCGCTCACCACGCTGATGCTGGCGGGGTGTCGCGACATCCTGCTGGTCGTCAATCCGGGCGACGTCGAGGCCTATCGCCGTCTGTTCGGCGACGGCCGCCAGTGGGGGCTCGACATCAGCTACGCGGTCCAGGAGCGTCCGGGCGGCATCGCCGAGGTCTTCCTGGTCGGCAAAAGCTTCATCGGCAGCAGCCGCGTCGGTCTGATCCTGGGCGACAATCTCTTCTACGGCGATTCGCTGCCGGCGGTGGCCGAGCGCGGCGCCAAGGGCCACGGCGCGGTGGTCTACGCCTATTGGGTGGCCGATCCGCAGGCCTATGGTGTGGTCGAGTTCGATGCTGCCGACAAACCGATCTCGATCATCGAGAAGCCCAAAGAGACACGCTCCAACTGGGCGGTCACCGGACTCTATTTCTACGACAGCGATGTTTGCGACGTCGTCACTGAGATACCGCGCTCGGCGCGCGGCGAGCTCGAGATCAGCGACATCAATGCGCACTATTTGAAGCAAGGCCGGCTCACTGTCGAAAAGCTGGGCCGCGGCTACGCCTGGCTCGACACCGGCACGCCGTCGAGCCTGCTGCGCGCCGCGCAGTTCGTCGAGACCGTCGAGGAACGCCAGGGCCTGCAGATCGGCTGTCCCGAGGAGGTCGCCTGGCGCAAGGGCTATATCGACAATGCAGGCTTTGCCCGGCTGATCGAGCCGATCAAGGAAAGCGAATACGGCAAGTATCTGCAGCGTTTGCTGGCGCGTGGCTGAGGCGGTCGGCGGGTCTTGCCAATCCGGCGGAAAACCCCTATCACGGCCGCCTTCCGGCGTACTACCCTGCCGGATCGGAGCGCGGGCGTAGCTCAGGGGTAGAGCACGACCTTGCCAAGGTCGGGGTCGAGGGTTCGAATCCCTTCGCCCGCTCCAATTTTTCTTCTCGTCTCAACCGAACTCCGGAACCTTGCGGTCCCGGAGTCCTCTCGATGGTACGTCGTTGCCAGCGATCGTCGGCGATCGTCAGCGGATGATCGTGGCCTTCAGCGCGGTCTGCACGCTGAACACGGTGGTGATCTGATCGCCCGGCTTGAGCGTCGCCAGGGCCGCCTTGCCGGCCGGCGAGACGATCTGCGGCATCTGGATGACCTCGCCGCTGTCGGGCGACGGCTTGTCGGGTTCGCCGCCGGAAGCATTGATGAGAAAGACGGAGCTGGTCGCCAGATCGACCCGCGTGCATATGCCGTCCATGCTCCACAGCCTGATCTTCTCCTGGGCGCCCGGAATGCCTTCGATCCGCGCCCCCTGGGCCATCATCGCCTTGCCACGCGCCGAGGTCGCGGGCGTCTTCTTGGCGATCAGGAAGTCGACATAGTCGAACCATTGGACGTCGACGACCTGGCCGTCCTTGAGCGAGCCGTAGTTGGTGACGAGGTCGGCCGCCTTCAACTTCACCCGGCCGAGATCCTCCCAGATGATGACGAAGCCGCGCGTTGCCGGAGCGAGGCTGTGGATCGTGCCGCGCTTGAAGTTCTGGTAGGCGGTGGCGACATAAAGATCTTCCTGCTGTGCAGCCGCCGGAAGTGACAGGACAGGCAGGGCGGTCGCCGTCAGCGCGGCGCCTCCGAGCAACTTCAGTGTCGTACGGCGATTTGTTTGCGACATGACAACTCCCCCTCGTGGTTGAAGAAACTTCCTCTTCGACGCGAACCTCACATATGAACAAACACAACTGCAACAACATCGCTAACCCGACATCCACCGGATGAAGGGATTTGGCAGGCGATTGTAGGTATGAAACGTGAGCGCGAACAAATCCGTCGTCTTCAGAGCGACGGCAATATATTGCTGTCGAGGTTTGATGGCACGCAAAGCGTAGGTTGCGTGTCATTCGCGATATGTCCGTACACGCGGTATTGAGCGCGAGCCGCCAGTCACAATGCGCTGGCCTCGATTGCCGCTCACTGTCATCCTTTCCACCCTCAGGCGGAGGAAGACATGACAGCGCTCACCCGTGCGCAGGTCGAGAGCTACCACCACGACGGCTTTCTCTTTCCGTTTGCGGGGCTCGACGAAGAGGAGCGGGCGACCTGTCTTGCCGGCCTCGAGCGCTATGAGCGCTGGCTGGGCAAGCAGGTGCCGCAAGCTGACCTGCGCTGGCGGACCCAACCGCATTCATTGCTGCCGTGGTTCGCCAACCTCGCGCGCCACCCGCGCATCCTCGATGTGGTCGAGGAGCTGATCGGCCCCGACATTCTGGTGTGGACCGGTACCTTCTTCATCAAGGAGCCATCCTCCCCGACCTTCGCCGCCTGGCACCAGGACTCGACCTACTTCGGCCTGCAGCCGGACGAGCAGGTGACGGCGTGGGTTGCACTGACCGACGCCAGTGAGGAAGCCGGCTGCATGGAGGTTCTCTCCGCGCGCGGCGCGCCGCGCCAGATGTATCACGCGCCGCTCGGGCTCCAGAACAGCATCAATCGCGCCGGGCAGACGATCATGGAGCCGCTCGACGAAGCCGACGCTACGGCGATGCAGCTCAAGGCCGGTTCGTTCTCGCTCCACCATACGCTCTGCGTGCACCGCTCCGCGCCCAACCGCGCCTCGCACCGCCGCGTCGGCCTTGGTATCAACTACATTCCCGCCCATGTCCGGCCGAGCGCGCCTTTCCGCATGTCTGCGATGCTGGTGCGTGGCACCGACAAGTGGGGACACTTCGATCTGTTCGAGCCGCCGACCATGGAGTTCGACACGGCGCGGCACGATGTCGTCTACGATCGCTACGCTGAGAATTACCGCGAGCAGGTGAAGCGGCACGAACGCGAGTTCGCGCCAGCGACAGCCAACGCCTGACGGTCGCCTCTACTTCACCTCGACGCCCGCCCACGATTCGACGGCTTTGACGATCGTCGTCAGGTCGGCGTCGGGTCCCTGCGTTGCTTTGGCGATTCCCAGCACTTGCTTCACCGCATTGCCGACGATGGTCGGAACGCCGAGCCGTTCGGCCTCCTCGAGGCAGAGCCGGATGTCCTTGTAGGAAAGCCCGAGCGCGAACCCCATGTCGAAGCTGCGGGGGATTACGTTGCGTGGAAACTTGTCCTGGGTGGCGCTGTTGCGCCCGCTGCCGGCGTTGATGGCGTCGAGCATGATGCGCGGGTCGACGCCTGCCTTGACGCCCATCGCCATGCCTTCCGACGTGATGGCAAGAGCGGTGACCGAGAGCAGGTTGTTGACCAGCTTGACGACCTGCGCTTGGCCGGGGCGATCGCCGACAAAGAACGCCTTGCCGATCACATCGAGCGCGGGCTTCAGCCGCTCGAAGACGTCGCGCGGGCCGGCCACCATGACGGCAAGCGTGCCCTTCTCGGCGCCGGCGACGNNGTCGCCACCGCGGTGGCCACGGCCTGGACGATTTCCGGCGTCGGCAGGCTGGCGAAAACCGTTTCCGCCGCTGAAGCAACCTGCGCGATCGAACGTGCTTGCGTAGCCCCTAGTGCTACCAGCGGAGCGGTCGCGGCCTCGTTGGTATCGTAGACGGTGAGGCTGTAGCCCGCCGCCATCAGCCGCCGCGCCACCGGCGAGCCCATGCGGCCGACCCCGATGAAGCCGATAAGCTCCTTCGTCATGCTGGTCTCCTTGAGATAAGGTCGTATCGCTGGTCATACGGCTACCAGCCGCGCGACGGCAGCGTCAATTCGGAGCGGTGACTACATGCTGAAGGGAAAATGCGCGCTCATCACCGGGTCGACGCAGGGACTAGGCTACGCGATGGCCGAGCGGCTCGCGGCGCAAGGGTGCAATATCGTCCTCAACGGCTTCGGCAAAGCGGACGAGATCGAGGGCCAGCGGCGGCACATTGCCGATAGCCACGGTGTTCGCGCCCTGCATCACGACGCGGACCTCGCGCAGCCCGGCCAGATCGCCGACATGGTGGAGACTGCGCGGCGCACCTTCGATTCCGTCGACATCCTGATCAACAACGCCGTCGTGCGTTATTTCGCACCGCTCGAGGAATTCCGCGTGGAGGACTGGGACCGCGCCCTGGCGGTGAATCTTTCGGCCGCCTTCCACACGACGCGATTAATCCTTCCCGACATGCGCCGGCGCAATTTCGGCCGGATCATCAACATGGCGTCGATCTACGGAACGCGCGCTACGGTGAACCGCGTGGACTACGTCACGACCAAGACGGCGCTGATCGGTTTCACCCGCGCCGTGGCGCTCGAAACCGCCAGCCAGAACATTACCTGCAACGCGATCTGCCCCGGCACCGCGCCGAGCCCGGCCATCGAAGAGCGGCTGGCCGGCGTCATGGCCAAAGAAGGCCTGTCGCGCGAGGGCGCGGTCGAGACATTCATGTCCTCGCGTCAGCCCTCGCGGCGGTTCGTGGCGATGGACGCCGTGGCGGCATTGGCCACCTTCCTGTGCGGACCCGACAGCGCCGACATCACCGGGGCCGCGCTGCCGATCGACGGCGGCTGGGGTGCCGCCCAATGACCGTGATGCGACGGCGCGCTCTTTTATTGGCGCTGGCCGCCCAGGGCGTGGCGGGGCGCGTGCTCGCCGCCGACTATCCGACGCGGCCGATCCGTTTCATTGTTCCCTATGCGCCGGGCGGCGGTGCCGATGCCGTGGCGCGTATTCTCGGGCGGCGCGTCGGCGACAGCCTCGGCCAATCGATCCTGATCGAGAACAAGGGCGGCGCCGGGTCCATCCTCGGCACCGACCTGGTCGCGAAGTCGGCGCCCGACGGCTATACGATGCTGCTCGGCCAGTCCGGCCCGATCTCGATCAACCCGGCCGTCTACAAGAGCCTGCCCTACGATCCGGTGAAGGACTTCATCCCGGTCGTCATGACGAACTCCTATCCCTACGTCCTGGTC
The DNA here is from genome assembly GCA_003153415.1 of Rhodospirillales bacterium. Lineage (GTDB taxonomy): Bacteria > Pseudomonadota > Alphaproteobacteria > Reyranellales > Reyranellaceae > Reyranella. The sequence continues at coordinate 24,367 of PLYQ01000027.1, read as the reverse complement.
GTCAATGGCAAGCTGCCGGCCAATTCGCTGCAGGAGTTCGTGGCCTTGGCCAAGAGCAAGCCGGGCTCGATCAACTACGGCACAACCGGCGTCGGCGCCGCCAATCACCTGATGACCGAGCTGTTCAGCCGAAATGCCGGGATCAAGATGACCCACATCCCCTATCGAGGCACGGCGCTGGCGGTGGCCGATCTGGTCGCAGGCCAGGTCACGATGGTGTTCGGCGATCCGGTCAGCGTGCTGCCGCACATGCGGTCAGGCACGCTCCGCGCCCTGGCGGTGAGCAGCCCGCAGCGCTCGCCGGTCGCGCCGGAGGTTCCGACCCTCATGGAGAGCGGCTACCCCGACCTCGAAGCCGTCGCCTGGCACGGCGTCCTAGTGCCCGCCAAAACGCCACCGGAGATCGTCAAGACGCTTAACGCGGAATTCGTGAAGGCGCTGCGCGATCCCGAGATCAAGGAACTGCTGAGCAAGCAGGCGATGCAGCCGGTCGGCGATACGCCGGCGGAATTTGCCGCCTTCATCCAAAAGGACATTGCGACCTGGAAAGTGGTTGCAGCCGCCGCCAACGTCTCGGTCGAGTAGGCTAGAGCAGATTCCGAAAAGATCGGAGCCACGCCACCTCACCCCGCCCGGAGTTGAGGGGGGGGTGGTGAGAAATGAGACCTTTTCGAGGAAAGTGCCGATGCCATCGGCATCGGATAGGTCTCACCGGAGTGAGACAACGGTGAGACATGGGTGAGACATCGTGAGAAGTCCGTGAGAAAGTAAGGTTATTTCCGGGTAGCCGGCCGCGTCCCGCGACCGCATGGGGCCGCCGACATTAGGCCATTGGAGGGAACAGGCTCTAGCGCGGGACCGTCATTGCGGCGAGAGCCGAGACGTCGCCGCTTTTGTCGAGCGCCCAGACAGCGTCGATCAACGGCTGGATGTTGTGGCCAGGGCGCCAGCTCTTGGCTTCAGTCCGCAGCTTCTCCTCGATCTCCTTGTCCTTGAGAGGATTCGACGCGCTGCCGCGCGCAGCCTGGGTCGCCACGTGGTGCTTCCTGCCGTCTTTCGTCCCGAGGTCCATTTCCACGGCGATGGTCGAGATCGCGGGATCGCTCGTGACTTTGATTTTGCGGCGCATCGCGAGCACAGCCGGATTGGTGACGCAGGCATCGGTGAACTGATCGAGGCCCGCCTTGCCCAACACGAGGGCGGAGGCTACGGCGTGCTGCAGGCTGACCTGACTTTCGCGACCCGTGGCGACATCGGGCCGATCCGTCCGCTGCAGCAGCAAGGGATTGCCGCGGATGGCAACCCGCTCGACGACGTCGTCGGGATGTGCACGCCGCCAGTCGAGCGCGCAATCGAGCAGCGGATGAATCACGAAACCGCAGGGATAGGGCTTGATCGAATTGTTGGCCACTTCCCAGGTCTCGCCCAGGCCGTCGGTCAGGGCGGCCCAGTTCGGCGGCTCGCCCATCGCGGCGAGGAAGCCTTGCGCGCCGGCGATCGGCTCGGCCGGGCCCTCGAAGCCCTTTTCCGCCAAAAGCGCCGACCACAGGCCGTTGCGCGCGGCATTGCCGACCGAGACGCTCTTGGCCGGCCAGCCGAGGCATTCACACAGGCCGGAGGATTGCGTAGAGGCGTTGCCGAGTGCCCAGACGACCTGCTGGTCGTTCAGCTCCAGCAGCTTGGCGGCGCCCGCCGCCGCGCCGAACACGCCGCAGGTCGAGGTGATGTGCCAGCCCTTGGGATAGTGGCCGGGCGAGACGGCACCGCCGACCCGGCACTCGATCTCGAAGCCCAGAATGAAGGCGAGCAGCAGCTCCGGTCCAGTCACCTTGCGCAGCTCTGCCAGCGCGAACAGGGCCGGCGCCAGCGGCGCCGTCGGATGGACGACGGTCGGAAGGTGGGTGTCGCAATAGTCGAAGACGTTGGCGCCGGCGGCGTTCAGGAAGGCCGCACTCAAGGCATCGATGCGTTCGCGGCGGCCAATCACGGTCGCCTGCTTGCCGCCGGAGAATTCGGCGAGCGACTTCAACGCCATGTCGACCGGCCCTGTCCGGCAGCCCGCGATCGCCACGGCGAAGAAGTTGAGCAGCGCGCGCTTGGCCTGGTGGCGGACTGTGTCGGGGATGTCCTGCCATCGCGTCTCGGCGACGAAGCGGGCAAGCGTCTGCGTGGTTCCGGGCCTGGGAAGCATGATGTTCGTTCCGATCTATTCGGCGGCGATTTTGACGGCTTCGCTGTCACTCAAGTGGCGATCGCCCCAGTTGCGGATGGCGGCGATGACCGGAACGATACTTTTACCTTTGCGCGTCAGGCGATACTCGACCTTGGGCGGCACAACGCCATAGTCCTTGCGATCGATCAGGCCCGACTGGGTGAGCGCCTTCCACTCGCGGCTGAGCACGCGCGGGGCGATCTCGCGAGTGCCGACGAGACCGCGCAGCAGGCCGCTCCTGATTTCGCTGTAGCGTTGCGGGCCGTCCTGGAGATCCCAGACGATCCGGAGCTTGTACTTGCCGCTGATCAGCTTCTGGAAAGCCGCGACCGGACAACTGTGCTTCATGCTCCCGCTCCATGTTCGATGGTCATGGTATCATTTTTGTCCATACTTGCGTGAACGCTCCTTTGATCGCCAAATGGCGACAGCATCCTACAGGAGCACACGATGAAGCAGTTCCTCATCAAATATCGATTCATCACCGGAACGAAAGAAGAGTGGCACCGCGACATCGCCGAGTTCATCGCCAACCTCGACAGCGATCCGGTGCTCAAGGGCCGCATCTCCTATCGCTGCATGAAGAACGCCAAGGATACCGACTACTATCATCTCGCCCGCGCGGCCGACGATCAGGCGCCCAAGGACCTGCAGCAGCGCGACTGGTTCAAGCGCTATACGGAAAAGACCAAGCTGGTCGCCGGCGGCGAGGTCGAGGTCCTGCCGCTCGAGATCATCGCCGAGACGGCTCAGCCGGCCTGACGGCGGCCGGTCAGGCGGCTTCCAGCAACAGCACGCTGCCGAGGCCGCCGTCGGCGCAGATGCTGACGATGGCGCGCGAACCCTTCGGCATTGCCGCCAGTTCTTTCACGGCCTGGCTGATGATGCGTGCGCCGGTGGCGCCGAAGGGATGGCCGATCGCCGTGCTGCCGCCATTGGGGTTCACGCGTTCGCGTGAGAAGGGGCCGAAGTCGCGCGGCACCTTGGCCCGCTCGCTTAGGAACGTCGTGTCCTGCAGGGCCTTGAGGTGGAACGCGAGCTGCGCGGCAAAGGCCTCGTGGATTTCCCAGAGGTGGATATCTGCATAGGCAAGATCGTGGCGCGCCAGCAGGCGCGGGATGGCGAAGGCGGGTGCCATCAGGAGACCCTCGACGCGGAAATCGACCGAGGCGATCTCCCAGTCGATCAGTCTTACATGCGGTGTCTTCGCGGGCAGCCGCTCCAATCCTTTCGATGAGGCGACCCACACGGCCGCTGCGCCGTCGGTGAGCGGCGAAGAGTTGCCGGCGGTGAGGCTGCCCTGGCCACTGGTGCGGTCGAACGACGGCGGCAGGCGCGCCAACTTCTCAAGCGACGTGTCCTTGCGCGGGATGGTATCGCGTTTGACGTCGCCCAGCGGGATCACGAGATCGTCGAAGAAGCCCTTGTCCCATCCGGCAACTGAGTTGCGATGGCTTTGCAGCGCGATCTCGTCCTGCTCGGCACGGCCGATCTGCCATTCCTTGGCGGTGATCTCGGTATGCTCGCCCATGCTGAGCCCGGTGGTGCGGTTGCTGATCGCCGGGATGTAGAGGCGGACGTCCTTGAGATGCAGGTCGGTGAGATGGTCGATCTTCTGGCCGAGCGAGCGTGCCTGCTGGAACTTGCGCAGCCAGTCGGACAGGCGCTGCGGCAGTCCGATCTGGACGCGGCTGAGGCTGTCGACGCCACCGACCAGCGCGAGATTGTAGGCCGCGCCGTCAATCATGCCGGCCGCCTCGATGGCGCCGATCATACTGGTCGAGCAGGCCATGATGGTGGAGAAGGCGGGCGTCGTGGCATCGATGCCAGCGTCCATTAGGACTTCGCGGGCGATATTGCTCCACAACAGGCTCGGCACCACAGCGCCCCACACCGCGAAGTCCACTTTGCCGCCAGCCAGCAGCCCGACCATGTGGCGCACCACGGGCACCGACAATTGCAAGGCATCGAAGCCGCCGAGCGGGCCATCGACCTTGGCGAAGGGTGTGCGCACGCCCGCGGCCAGCCAGATATCGACGGGCCGTGGCATCGGAACTCTCCTTTACGCGGCTTGTTCGAGCGTCGAGGCGACGTCGCGCGTGGTGACGCGCCGGAGATCGCGCACCTGGGTGGTGTCGAACGGCCGCGCGCGATGCATGGTGCAGCGATTGTCCCAGATCACCAGATCGCCCTGGCGCCAGCTGTGCGCGTGTACGAACTGGCGCTGGGTGGCGTGCTCGATCAAGTCGAGCAGCAGGAGGCGGCCGTCAGCTACCGGCATGCCGATGATGTGTGAGGCGTGGGCGGCGATATAGAGTGTCTTGCGCTTGGAGCCGGGATGGGTGCGCACCACCCGCTGCGGCACCGGCGGCAGGCTGGCGCGCTCCTCGGGCGAATACTTGGTAACGTCGAGCTGACCGCGTGAGTGCCAGATCGAGTGCTCGGCGATCAGCCCTTCGAGTTCCTTCTTCTTTGTTTGCGGCAAGGCATCGTAGGCCGCGCGCAGGTCGGCGAATTCCGTGTCGCCTCCTTCGCCTGGCACGACGTGGGCATAGAGCATGGAGAGCGCCCCCGGCACGGTGCGGAACGAGGCGTCGGTGTGCCAGAAGCGATTGGCTAGCCCGTCTAGGCGACGACGGTGATCGACCTCCATCACCTTGCCGTCGCCGTCGAGGTTGGAAATGTCGGCAATCTCGTCGCGCGCCAGGCGATGCTTGATGCTGTGGTGCCGCGCTTTCTGGGCCGATGAATGGATCGGACCGAAATGGGCCGCGAAGTCGATCTGCTGGTCGTCGGTGAGTTTCTGATCGTGAAAGACCACGACCGCGTAGCGGTTGATCGCGTCCTCGATGGCGTCCCGGTCGGTGGCCNNTCGGCTTGACGGTGATGCTCATAACCGCCTCCTGCGGCTATAGTATCAGGCCCAGCCATTTTCGCCCAGGAAACGCCATGCCGCAAACAGTCAAACTCGCCCTGCTCGACGATTATCAGAAGGTAGCCATGCGCATGGCCGATTGGGACCGGCTGAAGAAGCGCGGTGTGGAGATCACCGTGTTTCACGAGCCGTTCTCTTCGGTCGAGGACGCGGCCAAGAAGCTGGCGCCGTTCCAGGTCCTGGGATTGCTGCGCGAACGCACAGCCTTCCCGCGCGCCTTGATCGAGAAACTGCCCAACCTCAAGTTCATGGTGCTGACGGGTGCGCGCGCCTCGAGCCTCGATGACAAGGCGGCGACCGAGCGCGGCATTCCCATCAGCAACACGCCGGGCGGCGGCTCCAACGCGTCGACTGCCGAGCTCAGCTGGGCGCTGCTGATGATGTGCGCGCGCGACCTCGCCAAGGGCGAACGTCTGATGCGCACCGGTGGCTGGCACGACGGCATCAAGCAAATGCAGGTGCTCGAGGGCAGGCGGCTGGGCGTGATCGGGCTCGGCCGTCTGGGCAGCCGAGTCGCGGGCTACGGCAAGGCGTTCGGCATGGATGTGGTGGCGTGGAGCCAGAACCTCACCGAGGAGAAGGCGGCCAAAGGCGGCGCCAGGCTGGTCAGCAAGGACGAGCTGCTCAAGACCTCCGACTTCGTGACAATCCATCTCGTGCTGTCGGATCGCACGCGCGGCCTGTTGGGTGCTGCCGACCTCTCCAAGATGAAAAAGACGGCGATGCTGATCAACACATCGCGCGGGCCGATTGTCGACGAGGCCGCCCTGATCGCGGCGTTGAAGGCGGGCACTATCGCCCACGCCGGTCTCGACGTGTACGACAAGGAGCCGCTGCCCAAGGGCCATCCCCTGACCCTGCTCGACAACATCACGCTGATCCCCCATCTCGGCTACGTCGTCGAGGAGAGCTATCGCCACTTCTACGCCGGCACGATCGAGGACATCGAGGCCTGGCTCGACGGCAAGCCGATCAACCTCATCAATCCCGAGGTACTGAAAAAGAAGGCGTGATGTCGATTCCCGGCCGGGCCGGACGTCCATAGGTGACGGCAAGCGACCAGGCCGTCGCAACCCAGGAGATCGCTATGGCTCAATACATGCTGCTGCTGCACCAAATCCCCAACTACAACGCCGACCTGCCGCGCGAGAAGATGATGGAGATGGTCAAGCGCTACTACACGTGGTCCGACACGATGCGCAAGGCGGGCAAGCTGGTCGGCGGCGAGAAGCTGGCGGCCGGCGGAGTGCGTCACATCAAGATCAAGGACGGCAAGCCGGTCGCCAGCGACGGCCCCTATGCCGAGGCCAAGGATGTGGTCAGCGGCTACTTCACGATCGAGGCCAAGGATCAGGCCGAAGCCGACGCGATCGCCAAGGAATGCCCGCATCTGTGGGCGCCGACCAACTGGATCGAGCTCCGGCCGGTCGACACCATGATGGCCCAGACCAAGGCGGCCGACTGAGCGCGCCCCTCTGAGCGCCCAGGTCCACGACCTCGTCGCCTCGCTGGCGCGCGATTCGGCGAGCCGCCTCGTCGCCGCCCTGGCGAGGCGGCTGGGCGCCGGCCGCATCGCTGTCGCCGAGGACGCCGTTCAGCACGCATTGCTGCAAGCGCTGTCGTTGTGGCCCTTCAAGGGCGTGCCGGCGCGGCCGGAAACCTGGCTTGCCGTCGTGGCGCGCAATCGCGCGCTCGATCTGCTGCGCCACGAGACGCGCAGCCTCGCGCTTGCCGACGAGCTGGTACCGATTTCGCCAAATACCGAAAGCGAAGGCCGCTTCGATCGTGAACTGAACGACGACGAGTTGGCGCTGCTGTTCGCCGTTTGCCATCCCGCGCTGTCTCCCGACGTGCGCGTCACCTTCGCCCTGAAATCCGTTTGCGGCCTCACCGTGCCGCAGATTGCCGCCGGCCTGCTGAGCGAGCCCGCGACCATCGCCCAACGCCTGGTGCGGGCCAGCCGCCAGCTCGAGAATGCCGGGGTGGCGATCGAGGCACCGCCGCCCGAGGCCTTGCCCGAGCGCGCCGAGTCGGTGCGGACGGCGCTCTATTTAATGTTCAACGAGGGCTACTCGGCGTCGTCGGGAGAGGAGCTGGTCCATCCCGAACTCTGCGTCGAGGCCGTGCGGCTGGCGCGCGCGCTGGCACTGCATCCGGTGACGGCTGGCCCGGCGAGCGATGCGCTTACCGCGCTGCTGGCGCTGACCGCCGCGCGCCTGCCGACCCGGGTCGGGCCCGATGGCGTGGCACAGCTGCTCGCCGACCAGCCGCGCGGGCAGTGGGACCAGGGCTTGATCGCCCTGGGGCTTGCCCACCTCGAACGTTCGAGCCGCGGTGATGAGCTGACGGTGTGGCATCTGCGGGCCGAGATCGCGGCGCTACACACGCTGGCGCCCAGCGCTGCCGAGACAGATTGGCCGCGCATCGTGGCGATCTACGAAAGGCTGGGCGCGATCGATACCTCGCCGATCGTGGCGCTTGGCCGCGCCGTGGCGATCGGGCGGGCCGATGGACCGGCGGCGGGGCTCGCGGCCTTGCCGGCGCCGGACGCCGATCCTTATGTGCATTCGGCGGCGGGCGTGTTCCTGGCCGAACTCGACCGGCGCGACGAGGCACGCCGGCATTTCAAGCGCGCGCTCGAGCTTGCGCGCACGACGCCGGAGCGCCGTCTCATGGCCCAGCGCCTCGCGGCGCTTTCATCCGAACCAGGATCAGCCAGGTCGACGCAGAAAGGATGATCGCGGCGGCGCCCCATTCGCCGGTCGACAGGCGGGGTGGGGCGACCCAGCCGAGGTGCGCCGCCAAGGCCTCCAGGGCGATGGCGAAGAACGGCATGGCGGTGAGCGCTATCAGATAGGTCTGCACGCCGGTGTGGTTGATCGTCCAGAAGCCAAGCCAGGTGCCGGGCGCGCGAAACAGCAGGCCGGCCAAGGTGGCATAGAGCCAAAGCTCCATTCGGCCGAAGGCATGGCCGGCGCCGGCCCACGGCGAAGCGACGGTGCCGCTGAGGCCGAGCAGCGACCAGACCAGGATGAGTGCGACCGAGGCCGCCACCAGGATCTCGCCGGTGAAGCGGCTGCGGGCGGCCAGATCGGTCGAGCGGTTGCGCGGGTGGTAGGCGATCATCCACGAGCCGGCGACGGCCATGGCTTCGGACGCAACCAGCCAGACTAGGCCGCGCGAGGCCTCGGGCGTCAGCACCATGGCAAACGCAGCGATGCCGGCCGCCTGCAAAGCGAGGCCCGGCCAATCGCGGCGGGGCGGCGCGCTGCGCGTGAGGAACCAGCCGGAGCCCGCACCGATCAGTACGCTCATCGTGGCCAGCAGCGTGCTTTCGGTGATGGCAAGCCAGGTGATCGACGCCGCCGTGGCGCCGTTGATGGCGACGCGCAGGAAGGCGTAGCCGATGGTCCACGGCGCCAGCAGGGCAGACCAGCTTCCGGCGGCGCGGCGACCGATCCACAGCAGGGCGAGGCCGGCGGTCAGGAGCTGCACCAGAGTGTAAGCCCAGGCGTCGAGTTGGGCGCCGTTCACAACGTGGCGCGTCAGCAGGAGATAAAGCGACCACAGCAGCGAATTGACGAGACCGATCGTGAGAACATGGCTCACGTCCTGAAGCGTAGCAGCAGGTGATTGACCCCGTTCAGTTTGACGTAGAGGTCCTCGAACTGGGCGTAGAAATCCTCCCACTGCGGCAGGCCGCCCTGGGCGCCGAGCGCGGTGTAGATTTCGGCAACGGTTTTGCGCCCGTCGATCTGCGAGATGATGCGCGGCGCCAGCGCCGGCAACTGCGCCCGCCACGGGAAGCCGTCAAGATTGGCGACCAGCGGCGCGCCCGGCTGCAGGCCGTCCGCGAGCTTTTGCGCGTCCATCTCGCGTAGCACTGGAATGGCCTGCGTGTCCTCGGGCCGCGCCACCGTGTCGAAGCCCGCACGCGTGGCATAGAAGACATGGGTACGCAGGTTGCCAGCCAACCGCTCGGCGAAGGCGGCACGCTCGAGCAGCGGCAGCGAGCTTGCCTGCCGCGCGATCACCGGATCGCTCATATAGGTGGCGGGCTCGTAGCGCACCGGCTCGAGGAAAGCGACGACCCGCAGGCCGGCCTCGCTCGCCAGGGTGCCGATCTCGGGCACGGTGAAGGCGCGGTCGCAACTGTGCAGCAGCAGGTCGTAGAGGCCGGCGTCGCCGCCGGTGACGTGGTCGTTGAGGTAGGGGTTGCGGCGGAAGAGATTGGTGGTCGGCAGGAAGCGGATCAGGCGCTTGGCCATCGCCAGCCGATCCTCCAGCGCCATCGAGGGCGGCGCGATCGTCCGCAGCAGCTCCTGCAGGGGATAGACGCCGCTGCGCCCGTACGGACCGTAGAGCATCACGCCGACGCCGCCGTCGGGTGTCAACACAGTTGCCAACGCCTTCATGCCGGCCGCCGGATCGGGCAGATGATGCAACACGCCGGTGCAGTCGATGTAGTCGAATTGGCCGAAATTACTCGACGGCAGGTCGAGGAGCGAGCCGGTCACGAACTGGATGTTGCGCAAGCCGCGCGCCTTGGCGCGGCCTTCGCAGATCTCGCGCGAGGCCGTTGAGAGATCGAGATAGACGATCTCGGCGGGGCAGCGGCGGTCGGCGAGCTGTTGGGCGAGCATGATGCAGGCATCGCCCGTGCCGCCGCCGGCCACCAGGGCGCGGAACGGGCGGGTGAAATTCAGCCGGCCGGAGAACAGGTAGTGATTGACCTCGAGGATGTGGCTCGGCGTGCCGGTGATCAGACGAATCACCTCGTCGCGCGGGTCGCGCGGCGGGTAAGGCAACGCTTCGTACTGGGCGCGAACGTCATCCACAGATGAAGGAACAGTCATTATGGCCTTGTTTCATGGCAGCCGGGCCGCTACCCCAGAAAACGCAAGGATACAGCATCGTCCGCACCGGATTAGTGCAACAATTCGCAGGACCATGAAAGGCTATTTCGGCATCGGAATCGAAGGCCCGAGCAAGGCTGTGAATGTCGGCACCTTGTTCCGCACCGCTCATGCCTTCGGCGCCTCCTTCGTCTTCACCTTGCGGGCCCAGTACAACCCGCGGGACGGCTCGGCCAGCGACACGTCCGATACGCCGCGCTCGGTGCCGACCTACCACTTTGCCGATCTCGCGGCCTTCCGCCTGCCGCTCGGCTGCCGGCTGGTCGGTGTGGAAATCACCGACGACGCCATCGACCTGCCGAGCTTCCGACATCCGCGCCAGGCCGCCTATATCGTGGGCTCCGAGCGCGAAGGCCTATCGGCGGATCTACAGTCGCGCTGCGACTACGTGGTGAAGATCCCGACGCGCTTTTCGGTCAATCTCGGAGTCGCCGGCGCCCTGGTCATGTACGACCGGATGCTGACCCTGGGCCGCCATGCGCCGCGGCCCGTGGCCGAAGGGGCGCCGACCGAGGCGATCAAACTGCCGGTGTTCGGCGACCCCGTCTATAAGCGCAAACAGCGGGCGCGGGCGAACGCTTCGGTAAAGCGATGAATCGCACGAACATCGCCTGGACCGTCGTGGCCTGCCTCATGGCGGTGCAGGCGCTCGTGCTGCACAGTATGGGCCGCGTCTGGATATGCACTTGCGGCACGATCCGTCCCTGGGTCGGGGACATCTGGTCCGACGAGATGTCGCAGCAGCTCACCGACTGGTACACCGCCTCGCACATCGTCCACGGCATTCTCTTCTACGGCCTTCTTCGGCTTCTTCTGCCACGGGCGCCGGTGCTGCTGCGCCTCGCCATCGCGGTCGGCATCGAGGCGTCCTGGGAGATCGCGGAAAACTCGCCGTGGGTCATCGAGGCCTATCGCAAGCAGGCGCTTGCCGCCGGCTACACCGGAGACAGCATCCTCAATTCGCTGTCCGACACGCTGGCGATGATGACGGGCTTCGCGCTCGCGCGCCTGTTGCCGTGGAAGGCGACGGTGACCTTGGTCCTCGTGCTGGAGATCGGCGTCGGAGCCCTCGTCCACGACAATCTCACGCTCAATATCCTGAACTTTATCCATCGTTTTCCGGCGATCGAAGCCTGGCAGTTGCGGGCACAGCGATAGCCGTTGCGCGCGCCGGCCGGCACGCCTATCTCAGGCCCATCCATGGCCTCCCTGCCCACCGAACCGCTGCAGATCGTCGAGCCTTTCCGGGGCCGCAACGACACGCGCCGCAATCTGGTCGGCCTGTCGCGCGACGAACTGAAGACGACGCTCGTCGAGGCCGGGCTGGAGCCCTTCCGTGCCCGCCAGGTCTGGCAGTGGATCTACTGGCACGGCATCACCGACTTCGAGCGCATGACCAACATCGCCAAGAAGACGCGCGATCGCCTGGCCGAACTGTTCGTGGTCGAGCGGCCACAGATCGTCACCGAGCAGCGCTCGGTCGACGGCACGCGCAAGTGGCTGTTGCGCTTTGCCGACGGCAACGAGGCCGAGACGGTCAACATCCCCGAGGAGGATCGCGGCTCGGTCTGCGTGTCGAGCCAGGTCGGCTGCACGCTCACCTGTAGCTTCTGCCACACCGGCACCCAAGCGCTGGTGCGCAACCTGGCGCCGTCGGAAATCGTCGGCCAGTTCATGGTGGCGCGCGACAGTTATGGCGAGTGGCCGACGCCGACCGAAACCACGCGCATGCTGAGCAACATCGTCATGATGGGCATGGGCGAGCCGCTCTATAATTTCGACAACGTCGTGACCGCCCTCAAGATCGTCATGGACGAGCAGGGCATTGCCTTGAGCCGCCGGCGCATCACGCTCTCGACCTCGGGTGTCGTGCCGATGATCGGCAAGGTGGGCGAAGCGCTCGACGTCAATCTCGCGGTCTCGCTGCATGCCGTAAGCGACGAGGTGCGCGACACGCTGGTGCCGATCAATCGCAAATGGCCGATCGCCGAATTGCTCAAGGCGTGCGCGGCCTATCCCGGCGCCAGGAACAGCCGGCGCATCACTTTCGAATACGCCATGCTGAAGGGCATCAACGACAGCGACGCCGATGCCCGCGAGCTGGTGCGTCTGCTGACGCCGATCCACGCCAAAGTGAATCTGATCCCGTTCAACCCCTGGCCAGGCGCACCCTACGAATGCAGCTCGAACAATCGTATGCACCGTTTCGCCGAGATCGTGAATGACGGCGGATTGAGCGCGCCCATTCGCACGCCGCGCGGCCGCGATATCTTCGCCGCCTGCGGCCAGCTTAAGAGCGCGAGCCTCCGCGGTAAGGGCGAAAAGGTCTTGCTCTAGTGCGGCTTCCGCTCAAATGGAACCGCGTCGCGGTTCCATTTGAGCGGAAACGTATTGCGCCAAGCGTCTCCTTCGTCGGCATAGCCCGACCGGCTGATTCTAGCCGGACGGACTATGCTCTAGAGCTTTGTGAAAGCCGCGACCTTCGACAGGAAGGCGCGTTCGACGGCGGCGGAAGTAAGGCCAGCGGTGGCACACCACGCCTCGAGATTTCCGTTCACATACGCGGCGTAGTAGGGCTCGTGGAAATAATGCGGGAAGAGATCGAGCAGGCCGTCCCACGACGGCTGATCGCCTCTCTGGATCGAATCGACGATCACCACCAGGCTGCCCGGCTTCAGGACTCGGGCCATTTCGGCGAGCACCTGGGCACGGATCTTGTCCGGCAGCTCGTGCATCAGGAACGAGGAGACGATGAGATCGAGACTCGCATCGTCGAACGGCAATTTCTCCCCGGCAGCTTCGATCAGTCTTACGCGCGCGGTCTTGCCGATCAGGCGCCGTGCTTCGGCGAGATAGGGCGCGCTGAGATCGACACCTGTCCATTTCATGCCAGGCCAGGCATCGTGCAGGAAGGCGAGCAGCCGGCCCGTGCCGCAGCCGACATCGAGGCCGCGCACGTCACGCTGGTTGCGCCCGGCGAGCCACTGGGCGATCGGGCTCAGCGCGCGGCGGCGCATCACGTCGGCAGCGCCGGTAAACAGCACCTCGACCTGGGTGTCGTAGATCGCCGCCGAATGGTCGCTGAGCCAGCCGTCGCTCTGGAAGTGAAAGTTCTGCCGATAGTAGTCGGGCAGTCCGTCACCCTGCTGGCCGGGCGGCAGTTCGTCATCGAGCGTGCGGTGGCGCCGCGCGTCAACCTGCGGCAGGTCACGGAAATAACGTGCGCTGCGGCGCAGGAACTCGGCCGGCTCCGGTCCGCGCGTGCGAGGCGCGGGAAAGAGGCCGGCTGCGATGTCCTGCCATTCGCGCTCGAAAGTGCTGCGCATGTCGGCCGTCATCTCGGCGCGTGTCGGCGTCGGCCCGATGGGAAAGTCGGGCTTGGGCATGGGCTTCAACAAACGCCGCCCTGCCGCATAATGGCCGGCGTACCAGGCGACACGGGCGGCCTGCTGAGCGGCGTAGGACAGGCGATCGAGGGCGGAAACCATGGTCAGGTGGCCAATTGTAGCTGCTTTTCGGGCCGCTTGCCCCATCGGGGTCGGTCGCTATATTCGCGCGCCTTCACCGAACGGACACGAAAGCCGGCAACCATGAGCGTTACTTATACCGGACCCTATAAGAAGGGGGACATCAAGAAGGTCGTGCTGGCCTATTCCGGCGGCCTCGACACGTCGGTCATCCTGAAATGGCTGCAGACGACCTACGGCTGCGAGGTCGTCACTTTCACCGCCGATCTCGGCCAGGGCGAAGAGCTCGGTCCGGCGCGCAAGAAGGCCGAGATGCTGGGCATCAAGCCCAAGAACATTTACATGGACGACGTGCGCGAGGAATTCGTGAAGGACTTCGTCTTTCCGATGTTCCGCGCCAACGCGCTTTATGAAGGTCAGTACCTGCTCGGCTCTTCGATCGCTCGCCCGCTGATCGCCAAGCGCCAGATCGAGATCGCGCGCGAAGTGGGCGCCGACGCGGTGGCCCACGGCGCCACGGGCAAGGGCAACGATCAGGTGCGTTTCGAGCTCGCCTATTATGCGTTGAAGCCCGACATCAAGGTGATCGCACCTTGGCGCGAATGGGAACTCTCCTCTCGCACCAAGCTGCTCGAGTTCGCCGAGAAGAACCAGATTCCGATCGCCAAGGACAAGCGCGGCGAGGCGCCTTTTTCGATCGACGCAAATCTCCTGCATTCCTCGAGCGAAGGCAAGATCTTGGAAGATCCCTGGGAAGAAGCCGACGAGAGTGTCTACCAGCGCACGATCTCTCCCGAGGATGCTCCCGACAAGGCGACCTACATCACCGTCGATTTCGAGAAGGGTGACGCCACGGCCGTCGACGGCAAGAAGATGTCGCCCGCGACCTTGCTCACCAGGTTGAACGAACTCGGCAAGAAGAACGGCATTGGCCGGCTCGACCTGGTGGAGAACCGCTTTGTCGGCATGAAGAGCCGCGGCATCTACGAGACGCCGGGCGGCACCATCCTGCACGCTGCCCACAGAGGTATCGAATCGATCACGCTCGATCGCGGCGCCGGTCATCTCAAGGACGAGCTGATGCCAAAATACGCCGAGCTGGTCTATTTCGGCTTCTGGTTCTCGCCGGAGCGCGAGATGCTGCAGGCGCTGATCGACAAGAGCCAGGAGAACGTCAGCGGCACGGTGCGGCTCAAGCTCTACAAGGGCAACACCAGCGTGGTCGGGCGCAAGTCGCCCAAGTCACTCTACTCGATGAAGACCGTGACCTTCGAGGACGACCAGGGTGCCTATGACCAGCGCGATGCCGAGGGCTTTATCAAGTTGAACGCACTGCGCCTGCGTCTGCGCGCGCTCGGCCAGGGCGGCCCCAAGCGCTGATGTATCGGAATCATTGATGCCTTTCGACGACCCCAAGCAGCAAGGGCCGGGACCTGGGCGCGGCGCGGGCGAACGCGCCATCAATTTGCCGCCCGCGATCCTGTGGCTGATCGCCATCAACGTGGCGGTCCAACTGCTGCGCCAGGTGCTGAGCGAGTCGGTCGACCAGCAGCTCATCCTGCACCTGGGGCTCGTGCCCGCGGCCTACACCGCCGATCCCGGCGGTGACTTTCTGTCGCTGGTGGCCGCACCTTTCACCTATCAGTTCCTGCACGGCGGTTGGGCGCATGTCGGCATCAACATGCTGAGCCTCGCCGCCTTCGGTGCACCGGTCGAGCGCCTGCTGGGCGCTCGTCGCTTCGTTGCCTTCTATCTCTCGGCCGGCCTCGTGGCGGGCTTCGTCCATGTGCTGTTCTTCTCCGATTCGCCCGATCCCGTGATCGGCGCGTCCGGCGCCATCAGCGGCGTCTTCGGTGCCGTGCTGATTCTGATGCGGCGGGTCGGCAGTCTGACATCGCTGCTGCCGATCGCCGGTGTCTGGATCGCGCTCAACATCTTCTTCGGGCTGGTCGGCGGCACGCCGGGCGCGGGCGGCGAGCCCGTCGCCTGGACAGCGCATATCGGCGGCTTCGTCTACGGCCTCATCGCCATCCACCTGTTCTTGCCGCGCCCTGCCGCGTAGTTCGGTCGACCGAGGCCTGCCGTGTGGCAATCGGCGTCCGGATGCGCTATCGGTCGACGATGCTTCGGGGGAGTAAGCCAATCATGCTGAGCCGCCGCCACGCGGGCCTGATCGTCCTTCCGCTGTTGGCGGTGTCGCTGGTCGGCTGCAAGCTTGAAAACAAGTTCGTGCCGCCGCCGCCCGCCGAGGTCGCCGTCGCCGTGCCGCTGCAGCAGTCGGTCGTGCCGTATGAGGAGCTGACCGGCAACACCGTGGCCTTCAACACCGTGGACCTGGTGGCCCGGGTCGAGGGCTTCCTGACGCAGATCAACTATAAGGACGGCGCCTACGTCAAAAAGGGCGACCTTCTGTTCCAGATCGATCCGACGATCTACACCGCCAAGGTCAAGCAGGCCGAGGCGGAACTCGAATCAGCCAAGGCCCAGCTTGTCGTCACGCAAGCGGATTTCGTCCGCCAGGAGACGCTGCTCCGCCAGAACGTTACGGCACAGAACACCTACGATCAGGCGAAGGCCAAGCGGGATTCAGCCGCGGCCAACGTCGACAATCAGCAAGCCAACCTGGTCATCGCCCAGACCAATCTCGGCTACACGAAGGTGCAGGCGCCGTTCGACGGCGTCGTCACCAAGCATCTGATCTCGGTCGGCGAACTGGTCGGCAGCACGAGCGCCACCAAGCTTGCGACCGTCGTGCAGATGGACCCGATCTACGTGACGTTCAACATGAGCGAGCAGGACGTGCTGAATGTCCGGGCCAACCTCGCCGATCGCCGACTGACCGCCGAGCAGCTCGACCAGGTCCCGCTCGATATCGGGCTGATGAACGAGGACGGCTTTCCCCACAAGGGCAAGCTCAACTATGTCTCGCCCGACGTCGACGCCACGACCGGCACGATCCTCGTGCGCGGCCTGTTCGACAATGCCAACCGCGACCTGCTGCCGGGCTTTTTCGTCCGCGTCCGGGTGCCGATGGGCCTACAGGCGAAAGCCTCGCTGATCGTGCCCGATCGCGTGCTGGCGGAAGACCAGGCCGGCAAGTACCTGCTGGTCGTGAACAAGGACAATGTCGTCGAGCAGCGTCGCGTCACCACGGGCCAGTTGCTGGTCGGCAATCTGCGGATCATCGCGACCGGGCTTGCTGGCGAGGATCGCGTCGTGGTCACCACAAGCGGCCAGGCGATTCCGGGCAACAAGGTCACACCCAAACTAACGACTATCCAGGCGCCACCCGCAGCTGTTGCTCCGCCGGCTGCGCCTGTCAGCGCTCCGGCCAGCGCTCCGCCGTCCAAGTGATCCGGCCGGAAGCGCGCCGATGATCTCGCAGTTCTTCATCGACCGGCCGGTGCTGGCCAATGTGCTGGCCATCGTCATCGTCCTGATCGGCGGCGTTGCCCTGTTCAGCCTGCCGATCGCGCAATATCCCAACATCGTGCCGCCGACGGTGCAGGTCACGACCACTTATCCGGGTGCGTCGGCCGACACTGTCGTCAACAACATCGCGCTGCCCATCGAGCTGCAGGTCAACGGCGTCGAGCACATGATCTACATGCAGTCGACCAGCACCGACGCCGGCACCTACTCGCTCATCGTGACGTTCGAGATCGGCACCGATCTCGATTTCGCGCAGGTGCTCGTGCAGAACCGGGTCAGCGCCGCGCTCGCGGCACTGCCGACGCCAGTCCAGGCGCAGGGCGTGGTCGTCCAGAAGAAGTCGACGGCGATGCTTGAGATCGTGGCGCTGAACTCGCCCGACGGACGTTTCGACAGCCTCTACATGGGTAACTACGCCACCATCAACCTGGTCAACGAACTGGCACGCGTGCCGGGCGTCGGCAATGTGACCGTGCTGGGCGTCGGTCAGTATTCGATGCGCGTCTGGATGGACCCGCAGAAGCTCTATGCCTTCAGCCTGACACCGTCCAACGTCATCCAGGTCATCCAGGCCCAGAGCCAATCGGTGACGGCGGGTCAGGTCGGCACGCCGCCGGCCGCCAAGGGCCAGGATTTCCAGTACACGGTGGACATCCAGGGGCAACTGGCGGACCCCACCCAGTTCGGCAACATCGTGGTCAAGGCCGAGACTGGCAGCGGCGGCCGCATCCTGCGGCTGAAGGACGTGGCCCGCATCGAGCTTGGCGCGCAGACTTATTCGCAGAATTTCAAGCTCGACGGCAAGCCGGCGGCCGGCATCGCGATCTATCAGACACCCGACGCCAACGCGCTCGACGTCGCCAACGCCGTCGGCAAGAAGATGGCTGACCTTGCGCACTCGTTTCCGCAGGGCCTCGCTTATAGCGTGCCGTTCAACACTACCGGTTTCGTCAAGACCTCGATCAACGAGGTTTTCATGACCCTGATCGAAGCCGGTATCCTGGTGCTGATCGTGATCGTCGTATTTCTGCAGGACTGGCGGGCCATGCTGGTGCCGGCAACCACCATCCCAGTGACGATCGTCGGTGCCTTCGCCGCCATGGCGGCACTCGGCTTCACCATCAACCTGTCGACGATGTTCGGCATCGTGCTGGCGATCGGTATCGTGGTCGACGACGCAATCGTCGTCGTCGAGAACGTGAGCCGCCACATCGAGCACGGCTTGCCGCGCCGCGACGCGGCGATCAAGGCGATGAACGAGCTGTTCGGACCGATCGTCGGGATCACCTTGGTGCTGATGTCCGTATTCATCCCGGCGTCATTCGTTCCGGGCCTGACCGGCAAGATGTTCGCCCAGTTTGCCCTGGTGATCGCGGCCACCGCCTTCATCAGCGCGGTCAGCGCCGCCACCCTGGCGCCGACGCAGTGCGCGTCGTTGCTGCGGCCCGCGACTCCGCCCGACAAACGCTTCATCTTCTTCCGTGTCTTCAACAGTGGCTACGACCGGCTCGAACGTGGCTACTCGGCACTGGTCGGCGGCATGGTCAAGCGCAGCGGGCTGATGGTCGTGCTGGCCCTGGTACTCGCCGGAATCGGAGGTTGGGGCGTGGGCCGTCTGCCGTCGGCCTTCATCCCCAACGAGGACCAGGGTTACATGATGGTCGGGGTACAGCTGCCGGACGGCGCCGCCCTGGAGCGCACCACCTTGGCGCTCGAGCAAGTGACCCGCATCGCCCAGGCGACCCCCGGCGTCGATCACATCGTCGCCATCTCGGGCATGTCGGTTCTCGACAGCAGCGCTGCGTTGGCCAACGCCGGCGTCGCCTATGTCATCCTCAAGGACTGGAGTGTGCGCGGCAAGGCCAAGGACGAGGATCTGCGCTCGATCCTCTTGCACATTATGCGCGAACTGCAGGGCTTGCAGGACGGCAGGGGATTCGTTCTCGTGCCACCGGCCATCCAGGGTATCGGCAATGCCAGCGGCTTTCAGATGCAGGTCGAGCAGCGCGATGGCAGCTTCGACTTCGTCAAGCTCCAGAACGTGACCGACGGCGTCATCGCGCAAGCCAGGACTCAAACCGGGATCACCAACCCGCTCACCACGTTCCGCGCCGGCTCGCCGCATCTGGAAATCGATATCGACCGGTCCAAGGCGGAGTCGCTGAACGTGTCTGTCGGCGAGGTCTTCTCGACGCTGTCGGCCTATCTCGGCTCGACCTACGTCAACCGCTTTAACAAATTCGGGCTGAGCCTGCAGGTCTACGTGCAAGCTGACTCCGAGTACCGCGCCCATCCCAATGACGTGCTGAAGCTCAACGTCCGCAGCGCCGACGGCAAGATGGTGCCGATCGGCGCGCTGGCCCGGCTGCGCTCGTCGCAGGGCCCGGCCATCATCAGCCTCTACAACCTATATCCCTCGGCGGCTGTGGTCGGCACGCCGGGCGAGGGCTTCAGTTCGGGCGAGGCGATGGACCTGATGGACCAGGTCGCCGCGCGTACGCTTCCGCCGGGCACCAGCTACGAATGGACCGGCATGTCGTACCAGGAGAACGTCGTCGGCAATCAGCTCCTCTACGTCTTTGGGCTGGCGATCCTTCTGGTCTATCTCTGCCTCGCCGGCCAGTACGAGAGTTGGCTGGCGCCGCTCAGCGTCATCCTGGCCGTGCCGCTCGCGCTGATCGGCCCGGCCATCGCACTGGGCGGGCTCGGCCTCGCCAATAATATCTACACCCAGATCGGCTTGATGCTGCTGATCGCCCTCGGCGCCAAGAACGCCATCCTGATCGTTGAAGTGGCGCGCGAAGCCCGGTTGATCGACGGCAAGTCGATCGTCGAGGCGGCGGTCGGGGCGGCGCGCACGCGGCTGCGGCCGATCCTGATGACCTCCTTCGCCTTCATCCTGGGTGTCGTGCCCCTGGTCACGGCGACCGGGGCGGGTGCCAACTCGCGGGTTTCGCTGGGCCTTTGCGTGTTCAGCGGCATGATCGCCTCGACCTGCCTCGCCGTGCTGTTCGTTCCGTCCTTCTTCACGGTTCTGCAGCACCTCGAAGAGCGCTGGAAAGTTCCCAAGGCAACGCCAGCCGCCGCCGCTTCGTCGCACTGAGAAGCGGAACCGGCCGCGCTATAGTCGCCGCCATGGCCGATCAGTCACTCCCGCTGCGCCGTCATCTCATCGCCAACGCCGTGGCGCTCGCACCATCCTATGCAGCCCTCGGTGCGCTCTATTGGTCGGGCAACCTCGCTGGCCGGCCGGCCCTCATCGCTCTCGCTTGCGTCACCGCCATCACGGTCGTCCTGGTGCAGCGCTATCTCGTATCGCTGGCCCGCTTTGCCCGCTTCGTCGGCGAATTGTCCGGTGAGCAAGAACCGGTGATGCCGCGGCTGTCTTTTGCTCCCGCGACCGAGGAGCTGGCGTCGGCTGCGGCGACGCTCGCCACCGGCTGGCGCCGCCAGCGCGCCTCGATCGACAACCTTGCCGCGTCGGCGCAGGCCGTCGTCGACGGCCTGCCCGATCCCCTGATCGGCGTCGATCGCCAGCGCCGCATCGTGCGCACCAATCGCGCGGCCGTGGCGTTGCTCGGCACCATGGGCGCCGACCGCGACCTGTCGACGGCCTTGCGCCATCCGCAGCTCCTGTCGGCGATCGATTCGCTGTTGGAAACCGGCGCCGACGGCAATTTCGTCGGACCCGACCAGACGGCCGTCGAGATCGTGCTGGCGGGTGCGCCGGAACTCGATGTCATTGCCCACGCAAGACGCCTGCCACGGGCCGCCGCCGACGGCTCGCTGGCGCTGATCGTGCTGCATGACACCACGGCATTGCGGCGCGCCGAGCGCATGCGCGCCGACTTCGTTGCCAATGCCAGCCACGAACTCAAGACGCCGATCGCCGGCATCACGGGCTTCATCGAGACCCTGCGCGGGCCGGCGCGAGACGATGCGACCGCTCGCGAACGCTTTCTCGGCATCATGGCCGAGCAGGCCGACCGCATGCGCCGCCTGGTCGACGATCTGCTGATGCTGTCGCGCATCGAGCAGCACGAGCATGCCCGGCCCGATGCCGAGGTCGATATCGGGCGCGTGTTGCTCGGCGTCCAGGATCTGCTGCAGCTCAAAGCCGCGTCGCGTAGCGTGGCGCTGGAACTGGCGACCGACCCGGCGCTGCCCAAGGCGGTCGGCGACTATGACGAGCTCACCATCGTGTTTCAGAACCTGATCGACAACGCGTTGAAATACGCCAAGCCCTCGACGGTCGTGCGGGTGACGGCGCGGCCGCTGGGCGAGGGCCAGCTGTCCGTCGCCGTCAGCGACGAGGGCGACGGCATTCCGGCCGCCCATCTGCCGCGGCTCACCGAGCGCTTCTACCGGGTCGACACCGCCCGCTCCCGCCAGCTCGGCGGTACCGGCCTGGGGCTTGCCATCGTGAAGCATGTCGTGAACCGCCACCGCGGCCGGCTCGATATCCAGAGCACGCCGGGCAAGGGCTCGACTTTCACTGTTACCCTGCCGGCGGCCTGACCGTTAAATCCATCCCCAACGGGGGGCAGGTGGCTGTCATGGGATTGTCACATATCTGTCATAGGACAGTGACCGAGGGCTCCTACTGCACTGGCGTTCGCATTCGAACGGAGGAGAGATCTCGTGAAATTCACCAAGATTGCCCTGACCGCGGCCGTGCTGGTCGCGTCGTCGTGCGCTGCGCTTGCCGGCGACATTTCCGGCGCCGGCGCCACCTTCCCCTATCCGGTCTACGCCAAGTGGGCGGACGCCTATAAGAAGGAGACCGGCATCGGCCTCAACTATCAGTCGATCGGCTCGGGCGGCGGCATCAAACAGATCAAGGCCAAGACCGTGACCTTCGGCGCGTCGGACGCGCCGCTGCCGGGCAAGGAACTCGACGACGCGGGCCTCGCGCAGTTTCCGATGGTGATGGGCGGCATCGTGCCCGTCGTGAATCTCGAGGGCTTCAAGCCGGGCGAGCTCACGATCGACGGTCCGACGCTTGCCAAGATGTTCCTCGGCGATATCAAGAAGTGGGACGATCCCGCCATCGCCAAGCTCAATCCGAGCGCCAAGCTGCCGGCGCAGGCGATCGCCCTGGTCCACCGTTCGGACGGATCGGGTACGACCTACAACTTCACCTACTACCTGTCCGACGTGAGCCCGGATTGGAAGTCGAAAGTCGGCACCAACACCGCCGTGCAGTGGCCGGCCGGCATCGGCGCCAAGGGCAACGAAGGTGTCGCCAACAACGTCGCGCAGACCAAGGGCTCGCTCGGTTATGTCGAGTATGCCTACGCCAAGCAAAACAAGCTGACCTATACCAAGATGATCAACAAAGCGGGTAAGGCGGTCCTTCCGACCTCTGAAGCCTTCCAGGCTGCGGCCGCCAACGCCGACTGGAAATCGCAGCCGGGCTACGGCGTGATCCTCGCCAACCAGCCGGGCGACCAGTCGTGGCCGATGACCGCCGCGACGTGGATCCTGCTCTACAAGAAGCCGGCTGACGCGGTGGCGACGGGAGAGGCGCTGAAGTTCTTCGCCTGGTCCCATGCCAAGGGCGCGAAGATGGCCGAGGACCTCGACTACGTGCCGATGCCGGCCAATGTCGTGGCCGACATCCAGAAGATGTGGGCCTCCGACATCAAGGACGCCAACGGCAAGCCGCTGTTTGCGTTGACGCACTAGACATGACGGCCTGAAGACCCCTTCCCCTCGACCGGGGGAGGGCTGGGGAGGGGACACCGAAGAGGTGTAAAGTGTCTGAAGTGGCAATGAGCGACACGGTCTTGCGCCCAAGCGAGGCAACCTCGAGAGCCGCGATAACGCGGCGTCTCAAGGTCAGCGACAACGTCTTCCGCATTCTCACTCGTTCGGCGGCACTCTTCGTTCTGGCGATTTTGAGTGGCGTGATTCTGTCGCTCATGATCGGGTCGATGCCGGCGATCCAGGCATTCGGCTTCTCGTTCGTCATCACCGAAGTGTGGAATCCGGTTACCGAGAAGTTCGGTGCCCTGGCGCCGATCTACGGCACTCTGGTGACCTCGATCATCGCGATGGCGATCGCCGTCCCGGTCGGCCTGATGATCGCCTTCTTCCTCACCGAGCTCTGCCCGATGTGGTTGCGGCGGCCTATCGGCATCGCCATCGAGCTGCTGGCCGGCATCCCCAGCATCATCTATGGCATCTGGGGCCTGTTCGTGTTCGCGCCGTTCCTGCAGCAGCATATTCAGCCGTTCCTGATCGCCGCCTTCGGCAACATTCCGATCCTGTCCTCGGTGTTCGAAGGGCCGCCCTACGGCATCGGCATGCTGACCGCCGGCCTGATCCTCGCCATCATGGTGTTGCCGTTCATCACCTCGATCTCGCGCGACGTGTTCGACGCCGTGCCGCCGGTGCTGAAGGAAGCTGCCTACGGTGTCGGCTGCACCACCTGGGAAGTCTTCAAACACGTCATCCTGCCCTACACGAGGGTGGGCGTGATCGGCGGTGTCATGCTGGGTCTCGGCCGCGCGCTTGGCGAGACCATGGCGGTCACCTTCGTGATCGGCAACGCACACAAAGTGTCGGCCTCGATCCTGGCGCCGGGGACAACCATCTCGGCCACGATCGCCAACGAATTCACCGAGGCGGTCGGCGATCTCTATACCTCCTCGCTGATCGAGCTGGGTCTGATCCTGTTCGTCATCACTTTCATTGTGCTGGCCTGTGCGCGCTACATGCTCATGCGCATAGAAAAACGGATTGGATAGAGCATGGCCGAAGCTCGAAGCAACGCGCTCTATGCTGGCCGCCGGCTGCGTAACTCGATTGCCAAGGTGCTGGCCTATGCCGCCACTGCCTTCGGCCTGGGTTGGTTGGTCCTGGTTCTGGGCGTGCTGATCTTCGAAGGCATCGGGGGCCTGTCGCTGTCGGTCTTCACCGAAATGACGCCGCCCCCCGGGTCGGCCGGTGGCCTTCTCAATGCCATCGCCGGCAGCCTGGTCCTTACCATCCTGGCGGTCATCATCGGCGCGCCGATCGGCGTGCTGGCAGGTACTTACCTGGCCGAGTACGGCCGCCACGACAAACTCGCCAGCGTCGTGCGCTTCATCAACGACATCCTGCTGAGCGCGCCATCCGTCGTCGTCGGCCTGTTCATCTACGAGGTCATGGTGGCGCCGATGGGCCACTTTTCCGGCTATGCCGGCGCCGTGGCGCTTGCCGTGATCGTGATCCCCGTGGTGGTGCGCACCACCGAGGACATGCTGACCTTGGTGCCCGACACGTTGCGCGAGGCGGCGGCGTCGATCGGCCTGCCGCGCGCCCACATGATCGTCCGCATCGCCTACCGCGCCGCCCGCGCCGGCATCGTCACGGGCATGCTGCTGGCAGTGGCGCGGATCAGCGGCGAGACCGCGCCGCT
>PLYQ01000353.1 GCA_003153415.1 Rhodospirillales bacterium | reverse complement strand
GCGTTCACCGCCTTGAACTTGCTGCCGTCGATCGCCGCCACGGCATGGCCGAACAGATCCAGCCGACGGCACAGCGCGATGAACTGGCGGCAGCTCGCTCGGATCGCCGGGCCGTTGTCCTTCCTGAAGTCGGCGATCGTCTTGAAGTCCGGCGTCAGACGCCCAGTCAGCCACATCATCTCGACATTGCGCTGGCTCTCCCGCTCCAGCCTACGGCTCGAAGCGATCTGGTTGATGTAGCCATAGACGTAGATCTTCAGCAGCGCGCTAGGGTGATACGCCGGCCTTCCAGTTACCTCGGGTACGACGCCCGCGAACCCCATAACCCCCAGGTCCAACTCGCCGACAAACACATCGATCACCCGGACCGGGTTCTCCTCCGAGACATAATCGTCCAGATATTCCGGAAGCAACACCGCCTGCCCGCGATCCTCACCCTCGACGAAGCGCTTCATCTCGAACCCCAAAGCAATTCTTTCGAGAGTCTAACTCAGCAGGCGCTTTCACACAGCCTCGACCCAGAACGGACTTGCCGGAGCTACTTCGGCTACATGATGCAACGGGACCCGTCGTCGGGCGTCATCTCGAGGCATCGGCTGCCGGCAATCTCGATGGCCAGGACGCAAAGCGTTCTGCCCGCGAAATAATGGAGGAAATAGGACCCCGGGCCGACGCCGCGGAGGGTGGCGCAGGCGTCGACGGCAAGTTGGCCGGACTCGGTCACCGCATGGCTATTCTTTCCCTCTGTGTCCTCTGTGCTCCGGAGAAAGAGGCCCTGGACCAACAGGCTATTCCTGTTGCAGATCGTCAGGGTGAAATCCTGTGCCACCGCGTCGACCGGTGCCGGGCCCAGGATTAACAAAGCCGCGGCGGCCATCGAGACGATCCGGGTCGATCGAGCGCTCATGACAAACCGATCTCTCCCTGGAAGCCGGCGACGGACGGCATGCTTCTCGCCCCTTCGACCGACATTCCCCGGATGAACCCCTGGAATGGTGCGAACGCTAGCATTCTGCCGAGTTCCGGGTAAACCAACAGTGGCCAGCGCAGTTTTCTCGGCGCTTCCGCCGTGCCCCATGTCCAAAACGACGCCGACGTCACGCGTTCATGTCTGCTGTTGATGTGGTGGAACGGCCCCGCCGCTTCCGGCATCTGAGTGCCACGGCGTGTCCGTTCGGACATGCCCACACAAACGGAGCCGTTCCATGAAACAGATTACTACGATCGGTCTGGACCTCGCCAAGCAGATTTTCCAGGTTCATGCCGCCGACGCCGGTGGCGTCCCGATCTTCAACCGCAAGCTCCGGCGAGCCGAAGTGCCGCGGTTTTTCGAGAAGACGCCGGCCTGTCTGGTCGGGATGGAGGCTTGCGGCAGCGCGCATTACTGGGCGCGCGAGATCAGTGCGCTGGGGCACGACGTGCGGCTGATCCCGCCGGTCTACGTGAAGCCGTTCGTGAAGCGCGGCAAGACCGACGCGGCCGACGCCGAAGCGATCAGCGAGGCGGTGACCCGCAAGACCATGCGCTTCGTGCCGGCAAAATCCACCGATCAGCAGGCGGCCGCCGTTGTGCTCAAGACCCGTGCCCTTCTGGTCAACCAGCGTACGCAGGTGATCAACGCGCTGCGTGCCCACCTGTCGGAGTTCGGCATCTTTGCCGCCGCCGGCACGACAAAGGTTGCGGGGCTGATCTCGATCGTGCGTGACAAGACGGATCTGCGTCTTCCGAAGGCGGCCCGTCATGCCTTGATGGAAGTCGCCAGCCAGATAGAGGCGTTGAAGGCGCAGATCGAGAAGCTCGAGAAGGTGATCGTCGCGACCGTCAAGCGTGATGATGATGCCCGGCGGCTGGTCACCATCCCCGGTGTTGGCGCCATCACCGCTGCTTCCGTCAGGGCGCTTGTCCCCGATCCCGGCGGCTTCAAGTCCGGCCGGCACTTCGCGGCCTGGCTGGGCTTGACGCCGAAACCGCATTCCAGCGGCGGCAAGGAGCGGTTGGGGCGCATATCGAAGATGGGCAATCCCGCGTTGCGCTCGCTCCTGGTGGTTGGTGCGACCGCGGTGCTGAGGCATGCGCGGGGCAATCCAAACGCCTCCAAGTGGCTCACCGCTCTTCTAGCGCGGCGGCCTTATAGGATCGTCGCCGTCGCACTAGCCAACAAGATGGCACGCTCGGTATGGGCGATGCTGAGCCGGGGCGAGGATTATCGGGGATCGGCGCTGGCGGCGGCCTGACGGCCGCCGCAAGCGCTGATACGTCGGCGATGACGGAGGTTAAAGAACGGTAAGGGCAAACTGATCGGACGGGTCGAGACCAGAAAAAGCAAAGTGCGGTATTGAGCTTCGCGCTCGCACATATGATCTGCCTCTGGTCTGCGCATCTCCATACCGGCCCGCGGCATGCTTACGGCCGCACTTCGAGGCCGAATACATGACAGCACCCGATCATCGCTTGCCGGCACCGTTCAAAAGACCTCTTGCATCGACGGGGGCATCCATACATGACCGCACCGTTCCCGTTGTGCCATCGTTTGAAAAAAGCACTTGCCTCAGGGGCCGTTCCACATATGAGGGTAGACCGGACGTGATGACTAGGACGCCAAACCGACGTGCCTGACCCAAAGATGGGGTAATCGGCCGGCGCGATTGTGGATATTTGGAGGTTTTGGGTGCTGCGCTTC
>PLYQ01000262.1 GCA_003153415.1 Rhodospirillales bacterium | reverse complement strand
ACGAAACTCCGCACCTCCGCCAGTCGAGGCGAGCTTTCTTCCGGCTCCCCGGCGATCGTTGAAGCAAGAGATCGCGGATGTCGCGGGCCAGACGATAGGGGTTTTCCGTCATGACCTGGACGGCATCTGAGCCATAGGTTTTGGAGATGCGGACTGCTCGGGCCGTTCCCACCCCATGGCTATGCAGGAAGACCATGATCTCCCGCACGATCTTCTGCTCGGCCCAGGCATCGGTGATCCGCTTGTAGCGGACTGCGCCAATCCCGGTGACCTCCCGCAGCCGGTCCGGCTCGGCCTCGATGATATCGAACACCTTCTCCCCGAATGCCTTCACCATCTTCTTGGCGTAGACCGGCCCGATGCCACGGATCATCCCTGAGCCCAGGTACTTCTCGATGCCGTCGATTGAGGTTGGGGCCGATGTGCGCATAAAGCGCGCCTTGAATTGCTGGCCATGGGTGTGATCGTTGACCCAGTCGCCCGAGGCGGTGACCCATTCGCCGGCGGAGATGGTAGCGGCATGACCGATGACCGTGATCAGATCGCGGTGTCCACGCGCCTTAATCCGGAGAACGCAGAAGCCATTCTCGGCGTTGTGGAACGTCACACGTTCGACAAGGCCTGCAAGTACTTCCTGAGAAAGGGATTGTTGCTGAGTTTTCATCAATTCGGTGTTTCTCGACGCCAGTCCTGTGGCATCTCGAAAGCTCTCGCTAGGTGTTTACCCCCGCCGACGCGTAGGGCGTTAAGGTGTAGCTGTCGACGGTGAAGGCTCGCTAGACTTGGATGCGCTCTCGGAACCGCATCGAGAATCCGGTATCGAGCCAGCGGAAATCTTCGCGTGTACGAAACTCCGCGATCACCAGCGACGGCAGGTGAGCCGGAACGTCTGCACCAGTTGCCGTAGACGTCGCGGTAGGGGTGGATCGGCACGGCAGGGCTGGTGTTCAGGTGATCCGGCACGACGATGTCGGACGACCGTGTAAAATGCGTGCCTCGAACCATGATCATAAGCGTCGCTTGCGGAAAGTCGTAGACCAGTTCGTAACCGACACGAATCTTCATCCGACATCATCCCGTTCATCGAATTTCGGGAGTGGAAGCTGGCGCCACCAATCCGCGAACCGCGGCAGCCATCGTCGCTGCGGGGATGGCGCGCTTGTCGGCTTGAGCTTGAGCCGGGCCCCTTCGCGCCCGTGGATGAGCTGAAGCGTCCGGGTGTGGTAAACGGCGAGATCCGGGCGGTGGCCGATGCTCAATACGGTCGTGCTTTTCAGCTCGGCGTCGAACAGGCCCATGATGTGGCGCTGGCTGTCTTCGTCGAGCGCGGCCGTCGCTTCGTCGAGAAAGACCCAGCCCGGTTTGTGCAGGAGGAGCCGCGCGAAGGCGATGCGCTCCTGTTCGCCGAGCGACAGTTCGCGGTCCCATCGTTCTTCCACGTCGAGCTTGGCGAGGAGATTGCCGAGGTCGCAGCGCTCGAGAGCCAGTCGCACCGCGGTATCGGAATAGGCGTCGGGCTTGCTCGGGTAAGTGACGGCGTTGCGCAACGTGCCGAGCGGCAGATAAGGTCGCTGCGGCAGGAACGCCATGGTCTCGGGCGGCGGCGTGAGGATCGTCCCCGAACCCCATGGCCACAGGCCCGCCACGGCGCGGAACAGGGTCGATTTTCCGGCACCGGTCTCGCCGACGATCAGCACGCGGTCGCCGGGCATGAAGGTGGCGCTGGCTTCCTCGATGATGATGTGCCCGTCCGGCAGCAGGATGCGGACGCCCTGGAACGCGAGGTTTCCATCCGGGTGCAGTGCGCGCTTGATCTCTTCGGCACCTTCCTCGACGGCTGGCAGGTCGTCGAGCGCTTCGCGAAAGCGCGCGACGCGATGGATCGCCGCGCGCCAGTCGGCAAGGCGCGAGAAGTTGTCGACGAACCACCGCATCGCCCACTGCACCTGGCTGAAGGCGCCAGCCACCATGATCAAGCCGCCAAGGCTCAAGGTGCCGCCGAAATATGCCGGCGCCGCGACAAGGATTGGAACGACGATCGACAGCCAGCCCGTCCCCGCCGTGATCCAGGTGAGGTGGGCGAGAGAGGAGGAAATGCGCCTCATGGCGTCGATAACTGCCGCGAGCGAGCCGTCGAGATGGCGGTGTTCGTCCTCCTCGCCGGCGTGCAGCGCGATGCTCTCGCCAGATTCGTTGACCCGAACGAGGGCGAATCGGAATTCCGCCTCGCGTGCATAGCGCTTGGCGTTGAGGGTAATCAGCGGCCGCCCCACCAACCAGGTCAGACCGGAGCCGATCGCGGCGTAGGCGACGGCGCACCAGACCATGTAGCCCGGGATGGCGATGTGATGTCCCGCCACCTCGAAGGCGACCTGCGACGACAGCGCCCACAGGACCCCCACGAAGGCGATGATCTGAAGAGCGGCGTAGACGAGGCCGCAGCCCAGGTCTGCGGTGTAATCGCCGAGCAGGCGCGTGTCCTCCTGCAGTCGCTGGTCAGGGTTGCGGCCGTACAGGCCGGCGAAGCTCAGCTGATAGATACGCATGGGCTTCAGCCACGCGACCAGAAGGTGGCGGGCGATCCACTCGCGCAGTCGAAGCTTCAGCCGTTCCTGGAGAAAGGTCTGCGCCACCGTAAGCGACAGCAGAGCGGCGATGATGATCAGGAACGTCCACAGGAGATGAAGGAAACCCGACAGCTCCTTGCGGGCCAGGGCGTCGAAGAACTGGCCGTTCCAGTCGTTGAGCCAGACCTGCCCGACCATGTTGCCGATGGTGATGACGATCGTGGTGACGAAGATCGCCATCACGCGCCTGCCGCCCGGGGCATGACGCAATACGCGGGCGAACAGGACCAGGTCGCGGGCAAGGTCGAAATCCCGCAATTGCGCGTCGACGCCACCGTGCTCAGGCACGGGCTCGCTCGTCACGATCGGCTTTGCCGGCGGCGGATGCGAGGCCAAGGGAGGGAAGGTAGATGCGAGGTCCGTCTTCATTCGCCGCCTGGAAGTCTGCTCCCGTCACACGCGAGTTCTGTTGAATATAAACATGACCCCTGCGCCAGCTTTTTGACTCAAATCAACGACGCTCGGAATGACTGCCCTATTAATCCATTTATGCCTCGCCGGACCGAACGAGACCTGCTGTCCCGCTGGAAATTGGCCACTGGAGACTGGAAAATGTCATATCGAATTATCGGCGCGATTCTAGTGTGCAGCCTGACAGCGGCCTGCTCCGCTGGCGATACGCGAACCGCCGCTCCCACGGTGACGACAAACGAGGAGGCATGTGTTTCGTACGGTTTTGCTCCGGGGACGACCCCCTATATCACGTTCGTGCAACGCGAGGCCGATGCGCGGCGGCGGGGACGGATGGGCCCAGGCTACAGCGAGATACTCATCGCGCGAGACGCGCAGGACGATTGTGCGGCCTACGGGCTGGCCCGTGACACGGCCACCTTCGACCGCTTTGTTCGGCAGGAAATCGCTTACCGTCGTCCGAACTGAGCGGAGATGTCAGCTCAACGCCTCGAAAAGTACCCGGCGCGCCCTCGACACGCGAGACTTCATCGTTCCGAGCGTGCAGTCGCATAGTTTAGCGGCTTCCTCGTAGGAGAAGCCCGCGGCCCCGACCAGCATCAGGGCCTCGCGGAATAGTGGATTGAGGCGCCACAGCGCCTTGGACAGGTCGATCAATCCCGACGACCGGTCGGCGATGTCGACGCCGACAACTCCTTCGATATCGCTCTGTTCCATCGTCGCGTTGCGACGACCGGCCGAGCGGCGCTCGCTGTAGAATTGCGAGCGCATGATGGTGAAAAGCCAAGCCTTGAGGTTGGTGCCTGGCGTGAACTGGTGTCGCTTGGAAAGCGCAATCACGACGGTCTTCTGCGCCAGATCGTCGGCGGTGGCGCGTTCGTGACAGAGGGACCGGCTGAAGGCGCGCAGATCGGGCAACAGCGCCACCAGATCGCTCCTGAAGAGCGCTTCCGGCGAAAGTACCTCGTCGGAAATGTGACAGCGTTTATTTCTCAAGAGATCGACGGCGATCATGGCGAGCCCGCTCCTTTCGATACAGGCCAAAAATAATCGAGCCATTCCGACCGGCGTTGATTTAGGTCAAAGCTCAGCGAAGCCTTGCTGGTATTTCCAACTAAGAGTGCTGTGCCGGACGGCGATAGGGCACGACAGTGAAGGGAGATATGCCATGTCGACAATTCTCATCATCATCCTGCTGATCGTGCTGCTCGGTGGGGGCGGTGGCTACTACGGCTACAGAAGCTACGGCGGGGCCGGGCTCGGTGGCGTCCTCAGCTTCGTCCTCGTCGTTCTGGTCGTGCTCTGGCTCCTCGGTGCACTTGGCGGCGTTTCGGTCAGTCATCCTTAAGGCAGGCGAGTTCCCTTTGGGCGATACTGCGCCCTATCACATCGCACACTGGAGGTTGGCGTGGGTCGTTCCCCTATGAATGGGCTGGTAATTGGCGGAGCGGTATTGGTGCTTCTTGGGCTGGTCGGATTCGCCATCCCCATATTTACAACCCAGGAGACCAAGAACGTGGCCAGGATCGGCGACTTGAAGCTTCAGACCACCGAAAGCACCTCGCACGTCGTCCCGCCGCTCCTTAGCGGCGGTGCTTTGGTTCTCGGTGTCATTTTGATGGGCGCGGGCTTCTATCGGAAGCGTTAAGACGACCTGTACCCGAATCTCATATGTGGGATACCGACATTGGGCTTGGTTCAGCGCGGAAAATGGCGTGTCCTCGACTACTCGTGCAAAAGAAATAGCGTAACGGAACACGGAATAGATCAGGCTGACTGCCATTATGTCCGCTCTCCGACATTGTTGATCTGGATCAAAGCGACATAGCTGGCCTTCCATATTCTTTCGTAGGGGCCGGAGTTCCGGCGACGGCGGGGGAGCGACGACATGGCCAGCGAATTCAGGCTAACCAGCGTGAAACCACCCCCGGCGTTCTGCTTGGACTGCCCCGAACGTCGTAAGGCCGCGAACTACGAACGCGAGCGGGCAGATCATCTATCTTCGGAAACCCAGCTTCGCTCCAAGCTTGCCCGAGAAGAAGGTCTTCTTCGTGAAAAGGACGTTTTGATCCGTCGGCAGGAGGTCTTCGGCAAGGAGAGCGATCACAGGCTATTGAACGACCTGCAAATGGTCGTAAGCCTGCTGTCGCTGCAAAGCCGGACGCAAGTGAATGCCGAGACCGCGTCGCAGCTGACCATCGCGGCCAATCGCGTCGCCACGATCGCGCGCATCCACCGGCACCTCCATTCCATGGAGCGCCGGCAAACCGTTGCGTTCAAGCAATACCTCGATGAGCTTTGCCGCGAATACTCGACGATGTTGATTTCGCCAGAGCGCCGCGACCAGTCCATCGTCGTCGAGGGGACTGAGGTCACGCTACCAACTGTCATTGGCATTCCGCTTGGTCTCATCGTCAACGAACTGGTCACGAACGCCATCAAGCATGGAAGGGGCCAGATCACGGTCAAGCTCGAACCGCAGTCGGCAAAGGGCTACGCGTTGTCGGTCTGCAACGATGGCTCGGTGTTGCCGGAGGGATTTGATCCAGCCGCCTGCGAAGGACTGGGAATGAGCCTGGTCTTGTCTCTTGTTGAGCAGATCGGCGGCGAACTGCGGATCGATCGTGGCGAGAGTAATGAGGGCACGCGATTTGCCGTGCTGTTCTCCCGGTAGCTCGTGAACCGGTCACTAAGGGCTGAGGAGTTGGCGATAGTTTTACTTAGTTTACATCATTGGGTACGTTTATCGTTGGAAGCGACACGGAAGCCTTACACAGGAGCAGAATGATGGGCCTAGTCATATTCATACTTATTCTGATTCTTCTTTTCGGCGGGGGCGGTTTCTATGTTGGTCCTCCATACCACTACTACGGCGGAGGTCTCAGCCTGCTACTGGTGATCGTTCTCTTGGTTGTGCTGTTCAGGGGGCGCTGATTGTTGGCGCGCTGACTGCTAGGCTGGAAGTCTTACGCCAGCCACGCTGACCTTGTCGGGGGGCAGGGTCAGCGTGGATGAAGATCGGATTAATCGCTGTCAGTGTCGTGCTGGTAGCGTGGAAGAGCTAGCGACCCTGTAGCAATTCCGACGAGGCCAAAGTGTGGCCCGTCGCGAGTCGGTTCTGCGCCACGGCGTTAGCCGTCCTGGCTCACGTCGCAATCGGTTTCCGTAATACTGCTCGATCATCTGCCCGCTAGTGCCCATGTTGCGAGCGATGTTCACATCGTCCATTAGATTAGCCGATCTGCGTTCGAAGATTACCGTGCCGTTCTCCTGATTGCGCTCCGATCGCGCTTCGATCATCGACTACGCCCACAGGCCGGATACGTTGATGCAGACTGCCAAGAGCCAAATCGCTGAAACTGCTTGCCGACGGGGTGGGCCATACGTTTTCGGTATGGACAGGCGAGCCCGATATGGCGAATACGTAAAGCCCGATCTAGGATCGGGCTTCAGCGCCAATAAAATGCCCTAATGCGGCCAGCGGCCGTATGCGATCGCAGATTATCTTCAGCGTGGCGAGCATGGGCACCGCTAAGACCGCTCCTGCGATGCCCCACATCCAATACCAGAACACTAGAGCGATGGTGACCAGAACCGGATTGAGCATGAAGCGCCGAGCGAGCAACAGAGGCGTGATGTATTCGCCTTCGATAATGTGAATGGCGAGGTAAAGTCCCGTCGGCAACAACGCCTGCCAGATGGTATCGAAGCTGAGCAACCCGGCCAAGAACAGGATAGCTGCACCGGCCAACGGTCCGAGGATCGGAATGTAATTTAGCAAAAAGGCGATGCAGCCCCACAATATGGGGTCGGAGAGCCCGCAAAGGTACGTCGCGATCCCGGTGGCCAGGCCAACCCCCGCATTCATCAATGTGATCGTGAGCAGATAGGCCGAAACGCTGCTTTCGATTTCGTTCGATATTTCCACCGCCTGTTTCTTGTTGTGTAATGTCGGCAGGATCTCGACAAACCGTCGCAGGAACAAATTTCCTGAAACCAAGAGAAAGAACAGCAGCACCGCCGTGGTCAGTACGCCTATGACCATTGTCCGGGTGCTGCTGAACAAGGAAGTCGTGAGAGGTGGTCCTTGGAGGCTAACGGCTGGCGCAGTCGGTTCATCAGTCATCGTCTTCTCGACTTCCTTACCAGCCCGTTGGATCATCTTTGTCATTCTGGTGATGTTGGACAGACGTTCCTCGAGACGTGACAGACTTTGGGGTGCTTTCGCGATCCACCTTGCCGTCGGGCCTGACACACCAACAGCTAATACAGTCAATCCGCCGAAAAAGACTGAGATGATCAGTAGTGCCGCGATTGGCTTTGGAACACGGACCTTGTTGAAAAGGCGCATGCTTGGTTGGAGAACCAGATACAACATGAATGCCATGATGATCGGGATTGCAATCTCGCTGGTAAAATAGAGTGTGTAAAAGAACAGTAGACTGAATATTCCGAGCAGCAGCAGGACACTCAGATTTTGTGGCAGAGGCATTTCCTCTTCTTGCGCAATTTCTTTTGGGTCTTCTTGGCTCACGGAGGTTCTCCAAAAACTGGGTTGTCCCTTCTGCCTGCCGGAAACTGTGTCCGGCAGTATTCATGATGGAGTCCACCGAGGATCGGTCGTGTAGCGGTCTGGCCAATACGTCGTGAGAATCGGGAACCGTTCCGACTACTTGGGAGAATTTCCTGTGTTCTTCTCCCAAGTCTCTCTTGCGGCATCACCCGCCGCGCGCGCCGCATCGGCTGCCGCCCCTGCAGCCTTTGTCATCGCCTCCTTGGCTTCGACCGCAGCTTTCTTCGTCGCCTCGACACTGGAGCTAATGGAGGCATCTGCCGATTTCTTCGCTTTTTCAGCAGCATCTTTCGTTGCCACGACGGCGTTCTTGGCAGCATCCTCGGCCTTTAGCATAAAGTCATTCGCTGCGGTCGTGACTGCCTTGTTAGCCGCCATGATCTTGTCTTCAGCTCGCTTGACTGCAAGCTCCGCTTCTGCGGCCAATCGTTGCGCCGCCTCGATAGTTTGCCGTGATGCTTCATTCGCTGCTGCTTCCGCCGCGTTGACTGCCCGCCTTGTGACCTCCTTGGCCTCATTCGCGGCCTGTTCGGCCTCACGTCCAGCTTCTTGCATCTTCGTCTTCGCCATCTCCATGGAAGTGGGGGCTGACGCCTGGGCATAAACATGGGTGGTGGCACTGAGCACCAATGCGCCTGCAATTATCAATGGAGTAATTCGCATATCCTGGCTCACTTCTGCTGGTTGTTGTCTTGCCTGAATGCGTCATTCACCGCTTCGTTGGCATGACCGAAGGCGGCGCGCGTTGGCGATATTTGCGGTCCCAAAATTCATCTAATCCGTAATTGATGACGGCCCACTGGCCTATCGCGGACCGCCGTCATCGACCGGTACTAAATACTGAACGAAAGCCAAGGCGCTTTGATCCAAATCAACAATGTCGGATAGCAGAAGTAGTAGAAGCAATACACTAGGCTCGCCCGGTGATCGTCGCCGCGGGAGTGGCCTTTGACTTTAGAAAGGAACCGCTATGTCCTATTTCCGTCTTCCCTCGCCTGTTATGCGTTCCATCGCCATCGCATCCCTCATGGGCGCTGCCTTGCTCGTGAGCCCCGCGATGGCACAAACCGCCGAGCCGAAGCCGCCGGCTGCGTCCGCCGCCACCAGCAGCAAGCCCGAGACCGTCGAGCAGCGTATCGTCTCGCTCAAGGCTTCGCTCAAGATCACTGCCGACCAGGAAGCAAAGTGGACCGCCGTCGCCACAGCGATGCGCGAAAACGCCGCCGCCATGGACAAGCTGGTCACCGCCAAGCGCGCCCAGCCTGCCGCCAGCATGACAGCCATCGACGACCTCGGAACCTACCAGGAATTCAGCCAGGCCCATCTCGACGGGCTGAAGAACCTGATCCCGGCCTTCAAGGCGCTCTACGACTCGATGCCGGCCGACCAGAAGAAGAATGCCGACCAG
>PLYQ01000302.1 GCA_003153415.1 Rhodospirillales bacterium | reverse complement strand
CGGAAGATATTGTCGATGAGCAACAGCACGTCGCGGTGCTCGTCGTCTCGGAAATACTCGGCCATGGTCAGTGCCGCATGGCCGACGCGAAAGCGGGCACCCGGTGGTTCGTTCATCTGGCCGAAGACCATCACCATGCTCGGCAACACGCCCGCTTTCTTCATCTCGTGGTGAAGTTCCTGGCCCTCACGGCTGCGTTCGCCGATGCCGCAGAAAATGCTGACGCCGTCATGATGCCCGATCATGTTATGAATCATTTCAGTCAGCAGCACTGTCTTGCCGACGCCGGCGCCGCCGAACAGTCCCGCCTTGCCGCCGCGCTCCAACGGTGCGAGGACATCGATGACTTTGATGCCGGTCTCGAAAACTTCTGACTTGGTGGAACGTTGCGCCAGCGACGGCGGGGCGCGATGCACCGAACGCCACTCGACATCGGACAAGGCNNCCCGCCGTCGATGGTGTTGCCGAATACGTCGAACATTCGCGAAAGAACGGCTTTGCCTACCGGCGCCTTCAAAGGTCCTCCGGTGTCCTCCGCTGCCATACCGCGAGCGAGACCTTGCGTCGGTGTGAGAGCAATGCCGCGCACATGATGCGTGTCGCGTTGCGCGAGCACCTCGATGACGATCTGCTTTTCCGCTCCCGCGTGGAGTATCGAATAGATCGGCGGCAATCGTTCGTCGAACCGGACATCCACGACGCTACCGCGCACCGAGACGATCACGCCGAGGTTCGACGAACTGGTTTTGCATTCCATAGTTGCTCTCACCGTTAGCCGTCGGCGCGACGAGAGGCCGATACTCGAGTCCAAGTGAACTAAACGCGAGGAGGATAAGAAAGTTCCGACCTGAATACTTATTTGACAGAGCCCTGCAACCGAACGCGTCGCCTTGTCTCTTCTCTATCGCAGAGGAGCGGGTAGCCGCGGCTGCCCGCCCGACTATTGCGCTTCAATTGACCTCCCGCCGGATGTCCGCTTTTGCACTGGAGGGCAGTTGGCAATCCGACCGATGCAGCCACTGAACTGGAGGGCCAGTGGCCCAGATCGGGCATCACGGATAAACTATCAAAGGAATGATCGAGGCGCGGCATCATGAAGGCCAGAGGCCGTCGTTGCGGCGTGATTATCGGCTTGTTCTGCGCGTATGTGCCGTTGGCGGCCGCGCAGCCAGCGCCCACGCAATGGTCGAGCACCGAAAAAATCACAAAAGGAAATTGTGGAGAGGGTGCGATTGCCAACGTGGTCGAGAGCGCCGGCAGCATGAATATCAAGATCTTTATCGATGGGAAGCAAGTGGTCGATTTCCACGTTCCGCTGGCGCCGGATGGCAGCGGCAACGCCGAATTCCAGGGTGCTACCGGGCTGAACATTATGGAAGTCGCCGCGGGCACCGGCAAGCGACCCATGAAAAACGCCCGACTCGACGGCGCCTGTCTGTGGTCGTGGAGCCCAAAGTAATTGGAGTAAGAGCAACTCTCAGATGCCGGGCGGTTTGACTCGACGCCGTCAGACTTCAAACTGACCGGCGCCTGATTGGGCGACTTGAGTGCAACGGCCCACCGGGCACAAACCATCGCCGCTTAAAAAAAATCGATCATTGAGGGAGAGATCTCATGTTTAATCGGCCGATTCGCTTTGCCAGTGCGGCATTTCTCGCGGCTGCAGTGCTCGGGATGGCGCCCGCCGTCCAGGCCGCCGACCTGCCGGACTATCTCCAGATCCGATCCGCGTATCGTCAATCACCTCCCGACATTGGGCTGCGGTCAATACTTGAGGCGGTTGGTATCAGCGGTGGTTTGGCTCCTGTCAGCCTGCCCTTGTTCCAAGGCACTCGCTTGCGGGGCGCCAGGGTAGCGATCACTTCATCTTACATAGTCATCCTCCTCGGTTACAGACACCGAGGAGGATGTGCCGACGGTAAGGGTGTTGGAATCAGGTCAGCTTTCGGATCACTGCGGACTTGGCCTGCTGCGCCGCCGAAAGCGACCTATAGCGAATGACCCAAAGTGGACGTGGCAGATCCGTCTCGCCTAGGCGAAGTGTCAGAAGGGGCGGCTGGTCATCTTGGCCAGGAACTGGATCGTCCTCTCGTTCTTCGGCTGCTGGAAGAATGTGGACGGCGGTCCTTCTTCCACTACTTGTCCGTGATCCATGAAGACGATGCGGTCCGCGACGGCGCTCGCAAATCCCATGTCATGGGTGACGACGATCATGGTCATTCCACCGCGGGCAAGTTCGGACATCACCGCCAAAACCTCGCCCACAAGCTCCGGATCCAAAGCCGAAGTCGGCTCATCGAAAAGCATGATTTCCGGGTCCATGGCCAGTGCGCGGGCGATCGCAATCCGCTGCTGCTGTCCGCCCGAGAGCTGGGCCGGGTAGGCGTCTTTCTTGTCCTCAAGGCCGACGAGCCTGAGCAGGCTCAGGGCTTTCTCGTTTGCTGCCTGACGACTGAGGCCGTTAACGTGGATCGGCGCCTCCACGATGTTCGCCGACGCCGTCATATGCGTCCACAAGTTGAAGCTCTGGAAGACCACTCCCATGCGCGCGCGCATGCGGTTGATGTTCGATTCGGTGTCCCGCCGCCGCTTTCCGTCGGCATCCTCGATGTATCCGACGGGCAGATCGTCGAGAAACACTATGCCTTTGGAGGGCTCCTCGAGAAAATTGAGGCAGCGCAAAAGCGTGCTCTTTCCTGAGCCGCTGGGGCCCATGATACAAACCTTCTCCCCGGCTTTCACTTCCAGGTCGATACCCTTGAGGACGTGCAGCTCGCCGAACCATTTGTGCAGGTTCTGCACGCGGATGATCGATCCGGACGTCGTCATCGATCTGCCTTGGCGAGCAGGGACGTCATCTCCTGCGTCGAACGGTGCGTCGGCGTCAGCTGCTCCAGCCGGGACATCACCAGCGTGACCGCCGAAGTGAGCAGCCAGTACAGGACCGCCACCGCCACGAACGCCTCGGGCGCCGCGAAAGTCGTGCCCAGCACGTTCTGGAACGCCATCGAGAGCTCGGGCACCGAGATGATCGACAACACCGCGGAGTCCTTGATCAGCCCGACGATCTGATTGCCGATCGGCGGAAGCACATATCCCATCATCTGCGGAAACACGATCCTGCGCATGGTGAGCGGATACGACATCCCGGCCGCGCGAGCGGCATCGACCTGCCCCTTGGGGACCGAAAGAATGGCGCCGCGGATCGATTCGGAAAAATACACTGCGCCATGGATCGTCAGCGCGAGGATACCGGCGACCGTGGACGACATCGGGATTCCGGTCGCGGGGAAGACGAAGTAGATGACGAACACCTGCACGAGAAACGGCGTGTCCCTCACGATCTCGACAAGTACCTTGGCCGACACGCGCCACGGCCACGACCGCGAAAACTGGGCCAGCGCGATCGGCACGGCGAGAACGAGGCCGAGCACGCTCGCAACGGAACAGAAGATCGCGGTCGTGATCAGTCCGGCCTCGAATGTAGGCCAGGCTTCGGCGATGATCGATAAACTGAATGGCATGTCCGTTTCCCACTACAGCCGGTATGCCGCGGCCGCCTTTTCCAGGCGTCGCGTGACGGTGCCCAAGGCAAAGCACATGATGAAGTAGAGGGCCGCGGTGGCCAGCCATACCTCCGGCGACCGCAGCGTCTCACCGATCACTTGCTGCGCCCGCCGCGTGAGCTCGACGAGCCCGATGACCGAGAGCAGGGCCGATGACTTCAAGAGGCCCGTGAACTCCATGGTGAGAGGGGGCAGGATGAGGACGAGCACTTGCGGCAGCGTGATGCGCCGCCAGATCAACCCACTTCGCATGCCGAACGCCCTGGCAGCGTCGAGTTGCCCCTTGGGGATCGCCATCAGGCCGCCGCGGATCATTTCGGAGATATAGGCGCCGCTGTTGAGGCTGAGCGCGATCACGCCCGACTCGAAGCGCGGGATGTCGAGGCCGAGCGCGGGCAGCGCATAGTAGACGATCAGGATCTGGATGAAGAGCGGAGTGCCCCGCACGATGCTGATATAGGCAATGATCAAGGCTCGCAGTATCTTGAATCTCGATTGACGTCCGAGCACGACGAGGATGCCGACGAGCAGCCCCAGCGCAACGGCCAGCAAGGACACCTCGACGGTGATAAGCGTGCCTTCCAGCAGGAAGGGCAGCGCATGGGCCACGTACTGCCATTCCAGGGTCATTCAGCCATTCACCCAGATGCTCGGGAGCGGCTTGCGACGCGCTCTATTTGATCGCGTCCGGCGGTAGATAGCCGGAGTCCGGGATCGGCATGGTGTACCCGAACCACTTTTTCTGCATGACGTCGAGTTGTCCGCTATCGCGCAGCTTGCGGATTTCCACGTTGATCGCGTCGCGCAAGCCGAGGTCCTCGGGCCGCGTCACCCAACCGACCCAGAACGGCTCGCCGAAGGTGCCGACGACTTCAAACTTGTCCGGGTACCTCTTCATCGCGCCGAGCAGGACGGGCGTGCTGTCGACCATGGCATCGACCTGTCCGTTGGCCAGCGCGAGGATCTCGTCGCCGGAGCTGGAGAACATCTTCTGCTCCTTCGCGCCCTTTCCCTTGGCTTTCAGCTCGTCGTTATAGTGCATGAAGATGACCGTCGGGCCGGCCGGCGGCGTTGCGGACGCAATCGTCAAGCCGGTCAGATCCTCGACGCTCTTGACCTTGGAAGTCCCCTTGAGTTTCAGCAGGCCGACCTTCGTCTGTGCGACCGGCATCGTGAACGCATATCGCTTGGCCCGCTCGGGATTGATCAGAAGCGCGGTCGCGACGAAGTCGAATTTCTTCTGAAGCAGCCCCGGCAGGATTCCGGCGAAGGGCAGGTCAAGCTGCTCCATCTTGAAGCCCCAGCTCTTGATGATGGCATCGAGCACATCCTCGTCGTAGCCGACGATCTTGCCGTTCTCGATGAACTCGAAGGGATAATAGCCGGCCTCGGTCCCTACGATGACCTTCCCCCGCTTCTTGATTTCGTCGAACGGGTCCGCGGACGCCGGCTTCGGAGCGGCGGTCACGCCGAGAATAGCAGCAGCCAGAACGACCGCTACCGAGGCTTGGAACCTATTCCATTTCTTTCCCATTGCCGTCCCCTCCTGTCGATTGCTTAGTCCACCCGCGAGTTCAGCCGATAGAAGGGCTGCCCTTCGAAGTCCTGAGATGCGTATCGCTCGCCGATCTGAGACCTGAGGAGCCGGGTTGCTGGCGTCAGCATCCACTGGCGATGGCCTTCGTAGGCCTTCCTCTTCAGCTCCTCCCGATCCCGGAATACATATCGGCCGTCGCGCACCATGATCTGCCCGCCGACCAGCACCTGGTCGATGTCCGACTGGCGAACCCAGTGCATCACGCTCGCCGCCATGTCGTGTCCGGACTCGAATACCGCTCGATCGAACGACCGGTTGTGGGCCATGACCAGGTCCGCGGGACTGCCCGGCTCGAGCGAACCCAATCCTTCGATGCCCAAGACTTTGGCTCCTCCCTGCGTCGCCCATTGCAGTGCCGTCTGCGCCGGAATGGGTGTTTCCCCAATTCCCGGGGGAGAGTGCAATAACTGCGCCAACCTCGTTTCCTGAAGGATATCCTCGTCGTCGTTGAGCGTGAGATTGTCGGTGCCCAAGGCGATGTGCACGTCCGCCTCGGCCATGGACCGAACCGGCGCGAGCCCGCTCCGCAGGCGCAAATTGGAGCTCGGATTGTGCACCACCATCGCGCCGGTCTCGCGCATGATCCCGATGTCCCTCTCAGTCAGCCATACGCAATGGGCGCAGCTCACATCGGAGCAGAGAAAGCCAACGTCGGCGAGCCGCTGCACGGTCGACTTGCCGAAACGTTTGAGGGAATACAGCTTGGAATAGGCGGTCTCCGACAGATGGAGCTGCAGTCCCGCGCCACGGGCGGACGCCGCCTTCCGGACGTCGCGCAGAAAATCGTCGGCGCATGCGCCCACGGCCGCGGGCTCGAGTTGCAGTTTTGCGGCTGGAAATTGCTGATGCAATCTGTCGTACAGGGCCAGATAGTCATCCAAACCGAGCAAGGGCCTGCGCCAGCCCTCGATCTCCGCGCGGATCTCCGCGCTCAAGCTCGCGAGGAATGCGTCCTCGAGATAGGGATCGTCCATGCTGGAGTCGCGCAGCGCCAGCGTAACGGCGGAGCGCATGCCGCTGTCATCATAGGCCGTGATCACGTCCCGCAACCTCTTCTCATAGACATCCAGCGGACCGTACCCGTAGTTCGTGTCGAGATGCATCGTCGCGGTTATGCCGGCCTCGAGCTGACGGGCGCAGGTATAGAGAACGTCCCAGTAAGGATCGCCCGACAGACCGATGCGCAATCCCACCGAGCGAACCTCGCCGGGATCATCGGGAATTCCCTGGCGCAACGTCGTGATCCCTCGCCCGTGGGAATGCGAATTCACGAAGCCCGGCATCACGAGGTGAGTGCCGTCGCCGACCTCCTCGGCGGCCGGATGACGCCGGCGTAGCTCGTCAAACGGGCCAACTTCCGTGACGATGCCACCATCAACATGAAGGGCGCCCTTCTCGATGGCTCGAGACTGGGCACCCCAACGAGTGACCACGAGCCGACCACGAACCAACTGATCACTCATCCCACCACCGCTGTTGCAGCGCATCGAAATGCACGAATAAGCACCCCAATACTACGCCTTGTAAGTTCTTTCGTGCATTCAACTTCGACAGATCTGATTTCGAGATTGGCCGGTGGAACCGGCCTCGAACTTCCGCTTCCGGCACTTTTCGGGCCTCGCGCGATGTCCGACTTGAGTCCGGTATGGGCACGAGGCTGTGTGAAAACGCCTGCTGAGTTAGACTCTCGAAAGAATTGCTTTGGGGTTCGAGATGAAGCGCTTCGTCGAGGGTGAGGATCGCGGGCAGGCGGTGTTGCTTCCGGAATATCTGGACGATTA
>PLYQ01000044.1:35155-47011 GCA_003153415.1 Rhodospirillales bacterium | reverse complement strand
TGGCCGCTCGGCCTGGCGTGGCAAAACTACGTCCAGGCCTGGAGCGGCTACTGCATCGCCCAGCGCTGCGAGGGCATCCAGCCCTACATGGTGAATTCCTTCCTCCTGGTGATTCCCGCCACGATCCTGTCGACCGCACTCGGCGCGGTCGCCGGCTACTCGGTCTCGCTGTGGCGTTTTCGCGGCGATTCCGTCCTGTTCGCGATCGTGGTGATGGGTGTCTTCCTGCCGGAGCAGATGAAGCTGATCCCGTGGGCGATGGTGCTGCGCGACCTCGGCCTCTCCAACACGATCAGCGCGCTGGTGTTGATCCACACCGTGCAGGGTGTGAGCTTCACCACGCTGTTCTGCCGCAACTATTTCATCGGCATCCCGCAGGACCTCATAAAGGCTGCCAAGATCGACGGCGCGGGCTATTTCCGCACCTTCTGGCGCATCGTGCTGCCGCTTTCGCCGCCTATCCTGATCGTGACGGTGATCTGGCAGTTCACCGGCATCTGGAACGAGTTCCTGTACGGCGTGACGTTCACGACGGGCGGGCAACAGCCGGTGACGGCGGCGCTGATCGCCATCGCCACCACCCCGGCGACCGACCTGGTGGAATATGGCATCCAGAGCGCCGCCGTGCTGCTGGCGGCACTGCCGACGCTGCTGGTCTACTTCTTCGGCGGGCGGTACTTCATGCGCGGCCTGACCGCCGGCGCGATCAAGTAAGGAGACGGCATGGCCGCGCTGAACGTCCGGGGAGTGCACAAGCAGTTTGGCGCCGTCGAAGTGCTGAAGGGTATCGACCTCACCGTGGAGAACGGCGAGTTCGCCGTGCTTCTGGGGCCCTCGGGCTGCGGCAAGTCCACGTTGCTGAACGTCATCGCCGGCCTTGAGCGGCCGAGCGCCGGCACGGTCGAGATTGGCGATCGCGTCGTCAACGAAATCCCGCCCAAGGACCGCGACATCGCCATGGTGTTCCAGTCCTATGCGCTCTATCCGGCGATGACGGTCCGTCGCAACATCACCTTCGGCATGGAGTGCCGCGGCGTGCCGAAACCGCAGCGGGATGAGGCCGTGTCGCGGGTTGCCGCGCTGCTGCAGATCGACGGGCTGCTCGAGCGCAAGCCGGCGCAACTCTCGGGCGGTCAGCGCCAGCGCGTCGCCATGGGCCGCGCCCTGGTC
Organism: Rhodospirillales bacterium; assembly: GCA_003153415.1. Lineage (GTDB taxonomy): Bacteria > Pseudomonadota > Alphaproteobacteria > Reyranellales > Reyranellaceae > Reyranella. The sequence goes on along the minus strand of PLYQ01000044.1, from coordinate 45,841 downwards.
CGCGATCCGCTGCTGTTCCTGTTCGACGAGCCGCTCAGCAACCTCGACGCACAGCTGCGCGTCGACATGCGGACCGAGATCAAGCAGCTCCACCGCCGCATCGCCTCGACGATCGTCTATGTGACGCACGACCAGATCGAGGCGATGACCATGGCGAGCCGCATCGCCGTCATGGATCGCGGCGAGATCCAGCAGTTCGCCGAGCCGGACACCGTCTACAACAAGCCGGCCAACCTGTTCGTCGCGCGCTTTCTCGGCACGCCGCCGATGAACACCGTGCCGGCGCGCCTGACGGCCAACGGCAGCTTGCTTGCCGCGACGATCGGGCAGACGAGCCTGCCGTTACCGCCACAGCCCGCCGCGGCACGCGCCTATGTCGGCCGCGAGGTCATTCTCGGCATCCGGCCGGAGTGCATCTCCGACAGCGCCCGGCGCGCCGACGTGCCCGACATTCGGATCGAAGCAGAGGTCGAAGTGATCGAACCGACCGGCGCAGAAACCGTCGTTCTCGTGCGGCTGGCCGGCGAGCGCCTGCGCGCACGCGTCGCGCCCGACGTGAAACTCACACTCGGTCAGCGTGCGACGTTTTCGGTCGATACCCGGACGGCCTGCCTGTTCGACCCGCACACTGAGCGGCTGATCGCATGAGCTTCACGAAATATCGCAGCATCGAGGACCAAGTCGTCCTGATCAGCGGCGGCGCCAGCGGCATCGGCGAGGCGTTCGTCCGCGCCTTCGCCGACAACGGCGCGCGCGTCGCCTTTCTCGACCTGCAGGAAGAGGTCGGCCGCGCGCTTGCCGAATCGCTTTCGTCGTCGCGCCATCCACCCCTGTTCCTGCGCTGCGACGTCACCCGGATCGACGAACTGAGGATGGCGATCGCTGACGCCAAGGCGAAGCTGGGCGCCGCTTCGACGCTGATCAACAACGCCGCCAACGACCAGCGCCAGCGCTTTGCCGACGTCACGCCCGACGAGCTCGACAAGACGATGGCGGTTAATTTCCGCCACATCTACTTCGCCTCGCAGGCGGTGGTGCCGCAGATGATCGAGCGCGGCGGCGGCTCGATCGTCAACATGTCGTCGATGACCTGGCAGGCCGGCGTGCCCGAGCTGATGGGCTACGCCTCGGCCAAGGCAGCCGTGGTTGGCTTCACCCATTCGCTGGCGCGCGAGGTCGGCAAGCACCGCATCCGCGTAAATGCCATCGCCCCGGGCCTGGTGCTGACGGAGAAGCAACAGCGGCTGTGGTATCCAACGAAAGAGAAAGTGGCAGAGATGGTGCGCAACCAGTTCTTGCCCGACGGCATCGAGCCGGCCGACATCGCAAATCTTGCGCTGTTCCTCGCCGCCGACGACAGCCGCATGATCACGAAACAGACCTTCGCCGTGAACGGCGGACGCGCCTGAGGCCTACTCCTCGGGCTCGGTCGAGAAGGCCAGTGGATAGCCCTTGCTGCGGCCCATGTCGGTGCCTTCCTTGGCCTTGCTCTCGGCCACGTCGCGCGTGAAGGTGGCCACGACGCAGACGCCGAGCTGATGCGCCGTCATCATGATGCGATAGGCTTGGTCCTCGGTGGTGCGGAACACCGCCTTAAGAACCTGGACCACGAATTCGCGCGGCGTGTAGTCGTCGTTCAGCAGAATGACCTTGTAGAGCCGCGGTTGCTCGATCTTCGGCTTGGCGATCGTGTCGGGTTTCAGGACGTCGATATCGCTCATCGGCCGCTCCTCTGCCGAAGCCTAGATCCTAACGATATCGTCGAGCTGGCGGTAGTCCGGCAAGGTCGTGTCGATGGCACGGCCGTTGCGGATCACCACGCGGTCGGCCTGGAAGCGCGACAGCATCTCGTTATAGTCGCGCGCCTTGAGCACGATCAGGTCGGCCGAACGGCCGCGGCCGATCTGGCCGTATTGCTCGAGCTGCATGATCGCAGCGGGCACGGCCGTCACGGCGCGGATCCAGTCGCCGTAGGGATGGTCGAGATGGGCGATCTTCACCGCCTGGCTGAAGGTCTCCAGCATGTCGTGATCGCCGTAGGCATGAAACGGGTCGCGCACATTGTCGCCGCCGATTGCCACGCTCAACCCGTGCGCCTTCAGCTCGTGCAGCAGGGTGACGCCGCGCCAGTGCGGTGTCTTGCGTGTGGTGCCGCGCGCCTGCAGGTAGAGATTGACCGCGGGCAGGCTCACGATGTCGATGCCGGCGTCGGCGCAGGCGATCATCGTGTCCTGGATGAAGTCGTCGCTCTGCAGCGCCAGCGCGCAGCAGTGGCCCGCCAGGATGCGGCCCTTGAACTTGCGCTTCACCGCCATGCGGGCGATGCGGATCAGGGTGCGCGCCTCTGGATCACTCGATTCGTCGACATGCATGTCGAGGTCGAGCCCGCGCTCCTCGGCGAGCGTAAAAATATAATCCATCACGACGTCGAATTCGGGCGGCACCGGGCTGTTGTTCAATGCCAGGAAGCGTGTGCCGCAGCCGAGATTGCCGCCTGTCTCGGCCATCATGTCGGCAAGGACGCGACCTTCGTCGCTCATGAACATGTCGATCGGCCCGATGGTCGAGGGCTGCAGCTCGATCCTTCCGGCCCATTCGTCGCGCAGCGCGCGGAAGACGGGAAAGGTAATGGCAGGCTGCGGCGCCGCCGAATCGAGATGGCTGCGGATCGCGACCACGCCCTTGGCGTAGGCGCACTGCAGGCCGAATTCCATACGACGGCGCACATCCTCCGCATGCCAGCGCGCCGCACGGTCCGGGACGGACGCGGCGGCGGCGCCCAGCAGGTCGCCTGTCCGGTTGCCCGCGCGCGGCACGATATGGCCCTTGTCGAGATGGGCATGGGCATCGAGCATGCCGGGCAGCACCATCGACCGGTCGAGGTCAGGCCCGAGCGCTGGGTCGACCGTACCCGCGGGTGCGATATCGGCGATCCGGCCACCTTCGATCACCAGATCGCACGACACCAAATCATCCCAGCCGACCGGTCCAGGCGCCGCGCCCAGCAGCAGGCTGGCCGGCACATGCACCCGGCGCAAGGCGTACCGGGAAGCGACGGGCGGCGTGAAGAAGCCGGTCACCGGCATGTCAGCTCTCCTGCTTCAACGCGCTCTCGTGCCAGCGTCGCAGGCAGAGATGCGAGATCAAGCTCAAGATCAGGAACAGCAGGATTCCTGAAAGCGAAATCAGTGCCAAAGCGGCGAACATGCGCGGAATGCGCAGTTGATAGCCCGCTTCGAGGATGCGGTAGGCGAGGCCCGATTGCGTGCCGCCGGTACCGGCGACGAATTCGGCCACCACCGCGCCGATCAGCGACAGGCCGCCGGAGATCCGGAGGCCGGCGAGGAAGTATGGCATCGCCGACGGCAGCCGCAGATATCGCAGCAACTGCCAACGGTCGGCGCGGTAGAGCCGGAACAGGTCGACCAGATTGGAATCGGCCGAGTTCAGCCCGACCGTGGTGTTGGACAGGATCGGGAAGAACGCCACGATCCAGGCGCAGATCAGCAACGAGAGGCGGGTGTCGTTGACCCAGATGATGATGAGCGGCGCGATCGCCACGATCGGCGTCACCTGCAGGATGACTGCGTAGGGAAAGAGCGAGCGCTCGACCCACTTGGACGTCGAGAACAGCACTGACAGCAGCAGGCCCAGCACGACGGCGGCAGCCAGTGCCGACAACGCGATCGACATGGTGATCCACCACGATTCCATCAACGTCCGCCAGTCGACGACCAACGTGCGCGCGATCAGCAGCGGTCCGGGCAGGATGTAGGACGGGATCGCCAGCGCCCTCACCGTCCCCTCCCACAGGCCGAGCGCCAACACCCCCAGCACCAGCGGCGCGATCACCCGCGATCTATCAGGCATTGGCCATCGCCTTCTCAAGCGCCGCCGAGAGGTGCCGGCAATGCTCGTTGTTGGCCGAAGACGTGCGATACGCGGCGTCCCGCGGATAGGGCGCGTCGATCGTGATCTCCTCGATGATGCGGCCGGGGCGCGCTGTCATCACGGCAATGCGCTGAGACAGGAAGGCACTCTCGAACACCGAGTGCGTCACGAATACCACGGTGAAGTTCTCGCGCCGCCACAGTTCGAGCAGGTCGTTGTTGAGCTTGAAGCGGGTGATCTCGTCGAGCGCGGCGAACGGCTCGTCCATCAGCAGCACGCGCGGTCGGGTCACCAGGGCGCGGGCGATCGACACGCGCATCTTCATGCCGCCCGACAGTTCGCGCGGATAAGCTTTTTCGAATCCCGACAGCCCGACCTGTGCCAGGGCCGCCGCGGCGCGCGTCTCGCGCTCGGCCTTGGAAACCTTCGCCAGACGCAGCGGCAGGGCGACGTTGCCCAGCGCCGTCGTCCACGGCATCAGGGTCGGCTCCTGGAAGACGAACGACAAAGCCGCCTCCGACGCCTCCCAGGCGATCGTGCCGGACGACGGTTCGCTCAAGCCCGCGATCAGGCGCAGCAGGGTGCTCTTGCCGCAGCCCGAAGGGCCGAGCAGCGACAGGAACTGTCGTTCCTGGACATCGAACGTCACGTCGCTCAGCGCCAGCGTGCCGTTGGAGAAGCGCTTGGACAGGTCCCTGCAGGCGACGATCGATCGAGGCATCGAGGGTCAGTAAGGCTCTTTCAGGAAGCGGTCCACCAGCGGATCGGCGCGGCTGCGGTCGGTGAAGGCGAGGTGCCGCGCCAGGTTCCGCGCCGACGAAGCCAGGTAGAAGCGCTCGTACTGCTCGTTGCGGCTGGCCAGTGCCGAGCCGGCGAAATCCCAGGCGAGTCGGAAGACGCGGATGCGATCCTCGGCGGCCATGCCCTTGGCACCGGGCAGGTACTTGTCGATCAGCGGCCGCAGCTCCTTGTCGGCCATCTGCGCCGCCGTCGGCGTGGCGAAGAGATTGTGCGAGCCGATCATGCGCAAAATCTCGTTCACCCGCGGAAACCAGATCGGCAGGCTCGCCCGCAGCGCATGCAGCGGCCCCGACGACGGCGTCCACAGGCCGCCCGGCCATTCGCGTGCCTCGGCCTCGGCCGTCGCCACGGCGGAACGGCAGAATTCGGCGTAGGTCCAGATCTCGCCGATCATGCGCTGGGTCTCGGGATCGGCGGCATTGATCGCCGCCGCCATGCGCAGCGCCAGCGCCCAGGCGAAGTCCAATTTGGTCGAGGCACGGATCATGGTCTGCTGCTGGATGTTGGGCGGCCAGCTCGTGGTCATCACCGTGTTGTAGGCGGTGCGGTTGGAATCGATGAACACGCGGTCGCGCGGGATCTCGACGTCGTCGAAGATCACGAAGGCGTCCTGCTCGTCGAAGCGGCTCGATAAAGGATGATCGAAGCGATTGGCGCCGGTCGACACCGAATCGCGGCAGACGAACTTCAGGCCGGGTGCGCTCATGGGCACGCAGAAGGAGACCGCGTACGCGTCGGCGCCCTCGGGCATCGGCGCGGCGGGATAGACCGCCAGCTCGTCGGCGAACGGCGCCAGGGTCGCCAGCACGCGCGCGCCGCGCACCACGATGCCGTGCGCCGTGTCCTCGATCTTGCGCAGGGCATGGACATTGCCGGGACCCGGCGCGTCGCCGGTCGCCTTGTCGACGGTCGGCTGGACGATGGTGTGGGTGAGCGAGATGTCGCCCCGGCGCAGGAACTTCTGGTAGGCGATCAGCCGCTCGGCGCCGGCTTCATTGCCGGCGATGCCCCACTCGTCGGGCCGCGCGGCGAAGCCCGCGTAGGTGACGTTCATATAGTCGGGCGTGCGGCCCATCAGCCCGACGGAATATTCCGCGACCTGGCGCAGCGCCTTGTGGCGGCGCGCCAGATCCTCGCGGCTGCGCGGGATCATGTGGCTGACGGGAATCGGCTCGCCAGTCTCCGGGTCGGGCATCAGGCAAATATCGGCGTGCTTGTGATGGAGGTCGTAGACCTCGGCCAAAGCGTGCGCCGCGCCGGTAAGCTTGGGATGGTCGGTGACATCGGCGATGCGCTCGCCATCGACCCACACCGCGCGCGGCCCGCGCAGGCCCTTGAGGAATTGTTCGCCTGTCCGTGCCGGCACTCAGACCTCCCAAATCGTCCAGACCAGTCTGGACGCCTCCGATACCGATGGCATCGGCATTTCAGGCGATTCGTCCAGAATCCAGCCCCACCCCTCTGGCAATATTATTAGTCTGGCGAGCGCCCCGCCATCAGGTAGTCGCACGCGGCAAGTGCATGCACGTGCATGACATGCCGGAACTCCGCGATGCTGACGGCCTCGTCGATGCCGCCCATGCCGGCCGGCGAGCAGCCGTAGACGAAGCACGGCACGCCCGCACGCCGCCAGAAGCGCGTGTCAGTGCCGCCGAGGCTCACGATCGGCTGCGGCGGATAGCCCAGCGCCGCGGCGGCGTTGCGTGTGAGATGGCCCACCATCTCGTGCGTCGGATCGGACCAGGTCGATTCGGGATTGCCGGCCAGCAGTTCCTCGATGGTTACCATCGGGTAACGCGCGACGATCGCGGCGACCTTTTCCATCACCGCCGCCCGCGTAATGCCGACCGGCGGGCGGAAGTCGACATCGAGCACGCACTCAGCCGGCAGCATGTTGATCTTCACGCCGCCCTGCAGGGTGCCGATGTTGACCGAGACGCGCCGCATGACCGCAGCACCACCCTGACCCAGCGAGCGGTCGGCGGCTTCCACGACCTCGCCGCGCTGCAGCGTTTGCCGCACCGTCTCCGGCTCGTCCGGCACCATCGCCTCGATCGTCTCGAGATCCTTGATCAGCGACGCGGCGATCTTGTTGGCGCTCGGGCTGGTATGCGGATAGGCGCTGTGGCCGCCCGGCACGGCGATGCGAAAGCGCACCCACAGCATCGACTTCTCGCCGAAGCGCACGGTGTGGATGCCGCTCGGCTCGGTGTTGAGCACGCAGTCGCCCAGCACCTCGTCGGCGCAGTTGCGCACCAGCCAGTCAGCGCCCCATTTGCCGCCGGTCTCCTCGTCGGACACCACGGTCAGCGTGACCTTGCCGGGCAGTTCGTCGCGCAGGCGGTGCAGGTAGGCATGGACGAACAGCAGCGCGGTCGTCCCGCACTTCATGTCGACGGTGCCGCGCCCGTAGACACGACCGTCCACGATGTCGCCCGACAGAGGATCGCGTTTCCACACCGATCGGTCGCCGATCGGAAACACGTCGAGATGGCCGTTCAACACCAGGTGGCGGCCGGGCTTGGTACCGGCAAAGGTGCTGATCAGGTTGGGAAAGGTCTGCTGCGGCGCTTCCGTGCGGTGCGTGATGCCCTCGGCAGCGAGAAACTTGCGGAAGAGTTCGGCCGCAACAGTCGTGTCGCCCGGCGGGTTGCAGGTGTCGATGCGTGTGAAGGCCTGCAGGAATTCGAGCTGGCGGTCGCTTTCCGCATCGAGCCAGTGCAGCAGCTTGTCGCGCGCGCTCATGCCCGTCCGAATGTCGGCACTGAAGTCTTGTGCACGACCTTTCCATTCTTGACGACGCCGAGGCACGCGGCGCCGCCCAGCGGATAGGCAATGCCGCGCGGGTCGTCGGTGTCCCACACCGCGATGTCGGCGGCGCGCCCCACGGCGATGCGCCCCGCTTTGTCGCCAAGGCCGAGCGCGCGGGCGCTGTTCACGGTGAAGCCGCGCAGCGCTTCCTCGGGCGTGAGGCGAAACAGGTAACAGGCAAGGTTCATCTGCGCCGGGGGCGAGACAGTCGCCGAACTCACGGGATTGCTGTTGGTCGCGAGCGCCATCGGCACGCCGAGCTCGCGGAAGGTCTCGACCGGCGGCTTGCGCGTCTCGTGCAGGCTGAAATGCGCGCCGGCCAGCAGGGTCGCCACCGTGCCCGCCTCGGCCATCGCCCGCACCGTCGTCAGCGAGGCATATTCCAGATGATCGGCCGACACGCCGCGATGTTGGGCCACCAAGGCGCCGGCTGCGAAGTCGGTGTACTGGTCGGCATGCGCCTTGACGGGCAGCCCGTAGGACTGCGCCTTGGCGAACAGGCGGCCCATCTGCGCGTGATTGAAGCCCACCTTGTCGCAGAAGCCGTCGACCTGATCGACCAGGTCCAGGCGCACTGCCTCGGGCAGCACCTCGTTGCACATGAACTCGACGTAGTCGTCGCGCCGGCCGGCGAACTCCGGTGCAAGACCGTGCGCGCCAAGATAGGTCGACACCACCGTGACCGGCAGGTCGCGGCCCAGCGCGCGTGAGATCCGCATCAACCGAAGCTCGACGTCCTTGTCGAGGCCGGCGCCCGACTTGCTTTCGACCGTGGTGACGCCATTGGCGATCAGCCGGCTCATGCGGGCGCGGCTGGCCTCATAGAGCGCGTCCTCCGACAACAGCCGCGTGCGCTTCACCAGGGCGCCGACACCGCCGCCGCGCGGCTCTAGGTCCCAGCGCTGGCCGCCTTCGGACAGTACCTCGAAATCGATCAGCCCCTCCTCGCCGTAGACGATGTGGGTGTGCGGATCGACCAGGCCGGGCGTGACCACCTTGCCGCCGACGTCCCAGACCTCGGCCGCGCCGCCGGCCGGCGTGTCAGGCGCGCGGCCGACCCATGTCACCTTGCCACCCGCGATGCCGACCGCGCCGCCCGGTACCAGACCGAACGGCGTGTCGCCGTCCATCGTAGCGACGGCGCCGTTGGTCAGCAGCAGGTCGAAGGCCACTGGTTAGGCAACCGGCATGGTCTCGGCGAGCGGCGGCAGCTTCACCACCTTGGCGTACCAGGCCTCGAGCTTGGGATGGCCGGGCCGCCACGGCTCGTTGGCGAAACGGAAATCGAGGTAGCCCAGGGCGCAGCCGATGGTGATCTCGCCGACTGTGGTCAGCATGCCGAGCGAGCCCGCGTCCTTCTCGAGCACGTCGAGCGCGCGGGCGACCTTGCCCTGCTGAGATGCGATATAGGTCTTGCGCCCCTCATCCTGCGGCAACGGAATCTCGCGTCGGCGCGGCTGGGTGGCATCGAGGATGCCGTCGCCCAGCGCCTCCTGCTGCAGCGCCTTCCAGCGCGCGGGACCAGCAGCCGGGAAGAGCTTGGGCGCCGAGCCGATGCTGTCGAGATATTCGCAGATCACCGGACTGTCGTAGAGATGCATGCCGTCGTCGGTGACCAGGGTCGGCACCTTCGACAGTGGATTGAGCGCCAGCAGCGCCGGGTCGGTGGTGCCGATCTTCAGGCGCTCGATCTGCTTGTCGATGCCGCGGGCGATGGCGCAGGCATTGACCTTGCGCACGTAGGGGCTGGCGGGTGAGTAGGCGAGTTTCATTTTGCTATCTCCGTTTCAGGCGGCCTTCATTTTGCACTGAGAAGCGCCTATCTTACAAACATGACGAAGCTCCTGGAGAAGGCTCTTGAAGCCGTGCGGCGCCTGCCGCCTGACAGCCAGAATGAAATCGCGCTCGCCATGCTTGCGCTGAGCGGAAATGAGGGCGAGGCCGACGAGGTGGACCCTGCGCATCTTCCCGCCGTGTTGGAAGGCCTCGCCCAAGCCAAGCGCCGCGAGTTCGCGACCGATGCTGAGATCGAAGCGGCCTTCCGCCGCTTCGAGCGATGAAACTTCGTTTCACTCTCCGCGCGACCCAGGATCTCAGCAACATCGCCGACTACATCCACGAACGAAACCCGTCGGCCGCACGACGTGTCCGCGCCGCGATAATCGAATCACTGCAGACACTTGTTCTTTTTCCACGCGTCGGGCGGCAGCAGACTATCGAACCTATCCGCAAGCTCGTGACACGCCGCTATCCGTATCTTGTCTACTACACCGTAGACGAGACATCGGAGGAAATCGTAGTCCTCACGATCCAGCATCCATCTCGCGAGCGCACGCACTCTGACGCTTAGCTGCGATACGCTGCCCGATCCGTCACATATCCCGCCGCCACATCCGCCGCGAGCACCGCGTCGGGCCGCGTCTTGGGATCGCCGTGCCCGCCGCCGCCCGGCGTGCCGAGCGAGACGGTGTCGCCCTTGGTGATCACGTACTGCTTCTTGGGATCGGTCAGCTTGCCGTTGATCTTGAGTTCGCCCGGCGCGCCTGATTTGCCGCCCTCGATGCCGACGGCAGCGAAGATCGTGCGTTCGGCCAGGAACGAGACGGCGATAGCTGAGTCGCTGAGGCTTTCGATCAGGATCTCCTGACCGAGCCCGCCGCGATGGCGGCCGGGACCGCCTGAATCGGGCCGCAGCTTCTTGTGGTGGAAACGCAGCGGCGCGATGTGCTCGCTGATCTCGATCGAGGTCGAGCTGACGTTCGACGGCCACGACAGGCACGTCACGCCGTCGCGCTGAGAGTTGCCGCCCATGCCGCCGTTGTAGAAGAACATGTTGGCGTAGGGCCTGCCGCCGCCCTTGCCGTCAGCGCGCACGCCCGACTGGTTCATGCCCCACATCGGCGAGCCGCAGGCGGCCATCACGCGCTCGGGCACGATCTGGCCGAGGCAGCCGAACACCAGCATCGGCACATAGTGGCCGATCAGCATGCGCGAGCCGCCCGGCGCCGGGAATTGCGGATTGACGATGCAGCCCGGCGGGGCGCTGAGCTTGATCGGCCGCCACGCGCCCTCGTTGTTGGGCAGGTTGGGGCTGGTGCAGACCTTGACCCCGTACATCGCCATCGCATTGGTGTAGCAAAGCGCGCAGTTGATGGCGCGATCGACCTGGGCGTCGGTGCCGGC
>PLYQ01000044.1:0-35103 GCA_003153415.1 Rhodospirillales bacterium | reverse complement strand
TCGGGCGTGCGCACGTTCTTGCGGATGATGGCGACCAGCGTCTCGTCGGTCTTGCCGGCCACGATGAACTTCATCGGCGGGATCTGCAGCCCCTCCTCGAAGACCTCGCGCGGCTCGGGGCTCCTGATCTTGCCGCCGATGTCAGGCGCGTGCGCGGTCGTGGCGCTGAAGGCCACCAGCTTGCCGCCAATGAAGATCGGCTTGGCCAGCGTGATGTCGGGCAGATGGCCGGTGCCGAGCCAGATGTCGTTGGTGATCAGCACGTCGCCCGGCGCCAATTGATCGGGCGGGAAGAAGCGCAGGAAGTGCTTCACCGTCTCCGGCAGCGTGCCGATGAAGCTCGGGATGCTCTCGGAGGCCTGGACCAGCGACTGGCCCGCCGCATCGGTGATGACGCAGGAGAAGTCNNTAGCTCTCGCGCACCAGGGTCGAGAAGCTGGTGCGGACCATGGCGACGGCGGCTTCGTCGACCGTCGAGATCAGCCGGCGCCACAAGAGTTCCAGTTCGATGGGATCGAACGTGCGTGCCATCACACGACCTCCGCCAGGATCGACCCGTCGGCGAGCAGACGCGCGGTGGCGCCGGGACCGACGATGAAAGTGCTCTCGTCTTCCTCGAACACCGCTGGCCCCTCGATGCTGACACCTGCGGCTAATGCGTATCGGTCATAGACTTGCGTCGCCAGCGTCTTGCCAGCGTCGGGAAAAAACACCGGCCGCGTGCCCTTGCGCGCCGAAGCCGAAGGATGGCGCGGCAATTCGAGCCGTCCCCCTGTGCCGGGCATCGGCGCGCTGACCGAGAGGCGCAGCGCTACGAACTGGATGGCGGCCCCCGGCGGCGTGCGGGCAAACAGCGCCTTGTAGGCGTCCTCAAAGGCACCACGTACGCCGGCATCGGTGACCGGAAACGGAAGCGCGACGGTGATCTCGCTGCCCTGGCCGATATAGCGCATGTCGGCGAGACGGCGGACCGTGCGGGCCTCGATGTCGGCACCGGTGAGCCGCAGCACGTCGAGCGACTCCTTCTCGAGGCCGGCGAAGATCTTGTCAACGCCGCTGAAGTCGGCGCCAGCGATCGGCAGGTTGAAGCTCGCGACGCGATCGACCCGCGCCGGCGCCATCAGCATGCCGATGGTGCTTCCGGCGCCCGCGCCCGGCGGGCAGACGACCCGCTTAACGCCCAGCTTGCGCGCGACGTGCCAGGCATGGACAGGGCCGGCGCCGCCGGTCGCCAGCAGGGCGTACTCCGACGGAATGCGGCCGCGCTCGGCGATGGCAACTCTGGCGGCACCCGCCATATTCTCGTTCACTACGTCGTGCACGCCGAACGCCGCGCGACTGCCCTCGACGCCGAGTGAATCCGCGAGACCGCGGAGCGCCGCCTCGGTCGCGACACGATCGATTTTCATCGCGCCGCCCAGGAAGAAGTCTGAATTGAGATAGCCGAGCGAGAGATCGGCATCCGTCACGGTGGCTTCCGTGCCGCCGCGGCCGTAGCAGGCCGGGCCCGGCTGGGCACCGCTGCTTTCCGGCCCGACGTTGAGCGTGCCGAGTTCGCTCTTGCGCGCGATCGAGCCGCCGCCGGCGCCGATTTCGATCAGCTCGACGGTGGCGATCTGGATCGGCAGGCCCGAGCCGCGCAGGAAACGCTTCTCGCGGGCGGCTTCCATGCCATAGGCGACCAATGGTTCACCCTCGTCGACTAGGGCCAGCTTGGCGGTGGTGCCGCCCATGTCGAAGGCCAGCACGCGATCGAGCCCGGCGTTGCGGCCGAAGAAGGCGCCGGCCAGCGCACCGGCCGCCGGGCCGCTTTCCAGCAGCTGCACCGGCGCGCGCTTGGCTTCGCTCACATGGGTGAGGCCGCCGTTGGACAGCATCAGGAACAGCCCGCCGGGAATGCCCGAGGCGGCGAGCGCCTGCTCGAGCCGCTCGAGATAGATCTCGGCCAACGGGCGGATATAGGCGTTGGTCACGGTCGTCGACGCGCGCAGGTATTCGCGAATCTCCGGCGCGATATCGGAGGAGAGCGAAATCGACAGGTTCTGGAAGCGCTCGGCCACCGCGGCACCGATAGTGCGCTCATGCGCCGGGTTGGCGTAGGAGTGCAGGAAGCAGATCGCGAGACTCTCGACACCGTCCTTCACCAGCGCCGCAACCTCAGCCAAGGCCGCGTCGACATCGAGCGCGATCTCGACCGAGCCATCCGGCGCCAGNNGTCCTGGCGCCCTTGCGCTCGATCAGCGCGTTGGTGAAGAGCGTCGTGGCGTGCACGACGCGACCCACCTGCTCCGGCCGGGCGCCGGCCTTCTCGAGCACCTTGCGCGTGCCCAAAAGCGCGCCGCGCGCCGGATCGTCGGGCGTGGTGCTTTCCTTCCAGATGACGGCGCGGCCGTCGCGCGGATCGTGAATGACGAGATCGGTGAAGGTGCCCCCGATATCGATGCCGAGGGACAGCGGCGCGTGCGGCGTACTCATTCCGCTTTGATATTGCCCTGCTTCACCACCTTGGCCCAGCGCTCGCGGTCCTTCAGGATCGCGGCCTTGAACGCGGGGCCGTCCTGCGAAATCGCCTCCAGCCCGCGTGACGCGAGCAGCAGCTTGGTCGCCGGATCGGCCATGGCGTCGAGGAAGAGCCTGCTGAGCGCCGAGGCGATCTCGGGTGGCAGACCGGCCGGCCCGACCAGCCCAAACCAGTTGCTGATGTCGACCGTGGGCATGTCCTTAGTCAGCAGCGGCAGATCGGGCGCGATCGGATTGGGATGTGTCGCCGCGATGCCCAGAGCGCGGACCTGGCCACTGCTGATCTGCCCGCCGATCTCGGAGACATTGGCGAAGAACATGTCGATCTGGCCGGTCGCCACGTCGGCAATCGCCGGCGCGCCGCCGCGATAGGGCACGTGCAGGAGCTTCAGCCCACCCGCTTCGGCGGCGAACAATTCGGCGCCGAGCTGATTGGTCGAGCCGTTGCCAGTCGAACCGTAGGACACCTTGCCGGGATTGGCCTTGGCATAGGCGATCAGCTCGGCAACGGTCTTGTAGGGCGCGTTGGGCCGCACGATCAGCGCCATCGGCACGCCGACGAGATTGCACAGCGGCATCAACTCCATGTCTATATCGAACGGGATCTGCGAGCCCGGCACGACCGGCGCCACGGCGAGCTGGCCCATGATGCCGATGCCCACGGTGTAGCCATCGGGTGCGGCGTTCGCGACCGACTTGAGCGCGATGAAGCCCAGCGCGCCGCTCTTGTTGTCGACCACGACGGTCGTGCCCGTTCGGCGCTGGATCGCTTCGCCGGCAAGGCGGGCGGCGATGTCGGCGGTGCCGCCGGGTGCGAAGCCCACGATGACGTGGATCAGTTGCTTGGGCACCCAGTCGGCGCGGGCCGCGGTGGCCGCCAGCAGCAACGGGCTCGCCAGCAGAGTTCTGCGCAACAGCATGACGTCAACGCTCCCCAATCCCCGATATCGACAGTCGAGCAAGCCGCGTGCCGAATCAAGAGTAGCCGGGTCAAGGTGGCGCGCTTGAGATGAAACGGACTTGGGGTAGTCTCCGCCGCCCATGGCCTTCGACCTTCACGCCGCCGACGTCTGGAGCCTGCTCGCCAATTGGGCCGAGCAGACGCCCGAGGCTCCCGCGTTCATGCACGGTGAAACCGCGATTTCGTTCGCCGAGCTGCACGAGCGGGCGTTGCGCACGGCCCAGGGCCTGTCCGATCTCGGCGTGGGGCTCGGCGACCGGGTGGCGCTGTGGCTGCCCAACATGCCGGCCTATCCGATTCTCTATTTCGCCTGCACGCGACTCGGCGCCATCGCCGTCGCGGTGAACACGCGCTATCGCGCCGTCGAGGTCGCCGACATCGTCGGCCGCTCGGGCGCCAAGGTGCTGGCCTGCGCGCCGGGTTTTCGCAGCATCGACTTCCTGTCGATCCTGGCCGAGATCGAGCCGGCCGCGCTCGACCGGCTGGCGGCCATCGTCAATGTCGGCGACGAGCCCGCCACGCCGCCGCCGGCCATCGAGCGGCTGCGGCGCGTGCCGTTCGACCGCCTGCTGTCGCGGCCGCGGCTGGGCACGGGCCACGCCGCCGCCAACGTGGCCTGCAACATCTTCACAACTTCGGGCACGACCAGCACGCCAAAATTCGTGCTGCATCGCCAGGGCGCCATTGCCAGCCACGCCCAGCAGGTCGCGCGCAGCTTCGGCTTCGCGGCCGAGGGCACGCTGTCGCTGGCGATCCTGCCGCTGTGCGGCGTCTTCGGCTTCGACCAGGCGATGGCGACGCTGGCCGCCGGCAAGCCCTCGGTGCTGGTCGAGTCCTACGAGATCGAGGAGATCGCCCGCCTGATCGAGCGCCATCACCCGAGTCAGATGTTCGGCAGCGACGACATGTATGCCCGCCTGCTCGAGATGGTGCCGGGCGAGCGGCCGTTTCCATCGATCAAATGGGCGGGCTATGCCAACTTCAACGCCTCGCTCGAAGACATTGCCGAGCGTGCCGAGCAACGCGGCCTGGTGCTGTGCGGCCTCTACGGCATGAGCGAGGTGCAGGCGTTCTACGCCCAGCAGCCGCCGGAGTCGGCCGTGGCGCGCCGCAAGCTGGGCGGCGGCGTGCCGACCTCGCCGCTCGCCCATGTCCGCGTGCGCGATCCCGAGACCGGGGTATTACTGGGCGTCGGCCAGGCCGGCGAGCTCGAATGCGCGGGACCCTCCCTGATGGTGGGCTACTACGGCAACGATGCGGCGACGGCGGCAACGCTGACCGCGGACGGCTACGTTCGTACCGGCGACCTCGCCGAACTCGATGGCCAGGGCGGATTCACCTTCTTGAGCCGCATGGGCGACGTGCTGCGGCTGTCGGGCTTTCTGGTCAATCCGCTGGAGATCGAAACGCACATCCAGAAAGTGCCGGGCATCGAGGGCTGCCAGACCATCGCGGTGTCGAGCGCCGCCGGCGTGCGCGCCGTTGCGTTCGTCATCCTGAAACCCGGCGCCACACTCGACGAGGCGGCGGTGATCGCCCACTGCAGGGAGAGCCTCGCCAACTACAAGGTGCCGCTGCGCGTCTTCGCGGTCGACGACTTCCCCAAGACGCCCTCGCCCAACGGCTTCAAGATCCAGCGCACGAAGCTGCGCGAGATGGCCGAGGACCTTCTTCTGTCGTCCTAGGACCAGAGTTGCTTGCTGGCGATTGCCGCGCCCTGGGCCAGGGTCTCGAGCTTGGCCCAGGCGATATCGCGATGGACGCGGCCACCCAGTCCGCAATCGGTCGAGGCGATCACGCGCTCGCGGCCGACCAGCCGGGTGAATCGGCCGATGCGTTCGGCCACCAGTTCGGGATGCTCGACCACGTTGGTGGCATGGCTCACCACGCCCGGCAGGATCAGCTTGTCGTCGGCCAGCTTGGTGTCCTTCCAGACCGCCCATTCGTGCTCGTGGCGCACGTTGCCCGCTTCGAAGGAATAGCCGCCGGCATCTATCTTGAGCATGACCTCGACGATGTCGCGCATGGCGATGTCGGTGGTGTGTGGGCCGTGCCAACTGCCCCAGCACAGGTGAAAGCGCACGCGATCCTTGGGCAGGCCACGCAGCGCGTGGTTCAGCGCCTCGACCTTGGGCAGGGTGAATTTGCGATAGTCCTCGGGCGTCGGCGCGGGATTGATCTGGTCGAAGTTTTCGGCGATCGCTGGATCGTCGATCTGCAGGATGAGGCCGGCATCGACGATCGCCTTGTATTCCTCGCGCATGGCATCGGCGCAGGCGAAGACGAACTCGTCGTCGCTCTTGTAGAAGCGATTGCCGATGCGCGCGCAGCTCGCCGGTCCGATCGAGGTCATGAAGCCCTCGCTCACCTTGTTGGCCGCGAGTGCCGCCTTGAAGTTCGCGATGTCGGCGGCAATCGCGGCCTTGCCGGTGTAGCTCACCCGTTCGACCGCGAACGGCCAATTGTTCGGACGCGGGCCGGTGGTGATGCCTGAGTCGGGATCGGAGTAGGCCGCCGCAAAGCGTGCGCGGTCGCGCCGGTCGGCGAAGGTCGAGAGCACCGGGTTGCCCGGCGTCGAGCGGTGGATCGGCAGAGTATCGCGATCGATATCCTCGATCTTGAGCCCGCTCAGCCGTTCGAATGAGTAGCTCCACCAGGCGCGATAGTTGACCTTCGAGCCCATCGACTTGCCGTATTCGCCGTCGCCCGGCACCGCAATGCCGGCCGCCACCTGGCGCTTCACGACGTCGGCCACCGACGCGGTCAGCGATTTCTGGAAGGCTGCCTCGTCGACCTTGCCGGCCTCGCGCTGATGATTGGCCTCGATCAGACTGTCGGGTCGCGGCAGGCTGCCGGCGTGGCTGGTCAGAATGCGATCGCTGCTTTTTCTCATGTCTATCGACCCTTGAATTTGCCCGGCTTGCGCTTCTCGGTGAAGGCCTTGGCCGCTTCGTGGAAATCCTCGGTGAGATAGAGTCGCTCCGGCGCCGTCTGGAACATGACCTCGCGGCTAAGCTGGTTCATGAAGTGGCGGCGCATGCGCACGGTGGAACGGACGCTGAGCGGCGGGTTCTTGATCACTTCGTTCGCCAAATCGCGCGCGACGTCGAGGTATTTGCCCTTGGGCGCCACGCGATTGATCAAGTTGGCCTTGAAAGCCTCCTCGGCCGTGAAGAAGCGACCGGTCAGCGCCGCCTCCATGGTGAAGGCGCCGCCGCCGCGATAGTGCATGAGGGCCCAGTACTTTCCCGCGCCCAGGCCGCGCGAGGTTTCAGTGATCTGGAACTTCGTGCCTTCCTCGGCCACGATCAGGTCGCACTCCAGCACGATGCCGACCGAAAGCCCCAACACATAGCCGTGCGCGGCGGCGATCACCGGCTTCCAGTTCACTGCCTTGGTCAGCAGATCGGAGGAGTGCGTGCCCCTGCCCTGCGGCCCGCCGAGTTTCAGAAACTCCTCGCGGCTGCGCAGTTGGCGCTGCTGGACGTCGGCGCCGCTAGAAAAGGCGCGCCCGGTGCCGTGCAGGATGGCGATATGCGCCTCGTCCTCGGTATCGAAGCGATGCAGCGCATCGCCCAGCGCGCCAACCAGCTCGTCCGAGAAGGCGTTGAGCTTCTCCGGACGATTGAGCGTCAGCGTGACGACCTGGCCGTCACGCTCGTAATTCACCAGCGCCATCGTCTCCTCCTATTTTGTATGCCATGCTAACCGACAAAATCGGGAGGAAACCATGGCTAGTATCCGCGTAGCGGTAACGGCGTTCCTGTCACTGGCCTTGCTCGCCCTGCCGGCGGGCGCCCAGAAGAAATACGATCCGGGCGCGTCGGACACCGAGATCAAGCTTGGCCAGACCATGCCCTATAGCGGGCCGTTGTCGGGCTTCATTACGCTGGCCAAGGCCGAGATCGCCTATTTCGCCATGGTCAACGAGCAGGGCGGCGTGAACGGGCGCAAGATCACCATGATCTCGCTCGACGACGGCTTCAGCCCGCCCAAGACGGTCGAGCAGACGCGCAAGCTCATCGAGGACGACCAAGTGCTGGCGATGTCGGGCTCGCTCGGCACGTCGACCAATGCCTCCGTCCAGAAGTACCTCAACGCCAAGAAGGTGCCGCAGCTCTTCCTGGCGTCGGGTGCCAGCCGCTGGAACGATCCGAAGAACTTCCCCTACACGATGACCTTGACGCCGATCTATACGGCGGAGGCCAGCATCTACGCCACCTATGTCCTGAAGGAGATCAAGGATCCCAAGGTGGCAGTGCTCTACCAGAACGACGACTTCGGCAAGGATTTCCTCAAGGGCTTCCGCGAACGCCTGGGTGACAAGGCAGCCGGCATAATGGTGCGCGAAGTGAGCTACGAGGTCACCGACGCCACCGTCGATTCGCAGATCATCGACCTCGCCTCGACCAAGGCCAATGTCTTCCTCAACATCTCCACGCCGAAATTCGCCGTGCAGGCGATCCGCAAGGCGTACGAGCTCGGCTGGAAGCCTACTCAGTTCATCGACAATCCCGCGGCCTCGATCGGCATCGTGATGCGGCCGGCTGGCGTCGAGGCCTCAAAGGGCATCATCTCGGCGGCGTTCGTGAAGGACCCGACCGATCCGAAATTGACGGACGATCCTGAGTTCCAGGCCTGGGTGGCCTGGATGAAGAAGTATTTTCCGTCCGGCAGCCTCGAGGATCCGCAGAACGTGGTGGGCTACGTGCAGGCCCAAACCATGGTCCAGGTGCTGAAGCAGTGTGGCGACAACGTCACGCGCGAGAACGTCATGAAGCAGGCGGCCAACCTCAAAGATTTCCATCCCCCCATGCTGCTCAAGGGCATCATGATGAATACCAGCCCGACCGACTACCAGCCGATGGAAGAGATGGCGCTGCAGCGCTTCACCGGCGAGCGCTTCGAGGTGTTCGGCGAGCTGCTGAGCGCCCGCGTCAAGTAAACGGATCGCAACAGGAGAGACGAGACATGGCCAAGCGCAAGAGCATCAACTATGCCGGCTTCAAGCACGAGAACCCAATTCCCAATGCCAGCCGCATCGGCAACATCCTGATGTCGAGTATCATCGGCCCCAGGGATCCCGCGACGGGCGCCGTGCCGCCCGAGGCCGAGGCGCAGATCGCCAACATCTTCAAGCAGATCAGGCTGTGCGTCGAAGCGGCGGGCGGCACCGTCGACGACATCATCAAGGTCAATTTTTGGGTCAAGGATCCGGCCGTCGGCCGCAAGATGCTGAACGGCGAATGGTCGAAGATGTTTCCCGACGCCGAGTCCCGGCCGGCGCGCCACACGCTCGCTCTGCCTGCCAACAACCCCAACCATGTGACTTGCGATTTCACTGCGGTGATCGGCGGCTAGAACTTCCTCATCGTCCCGGCAGGCGCAGGTCAGCGACCGCCGCGCCGACGAAGAGCTGCGGCATCGAGGGCGGACGCACGCCCAGCCGCCGCTCGAGGCCCTCGACGCACGACCTGGTGGCCAGCGCCAGGCCGCGCCAGGTCGTGGCCTCGTCGAACTGCTGCAGCAGGCAGCGGTCGTAATAGGTGAACTCGTCATCCGAGCCGCAGCCGAAGCTGGTGCGGTCCGTGGCGGCTGCCGTCAGGATCACCCGGTTGGGCTTGCGCATCTGATTGTCGATGAAAGTGCCGCTGTGGCAGGCCGACACCACCACGACGGTCGGCACCGCGCCGCAGCCCTCGGTCAGGGCCTGGTCGAGCAACGCCGGCCCAAACAAGCGGCGATCGACCCGCAGGAAGAAGCCGCGTTCCTCGCCGTGGCTGGTGACGAAGGCAAGGCAGGCCTCCCCGCCGCCGCTGCCCACCGCATGGCGCACGTTGATCGAGCTGGCGAGCTGGCCGCCGGCGACGCGCCCCGGATCGGCCGACAAGAGCTTGATGTCGCGCACGCCGGCCGCCGTCAGCCGCTCGCGCAGCGATTCGATGCCGTTGTCGAATGCCGGACTGCTGTTGTCGCCGGCAACCAGCACAGCGCGCCAGCGATTGGCGGGTACGTTCTGCGTCGGCGCGACAAGCGTCGCGGTCTGGCCGACTGGAGACGGCGCGTCGACGGTCATCGTCGGCTCACAGCCGGCGACAAACAGACCGGCGAGAACGGCCGCAACGCGCAGCAACATCTCCGACTACTCCAATACTCAGGCCGCCAACTGTCAGGTCGTTTGTGTCTTGGCTCCGACCGAACGCAGCGCCATTTCGGCGTAGAGCCCGGCCATCTGCTCCTCGCCCAGCCGTCCGCCGGGCA
The DNA here is from genome assembly GCA_003153415.1 of Rhodospirillales bacterium. Lineage (GTDB taxonomy): Bacteria > Pseudomonadota > Alphaproteobacteria > Reyranellales > Reyranellaceae > Reyranella. The sequence continues at coordinate 25,361 of PLYQ01000044.1, read as the reverse complement.
GATACCACATGGAGACATGGGTACATTGATCGAGCAACGCCATGGACACCGCCTTGAGATCGCGGCGCCCGTCGAGCTGCGGCGGATTGAACACGCCGCGTTCGACGCCCCGCGCCAGAATGCCGACCAGGATGTCGCGAATCGCGCGCCGGCTACGGCGGATGTCGGCGACATGCTCGGCGTCGAGCCAGCCGATCTCGCGATTGGCAACCAACGCCTCGACCCGCAGCCGGCAATGGCGCACGACATAGACCCGCACGAAGGCGGCGAGCTTGGCGCGCGGATCGTCGCCTGCGCCTGCGACCGCCTGCAGGCACAGCCGTTCCAGCTCGGCCTGGGTCGAGGCGATGATGTCGTGCAGCAGCTCGTCCTTGGACTTGAAGTGGTTGTAGAGCGCGCCCTGCGTCAGGCCGCAGGCCTTCATGATGTCGCGCACCGTCACCACCGGATAGCCGCGCTCGGCGAACTGTTTGAAGGCGGCGGCGCGGATCGCCTCGACCGGCGGGCGCTGTTCGCGTTCGGGTGCGGCTGGAGCGACCGGCTTGCGCTTCGTCATAGGGCGGCCCCGGCGATGCCTTCGACCAGCCGCCAGCCGAGCTCGGCAGCCGGGCGCACCAGCTTGCCGGAGTCAGCGGCGCGGACGTTGGACGCCGTGCCGTCGAGCGCGCGGGCGTAGACGCCCTGGCGAATGCACGACACGCGAAAGAGATTGTAGGCCATGTAAAATTCCCAAAGCGCCACAGCAGGCACGGCGCGCTTCGACAATGTGCAGTAATAAGCGACCATATCCTGCTCGCCCGGCAGGCCGAGCGCTGCCAGATCGTGGCCCTCGAGTCCACCCCAGTCCTTGGGCGTCCGCCACAGCATGCAGAGATAGCTGAGCTCCGCCAGCGGATCGCCCAGCGTCGAAATCTCCCAGTCGATGATGCCCAGCACCCTGGGTTCGCTCGAATGGAAGACCATGTTGTCGAGACGATAGTCGCCGTGCACCAGCACCGTCTCGTCGCTGGCGGGCAGATGTGCGGGCAGCCACTCGAGCAGCCTGTCCATAGCCTCGATCGCTTCGGTTTCGGACGCCTTGTATTGCTTGCCCCAGCGCGAGATCTGCCGCGCCACGTAACTGCCGGGGCGGCCGAAGTCGGCCAAGCCAAGGGCGGCATAATCGACGGCGTGGAGCCGCGCCAGCGCCTCGAACTTCGCGCGATAGATCGCCAGCCGCCCGTCCTTGGGCACTTCCGGCAGCAGCGGATCCCACAGCACGCGGCCGTCGCAATATTCCATGATGTAGAAGGCGGTGCCGACCACGCTAGCGTCCTCGCTGACGGAATATGCCCGCGGCGTCGGCACGTTGGTTTTGTTGAGGGCGGAGATCACGCGGAACTCGCGATCCACGGCATGGGCCGACGGCAGGAGCTTGCCCGGCGGTTTGCGACGCAGGACATAGTGACGGCCGGCTCCGTCGGTCAGACGATAGGTCGGGTTGGACTGACCGCCGCGGAACTGCTCGGCGCGCACCGGCGGGACGAAGCCTGCGACGTGGTCGGACATGAATCGGCTAAGCTTCAGCTCGTCGAAGCGATGCTTCTCCTGCACTTCCATCGTGCCGATGTAGTCCGCGCCTTTTCTCGCCAATCGTTGCTCCCGAAGCCCCTGAACGCTCGTTTACTTGGTGCGAGTTTGCTCGCCCGCTTCCAGCCATGCAATACGACAGGCACGGAGTTTACGTGCACGATTTGCTGTCGACCTATCCGACGATCGTCTGGATTGTGCTGCTGGTCGCAGGGATCGTGATCGGCCTACTGGCCGGCCTGCTCGGAGTCGGCGGCGGGGTCGTGGCCGTGCCGGTTCTCCTCGAAGTCTTTGCCGCGATCGACGTCCCGGAGAATATCGCGGTGCCCGTCGCGGTCGGTACGGCGCAGGCCAGCATCCTGATCTCCTCGCTGACGGCGGCGTTCGCACACTGGCGGGCCGGCACGGTCGATCGTCCCTTGGTCAGGTCGTGGCTGCCGGCGGTGGTTTTCGGGACGGCCGGCGGCCTGGCGCTCGGCCCTTTCGCCCCGGCAAAGCTCCTGACCGGCGTCTTCGCCGCGGTCGCTGCGGTGCTCGCCCTCAAGATGGCGTTGGGCGAGCACATGTTCTCCACCCGCCAGCCGTTGAAAGGCGTCGGGACCCACGTCGCGGCGTGGCTGGTCGGCGTGCTCGCCTCGTCGGTCGGCGTCGGGGGCGGCACGCTGTCGACGCCGGTCCTGTCGATGTTTTCCTTCCCCATTCGACGGGCGATCGGCGCCGGGGCCCTGTTCAATCTGGTGATCGCCCTGCCCGCCACAGTCACCTTCCTCTGTGCGGGTTGGAGCATGCCGGGCCGACCCGCCGACAGTGTCGGCGAGGTCGCGGTATTCTGCGTTGCAGCCCTCTCGCTGCCCGCGCTCTTTGTCGCGCCCATCGCTGCCCACTGATCGGCGCACGCCCCTGTCGTGGTATTGCGTCGTCTGTTCGCGTTCTGCCTGGCTGCCATTGCGGTCCGCATTCTGCTGCGGCTGTGAACTTGGCACTTGGGCAGAGCACTGGAATCGTGTTTAGCTAGGGAGTGGGCTGGTCCGGGCTTCCGGGCCCAATATCCGACTGATAACGGGTTCTGAGTAGGGGAGGCATCGTTGAGTCGATTCCTGAGCAAGGATTTCCTGGCCGGGGTGATGTTCATCGCCTTCGGGCTGGGCGCGCTGTATCTGGGCCGCCATTTGGCGCCGGGCACGAGCGTCCGCATGGGACCGGGCTGGGTGCCCCATGCGCTCTCCTACATCATGCTGGTCTTGGGCGGCATCGTCAGCGTCATTGCGCTGTTCACCGGCGGCGAGCAGGTCGAAGCACCGAAGTGGAAGCCGATCACCATGGTGACCATCGGCATCGTGGCCTTCGCGCTGCTGCTCGAGAGCACGGGCATGTTTCCGGCGCTGGTCGCCCTGGTCCTGATCGCCTCGCTGGGCGGCGACGAGTTCAAGCTGTGGGAAGTCGTCGCAAACATCGTGGTGCTGACGATCCTGTGCATCCTCGTCTTCAAGGTCGGCCTCAGCATGAATATCGCAGTCCTCAACGGGGTCTGGTGAGATGGATCTGTTCCACAATCTCATCCTCGGAATGAGTGTCGCCCTCTCGCTCCAGAACCTGCTCTACGCACTTGTCGGTTGCATGGTCGGCACGCTGATCGGCGTTCTGCCCGGCATCGGCCCCGTGGCGACCATCGCCATGCTGTTGCCCATCACCTTCCACCTGCCGCCGACAGCCTCGCTGATCATGCTGGCCGGCATCTATTACGGCGCGCAATACGGCGGCTCGACGACGTCGATCCTGGTCAACCTGCCGGGCGAGGCCTCGTCCGTCGTGACCTGCATCGATGGCTACCAGATGGCGCGCCAGGGCCGCGCCGGCGCCGCGCTGACGATCTCGGCGCTCGGCTCGTTCTTTGCCGGCACGGTCGGCACGATCGTCATCGTGTTGTTCGCCGAGCCGCTGACCCGTATGGCGCAGAAATTCGGGCCCGCCGACTACTGCTCGCTGATGGCGCTCGGCCTGGTGGCGGCCGTTGTGCTGGCCAACGGCTCGGTGCTGAAGGCGATCGCCATGGTCTTCCTCGGCCTGCTGTTCGGACTGGTCGGTACCGACGTCAACACCGGCGCGCAACGTTTCACCTTCGACATTCCCGAGCTCAGCGACGGCATCGACTTCGCGCCGATCGCCATGGGCCTGTTCGGCATCGCCGAGATCGTGGTCAACCTCGAGCGAAAAATGTCGAGGTCCGGGGCGATCAAGGTGACATCGCTATGGCCAACCCGTGAAGAGGCTCGACGCGCCTGGCCGGCCGTCATCCGCGGCACTTTGTTGGGCGGCATTCTGGGCGTGCTGCCCGGTGGCGGCCCCACGCTTGGTGCCTTCTCGGCCTATACCCTGGAGAAGAAGATCTCGAGGACCCCCGAGCGCTTCGGCAAGGGCGCGGTCGAGGGCGTGGCGGCGCCGGAAGCAGCCAACAACGCGGCGGCGCAAACCTCGTTCATCCCGATGCTCACCCTCGGCATCCCGTCCAACGCCGTCATGGCGCTGATGGTCGGCGCCATGATCATCCAGGGCATCCAGCCCGGTCCCGAGGTCATGACCAAGAAGCCGGATCTGTTCTGGGGCTTGATCGCCTCGATGTGGATCGGCAATTTGATGCTGGTGGTCATCAACCTGCCGATGATCGGCATGTGGATAAAGCTGCTGACGGTGCCCTACCGTTTCCTCTCTCCGGCGATCCTGCTGTTCTGCGCCATCGGTGCCTATAGTCTGCAGAACAGCACCTTCCACGTGCTGCAGGTCGCGGGATTCGGTGTGCTCGGCTACATCTTCGTCCGACTGGGCTGCGAAGGGGCACCGTTCTTGCTCGGCCTCGTGCTGGGGCCTCAGATGGAGGAATATTTCCGGCGCGCCATGCTGCTGTCGCGCGGCAACCCCGGAGTATTCATCGAGCGGCCGATCAGCCTCGGTCTGCTGATCACCACCGCCATCCTGCTGGTCTTGATGGCTCTGCCCAACATCAAGAGGGCGCGCGAACAGGCGTTCCAGGAAGAAGAGACCTGACGCCCGCCTGACGTCCGAAGGGAGTCCTGTCATGTCCGACCTGCCCAAGCGTGTGACGATCGACGAGGAAGGCCCTCGCGAGGGCTTCCAGTCGGAAAAGAAGACCATCCCGGTAGCCGACAAGGTGCGTCTCATCGAGGCGCTGGCCGACACCGGGCTGAAGCGCATTGCCTGTGTCTCCTACGTCAATCCCAAGCGCGTGCCGACCATGGCCGATGCCGAGGAAGTGGCGGGCAAGATCCGTCAGAAGCCCGGCATCCAGTACAGCGCGCTGTGGCTCAACCAGCAGGGCCTCGAACGGGCGCTGCGCGGCCCGCTGCACGTCGATGGCGGCGTGCGGGTCACGGCCTCCGACACCTTCTCGCGCAAGAACATCGGCAAGTCGGTGCCCGATGCCATGGTCGAGCAGCGCATGTCGCTCAAGACCTTCAAGGATCGCGGCATGCCGGTCGAATGGGGCATCATCCTCGGCGCCTTCGGCTGCAACTACGAAGGCGAGCTCTCGACCGAACTGATCCTGCAGCGGGTGCAGCTGGCCCTCGACGAGGCTGTGCTCGCCGGCTTCAAGCTCAAGGGCATCAAGCTCACCGACGCCATGGGCTGGGCGACGCCGCAGTCCGTCGAGCGCCTGATCGGCGCCATCCGCAACAAGTGGCCGGAGCTTGAGGTGGCGCTTCACCTGCACGACACGCGCGGCACCGGGATGGCCGCGGCCTATGCCGGCCTCCGTCTCGGCGTCACCAAGTTCGATGCCTCGATCGCGGGCCTCGGCGGCTGCCCATTCGCCGCCACCGACGGCGCGGTCGGCAATATCTGCACCGAGGACTTCGCCTATATGTGCGAGGAGATGGGTGTCGAGACCGGCCTCGACGTCGAGAAGCTGATCGAGGTCGCCAAGATCGCCGAGGACGTCGTCGGCCGCCCCCTGCCCGGCCACGTCATGCGCGGTGGCACCTTGAAGACTGCCAAGCAGCGCGCCACACGGAGGGACGCCGCATGAACGCCGAAACCATGATTGCCGACTCGACCGCCCCCGATTCGACATATGTTGATGTCGACAAAATGCCCTGGCAGCCGACGCGCTTCCCCGGCATCGAGACCAAGTTTCTGATGGAGAACAAGGCGACCGGCATGTCGACCCAGCTGATGCGCTGGAAGCCGGGCTCGCGCCTGCCCCATCACGAGCACGTCGCCATCGAGCAGACCTACGTGATCGAGGGCTCGCTGGCCGACCATGCCGGTGTCGCCCGCGCCGGCCAGTATGTCTGGCGCCGTCCCGGCAGCCGCCACGACGCCTGGACCGACGAAGGCTGCCTGGTGCTGGCGTTCTTCCTGAAGCCCAACACCTTCTTCGATCAAAAATAAGTCCGAGCGGAGAGACACGTCCATGGCTGGCGTTCTGGAGGGGATTCGCGTCCTCGATTTCGGCCGGTATATCGCCGGACCGTTCTGCGGCACCATGCTGGGCGACCTCGGCGCCGAAGTGATCCGCATCGAGAAGCTCGAGGGCAGCGAGGACCGCTGGGTGACGCCGGTCGCCGAGGGCGGCGAAGGCGCCATGTTCCTCCAGATGGGCCGCAACAAGCTCGGGATGACGCTGAACCCGATGAAGCCCGAAGGCCGCGAGATCGTGCGGAAGCTGGTGGCCGTGTCGGACGTGGTGATCGCCAACCTGCCCTACGAAGACCTGAAGAAGATGGGCATCGACTACGACACCATCTCGGCGATCAACCCGCGCATCATCCTCGCCACCAACTCGACCTTCGGATCGGAAGGCCCTTATGCCACCAGGGTCGGCTTCGACACGATCGGCCAGGCCATGTCGGGCGCCATGCATCTGTCGGGCGACGGCAAGGTGCCAACCCGTGCCAACGCCCCCTACGTCGACTTCAGCTCGGCGCTGCTCAGCACGGTGGGCGTGCTGGCAGCCCTCATGGACCGCGCCAAGAGCGGCAAGGGCCAGAAGGTCGAGACGGCACTGCTGCGCACCGCCATCAACATCACCAACAGCCACCTGATCGAGCAGGCGATGCTCGGCCTCGACCGCATCGCCACGCTCAACCGCGGCTTCACCGCCGGACCGTCGGACACCTTCAAGTGCAAGGATGGCTGGATCTACGCCATGACCATCGGCCAGCCGCTGTTCGTGCGCTGGTGCCGCCTGATGGGCAACGAGGACATGACCGCCGACCCGCGCTTCAAGGACGATCTGGCGCGCGGCGACAACGGGGAGGCGCTGTCGGCCATCATGCAGAAATGGTGCGGTTCGCGGACGGTCAACGAGGCCCTGGAGGCGCTGGAGGCCAACCGCATTCCGGCCGGCGCCGTCTATACGCCGCAGCAGGCGCTCGACGACCACCATGTCCAGAAGGCCGACTTCTTCCATGCCATGACGTATCCCGGCGTGCCCAAGCCCGTGCCCGTGCTCCAGGAGCCGGTAAAACTCTCGCGCACCCCGCTCACCATCCGCAGCCGCGCGCCCAAGCTCGGCGAGCACACCGATCAGATCCTGAAGGAACTTGGCTACGAGCCGGCCGTTATCACTAAGCTGAGGGCCGACCGGGTCGTCTGAGACGACCTTGTCGTCTGATCGGCGCATTTAGGTTTCCCTCCACGACGCCTCTTGCTTGGAAGGGAAACGATGCGATGCGCAGGTTCATCCTTGCTGCTCTGCTGGCGGCGATGGCCGTGCCACAGGTCGCCCATGCGGCGGACGTCCCGGGGTACGGCTCCTTGCATTCCTTTGCCGCTTTCCGCCATGGCCAGAACATCGGCCGTCATACGATCTCCTTCCAGCGCAATGGTTCGGAGGTCACGGTTTCGACCTCGGTCGACTTCGCCGTGAAAGTGCTCGGTCTCACGGCCTATCGTTATACGAACCGTACGCGCGAAGTGTGGAACGGCGACACCTTCATGGCGCTGTCCGCACAAACTGACGACAACGGCAAGAAATTTAGGGTCGACATCAAGCGCGACCTTTCGGGCCTCAGGGTCGAGCGCTTCGCCCAGTCGGAAGTGGTGCGGGCCTCGACCGCCGACGAGGGCTTCCCGCACCATGCGACAATCCGGGAGACGGTACCGGGACAGGTCTTGCCGACGACCTATTGGAATTTCCGGCAGCTCCGCCAGGGCGTGCTGCTCGACACGCAGTACGGCACCGAGGCGCATGTCCACGCCGTTACCATCGGCCGTGAGACGATCAAGACGGCGACCGGTACCCTGCAAGCTACGCACTACCGCTATTCCGGAGACATCGCCATGGACCAGTGGTTCGACAGTCGCGACCGCTGGGTGAAGGCCACTTTCGTCGCTTACGATGGATCGACGATCGAGTACATTCTGCAGGAATGAGTCCCGCCGATCGTTTTGCCCAACTGCCCGCCCTGCTGGCCGCCGACGCAGATCTGCTGCGTCGCGGTCGTTGGCTGACAGTCGACTGCCGGATCGATGTCGGCGACGACCCTTTTCATCTCTCGCTGCGCGACGGAGCACTTGCCGGTCTTGAGCGCGGGCCGCGCCTGATGCGCTCCACGGCCTTTTCGTTCCGTGCCACATCCGAAGCGTGGGCGAACTATTGGCGTCCGATCCCCGCTCCCGGCTGGCACGATGTCTTCGCGCTCACCAAGCGTGGCGCGGCGTCAATGGAGGGCGACCTGCGCCCGCTCCTGCAGAACCTGCAATACTTCAAGGACCTGCTGGCCCTGCCGCGCCGGCTACCGGAAGGAAGCTGACCATGGCGCCGTCGCTCGAGCCCATGATCGGCCGCTACCTCAAGCTCGAGATCGACGGCGTGCCGCATCGCCTCTACGTCGAGGAGGCCGGCCAAGGTATCCCGTTGGTCTGCCTGCACACCGCTGGCGCCGACAATCGCCAGTTCCGCCATCTGCTGGCTGACCCCGAGATCACCCGGCGCTTTCGGGTGCTGGCCTTCGACATGCCCTGGCACGGCAAATCGACGCCGCCCGACGGCTGGGAGCGCGGCGAATATCGGCTGACCACGCAGTCCTACACGGCGGCCATCCGCGCCTTCTGCAAAGCGATGGAGCTCTACAGGCCGGCCGTCATGGGCTGCTCGATCGGCGGCCGCATCGTGCTCAATCTGGCGATCGAACATGCCGCTGAGTTCCGCGCCCTGATCGCGCTCGAAGCCGCCGACTTCCAGCAGCCATGGTACGACACCTCGTGGCTGCACCGGCCCGACGTGCATGGCGGCGAGGTCTCGGCCGCGCTGATCTCCGGCCTGATCGCCCCGCACAGCCCGCCGGTCAATCGCCACGAGACGCTGTGGATGTACATGCAGAGCGGCCCCGGCGTGTTCAAAGGCGATCTCTATTTCTATCGCGTCGACGGCGATCTGCGCGACAAGGTCAAGGCCATCGACACCAAACTCTGCCCGCTTTACCTGCTGACCGGCGAGTACGACTTCTCCTGCACGGCCGAGGACACGCTGCGCACCGCCGCACAGATCCCCGGCGTCGAAGTGCAAATCATGAAGGAAGTCGGCCACTTCCCGATGAGCGAGAACCCGGCGAAGTTCCGCGAATACATCCTGCCGGTGCTGGCGAAAATCTCCTAAACAATTGATGCGGTATTCGCAATATTGGGTCCCGAGACGGGGACCCGGACCCAGAGCGAGTTGCCGACGCGCTTTGGCCGTGTTGGCGGCCAAACGCTGAAGCGCGGGGACTACAGGAGACGCCGGACCGTGGGCCGGATCGAGCGTGGTGCAGAGATCCCACCGACCACTAAAATCGGGGTGATTTCCCGTTATTTCGCCCGTGCGGTAACCGCCACTAGATGTTTCGCACGGCCGAGCAGGCCTAGCCCGATACCTCTACCCGAATCGGCGTCGGCTTGAAGCCGTTGCAGGGGTTGTTGATCTGTGGGCAGTTCGAAATCACGGCCAGCGCGTCCATCTCGGCGCGCAACGCCACCTGGCAACCCGGCGACGAGACAGCGGCCGCGATCGCCGCACTGCCGTCGCCGCCGACCCGCACGCGCATGAACCAGTTCACGTTCGGCACGATGTCGCGCCGCCCGAGGCCGTGGCTGGCGAGTGCTGTAAGGAAGTTCTCGCGGCAGCCGGGACGGTTTTCCACGCCGTAGAGCATCCGGTTGGACGGCCCGCTGCAGCAGCCGCCGATCGTGTCGTGGCCGCCGAACTGATCCTCGGCGATGGTGAAGATCGGGCGGGCGATATCGGAGTAGAGCTTGTGGCCGGTCGTCAGGAAGATGGTGCCGGCGGCTTTCAGGGTATTGGGCGCGTGGTAGCGCTCCTGCGGGTCGGCGGCGTTATAGCAGAGGAAATCCACCGCCTGCTCGCCTTCGAGATCGGTGATACGCAGGACCTGTCCCCTGCGGACGATGCCCGACCAGGGCGCGCCGGCGGGGACGATGATGTTCACAGGATCTGGAAGACCTCGTAGATCGGGCCGGTCGGTTCGCGCCGGCCGGTCGCCACGCAGACGATGCGGTTGAGGAACCGGTATTTCTCCGACGAGGTCTCGAACACCGGGGTCGAGCGGAAATAATACTGGCTGGGGTCGACCTTCTCGCCCTTGTTGAGCTGCTCGATCACCCAGGCGGGTCCATGGCGCATGCCGCGGTAGCTCATGTAGACGAGATGGCCGTCGTCGGTCTTGAGGGTGAGCCGCACGTCGAGCATCAGGATGCCGTCGCGCCGCAGCAGCAGCCAGTCGCCGCCGGGCGACGGCATGACGGTGCCTTTGAGTTCCTCGCCCTCGAAGCTGCCGCCCGTGACGGTCCCAATGCGGCGGCGGCCATAAGGCGTCTCGCCTATATCGGTGAAGTTTGGGTCGACAGTCAGGCTCAGTGTGAACAGGTGGGTGGAGCGCAGCGTCGGTTCGGTCATCGTCGCCTCAGATCTTGGCGTTGTGGCCCGCCCAATAGGGTTCGCGCAATTCGCGCTTCATGATCTTGCCGATGGTGCTGCGCGGAAGCGAGTCGCGGAATTCGACGGCGACCAGTCGCTGGGTCTTGCTGAGCTGACCGTTGGCCCACGCGCGGATCTCTTCCTCCGTCGCCGTGGCGCCGGCCCGGCGCACGCCGAGCGCCATCGGCGATTCGCCCCACTGCTCGCTCGGGATGCCGATGACGGCCACGTCGATCACGTCGGGGTGCCTGAGCAGCAGCACCTCGATGTCGGCGGCATAGACGTTGAAGCCGCCGGAAATGATCATGTCCTTCTTGCGGTCGAGCAGGACGACGAAGCCGTCCTCGTCGATCCGGCCCATGTCGCCAGACTTGAAGAACAGCCGGCCCTCGGGATGATGCCAGAAGAGATCGCGCGTCTTGTCTTCCTGCTTGTAGTAGCCCTTCATCATCGCCTGCCCACAGCCGGCGAGCTCACCAACCTCGCCCTGTGGCAGCACCCTTCCCTCCTCGTCGAGCACGATGACTTCGCTGCCGAGGCCCGGCTTGCCCACGGTGTGGAGCTTGTCGGGATGGAGGTTGGCCTCGAGCGTGCACGAGCCGCCGCCCTCGGTCAGGCCGTAGATCTCGATCAGCCGGCCCGGCCAGCGCGCCAGGCAATCGGCTTTGATATGGGCGCGCAACGGCGCGCTGGTCGACAGCTTGCACTTGAAGCTCGACAGGTCGTACTTGCCGAAGTCCGGATGCGCGAGCACGCGCTGATACTGCACCGGCACCAGCATGGCGTGGGTCACCCGCTCGCGCTGGGCGATCTCAAGGAATTTTACCACGTCGGACTTCGGCATGACAATGGTCGTGCCGCCTGTCCCGATCGTCGCCAAAACGGAAACGAGCGTGGTGTTGGAGTAGAGCGGCGTCGAGGCGAGCGAGATCGTGTCGGGGCCGTAATCGAACGCCGTGAACCTCACTGCGAGAAGATCGCGCATGGCGTGGCTGTGCAGGATGCCCTTGGGCAGGCCGGTGGTACCGGAGCTATAGATGATGTTGAAGTCGTCGAGCTGGCCGATCGGCACCTCGAACGGGGCATCGCCGGCGGCCGCCAGCCAGTTCTCGAAATCGTCCCAGCCCCGTCGCTTGAAGTCGTAGGCGATGCGACCGCCTGCGATCAGCTTCGACAGGCGGCCGTCGTAAGGCTCGACCAGACCGCGATACTGGTCCGACAGGAACAGCACCTTGGCGTCGCAATCGTCGAGCATCTTCTCCAGCGAATCGGCCGCCGCCATGGTCGACAGCGGCACCACGCAGGCGCCGGCTCGCAGACCGCCCATGAATGTTTCCAGGTACTCGACCGAGTTGGCGGCGAGGATGGCGATCTTGTCGCCGCGGCCCACGCCCATGCCGGCCAGAGTGCGGGCGATCTTGTTGATGCGCTTGTCGAACTCACGCCAGGTGCGCGTCTTGCCCTCGCATACCGCCGCCCGCTTGTCGGGAAACAGCCGGGCGTTCAGCGCCACCCTCACCGGGATCGAGACGAACTCGGGAAAGTCGGCCAACGACGGCTGCGGCACCAAAGCGGTATCGGGAGGACTCATGCCTGTTTCTTGGCTTCCTTGGGCTCGACCTTCTCGACCGGCCCGCCGGCCTTCTTCCAGGCAGCGAAGCCGCCTTCGAAGTGGGCCACCGGCGTGAGCCCCATGTCCTGCGCCGTCTTGGTGGCCATCGCCGAGCGCCAGGCGCCGGCGCAGAAGAAGACGAACTTGTTGCCGCTCTGGAAATAGTCCTTGGCGTAGGGGCTCTCGGGATCGATCCACATTTCCAGCATGCCGCGCGTCACATTGATCGCGCCGGGGATCGTGCCGTCGCGCCACAGCTCGCGCGGATCGCGGATGTCGATGAAGGTGATGCCGGGTTTGCCGACCAGCTTGATCGCTTCGCCGAGTGGCAGGGTCTCGATGGCGGCGTTTGCCTCGTCGACCATCTGCTTCACCGTCTTCTTGATCTTAAGCGGCATGCTTGCCTCCCTACACAACGCCCAAGTCTATCGTTCCGGAACGTGCTCGGCGAGTTCGGCCAACCATACATCGGGACTGCCGTCCGATGGCGCCCGCCAGTCGCCGCGCGGCGACAGCGAGCCGCCCGACGAAATCTTGGGCCCATTGGGCAGCGCCGAACGCTTGAACTGGTTGGCAAAGAAGCGGCGCAGGAAAAGCTCGAGCCACTTGCGGATCTCCGCCAGCGTGTAGGCGCGCTCCGTCCCCTTCGGCAGGTTGGCGGGCCAAGCGCCCTTCTCGACGTCGTGCCAGGCATGCCAGGCGAGAAAGGCGATCTTCGAGGGCCGGAAGCCCAGCCGCGTCAGATAGTAGAGATTGAAATCCTGCAGCGCGTAGGGGCCGACCGACTGTTCGGTCGACTGGACGACGCCGCCCGCGCCGGCCGGGATCAGTTCCGGCGAGATTTCCGTGTCGAGGATGTCGTGCAGGATCGCGGCCGTCTCCTTGTCGACGTCGCCGGAGGCCGCCACGAAGCGGATCAGGTGCTGGATCAGCGTCTTGGAGACCGAGCCGTTGGGATTGTAGTGCGACATGTGATCGCCGACGCCGTAGGTGCACCAGCCGAGCCCGAGCTCCGACAGATCGCCGGTGCCGACCACCATGCCGCGATGCTGGTTGGCCAGGCGGAACAGATAATCGGTGCGGAGGCCCGCCTGCACGTTCTCGAAAGTGACGTCGTAGACCTTCTCGCCCTTGGCGAAAGGATGGCCGATGTCGCCCAGCATCTGCTTGGCCGTCGGGCGGATGTCGATCTCCGCCGCCGTGACACCCAGAGCCTTCATCAGGCGCCAGGCATTGGCGTGGGTTTTGTCCGACGTGCCGAAGCCCGGCATGGTGTAGGCCAGCACGTTCTTGCGGCTCTTGCCCAGGAGGTCCATCGAGCGGCAGGCGACGATCAGCGCATGCGTCGAATCGAGGCCGCCCGAGACGCCAATGACGGCGTTCTCCGTCCGACTCGACTGCAGGCGCTGCGCCAGCCCCTGGATCTGGATGTTGTAGGCCTCGTAGCAATTGTCGCGCAGCTTGGCAGGATCGGACGGCACGTAGGGAAAGCGTTCGACGGCGCGATCAAGGGCGACCTTCTCCTTGGGCGCTTCGAGCGCGAAGGCCACCTTGCGGAAGCGCGCGACCTTGTCGGCCTCCTGCGCGGCGCAATCGGCAAAGCCGTTGTTGCGCAGGCGCTCCTGGCGGATGCGGCCGAGATCGACATCGGCCTGGACGATCGTCGAGTCCTTCTCGAAGCGCGCCGACTCGACCAGCTGGTCGCCGCATTCGTAGATCGCGGCATGGCCGTCCCAGGCCAGATCGGTCGTCGATTCGCCCGGGCCCGACGCCGAATAGGCGTAGGCCGCGATACCGCGCGCCGACTGGCTGCCGCACAGCAGGCGCCGCGCGTCGGCCTTGCCGATCGTGATATTGCTCGCCGACAGGTTGACCAGCACCTCGGCGCCCGCGAGAGCGGCGTGGCTCGAGGGCGGCACCGGCACCCAGATGTCCTCGCAGATCTCGACATGGAAGGTGACGACGATCGAACCGTTCGAGCGGAACAGCATGTAGGTGCCGAACGGCACGTCCTGGCCGGCAAGTTTGATGCTGCTCTCGATCACGTTGGCGCCCGACACGAAGTGTCGCTTTTCGTAGAACTCGCGGTAGTTGGGCAGGTAGGTCTTGGGGACCACGCCCAGGATCGCCCCGCGATGGATCACGACGGCGGTGTTGTAGAGCCGACCGCTTACCCGCAGCGGCGCGCCGACGATCAGGACGGGGAAGAGCTTCGTCGATGCCTCGACGACCTTGGCGATCGATTGCTCGACCTGATCGAGCAGTGCGTCCTGCAGCAGCAGATCCTCGATCGCGTAGGACGAGAGGCCCAACTCCGGAAAGACCATGATGGCAGTCCGGGCCTTGTCGCCTTCTCCAGCCAGACGCAGCGTCTCGGCGAGGTTGTAGCCCGCATCGGCCACCCGGGTGCGCGGGACGCAGCACGCCACGCGCACGAAGTCGTGGGAGTAGAGCGAGAAGAAATTGGAGATCAAGGGATTGGGGGTTCGGCGATGGTGGGCGCGACAGGGATTGAACCTGTGACCCCTGCCATGTCAAGACAGTGCTCTACCGCTGAGCTACGCGCCCATCGCCGGTCCCTTGAACCGAGGGTGCGGTCGTCTACATCGGCCCCCCCAACTTGGCAAGAGTACGGCGCGTGACGGGCTCCGATCCACGCGCTATGAGGCTTGGATGGATTCCTCGCCGATGCCCACCGATCATGGCGCTTTGGACTGTCGACTGCCGGCGCGCCAGACCATCCCGGTGGTCGTGGCCTCGCCACACAGCGGCGCACTCTACCCCGCCGAGTTCCTGGCCCAAGCGGCCGTGCCGCTGGCGGCATTGCGCCGCGCTGAAGATGCCTTTGTCGACCAGCTTTTCGCGGCGGCGCCGACGCTCGGCATGCCGTTCCTGGCCGCCCGCTTCCCGCGCTCCTATGTCGACGCCAACCGCGAGCCCTACGAACTCGATCCCGCCATGTTCGAAGGCCCCCTGCCGCGGCCGCTCAACCACCGCACCACCCGGGTCGCCGCCGGCCTCGGCATGATCCCCCGGGTCGCCGCCAGCGGCGAGGCGATCTATCGCGGCCGCGTTCCGGCCGACGAGATCGAGCAGCGGCTCGAAACCTGCTGGCGGCCCTACCACGTGGCGCTGTCGATGCTGGTCGAGCAGACCTACAGCCTGTTTGGCGCCGCCCTGCTGATCGACGCCCATTCCATGCCGTCGTCGGCCTCGGGCATCGGCTCGCGCGAGCGGCGTGTCGATATCGTGCTGGGCGACAATCACGGCGAGTCCTGTGCTATCGCGCTGGTCGAGTGCGCCGAACGGTGGCTCGTCGCCCAGGGCCTGCGCGTACAGCGTAACCAGCCCTACGCCGGCGGCTTCACCACCCAGCGCTATGGCCGGCCAAGTCTCGGCCGCCACGCTTTGCAGATCGAAATAAACCGCTCGCTCTACATGGACGAAGCGCGGCACGAAGAGCTGCCGGCCCTGGCTGGCGTGGAGCAGTTGATGACGGGATTGCTCGGGCAGATCGGCGAGAACGCCCTGGAAATGCTGCTGCCGCGGCCGCTGGCAGCCGAATAACCTTCGTCACAGGTTGAAGAGCGCCCAAAAAAAGGGGCCGTGACAAGCACGGCCCGAGTTTAGGGAGGAAACGCCCAAGACGGGCATACAGCAAACAATGCGGCCACCGAGGTGGCGTTTGCTGCCCGCTAAGAATGGTGCAAGTGCGAAGGAAATGCAAGAGGCAAAAGAACCCTTCTTTTCACAGGGTTAACGCCCGTTGGTTCGGGAAATAGGTGTGGCTTTTCTGCAACGCACAAGATTCCTGCGAAGCAGGTCTGCATAACGCGCAAAGCTGGTGTCGTCGCAGGTTGGCTGCCTTTCGATAGATTACTCAAGGGTTTAACGAGATCGGGAGAGTGTCTTGGCGAAAAAGTTCGTAGTCGCAATGATGATGCACGAGACGAACACGTTCTCGCCCCTTCCCACCCCCATCGACTCCTTCGCCCGCGCCGGCGCCTTGAGCGGTCCGGCCGCCATCACGGAGTTCGAGGGCACCAACACCTCGCTCGGCGGCTTCATCGAGGTGGCGCGCAAGGCGGGCGCTGAATTCACCCTGCCGATGGCGGCATCGGCCAATCCGTCGGGCCCGGTCACCAAGGCCGCCTACGAGCAGATGACGACGGCGATCGTCGAGGAGATCAAGAAGGGCTGTGACGCCGTGTTGCTGGCGCTGCACGGCGCCATGGTCGCCGAACAGTTCGACGACGGCGAAGGTGAACTGCTCAATCGCATCCGCAGGATCGCGCCTGACGTGCCGATCGCCGTGGCGCTCGATTTCCACACCCAGATGACCGACGCCATGATCGAGGGCGCCACCATCATCACCGGCTACCGCACTTATCCGCACATCGACATGGCCGACACCGCGCGCCGCGCCGGCCGTACGCTGATGCGCACGTTGGCGGGCGAGATCGAGCCCAGGATGGTGTGGGGCAACCGTCCGATCATGAGCAGCTCGCTGGTCCACACACCCTCTCGCGAGCCGATGAAGACCCTGATGGCCATGGCCAACCAGGCCGAAGACACCGGCCAGGTGTTGAACGCCTCGGTGTTCGGCGGCTTCCCCCAGGCCGACATTCCCCATCTCGCGCTGTCGTCGGTCATCGTTTGCGACAAGCGTACGGCCGACGGCGAAGTGCTGCTCAACCGGATCCTCGATACCGCCTGGGAAAAGCGCGAAGGCTTCCTGTTCCATCCCGAGCTGCTCTCCGTGCAGGTGGCGCGCGCCAAGTCGCTGAACGCCCATTCATCGGGTGGGGGACCGGTGGTGATGGCCGACCACGGCGACAACACTGCCTCGGGCGGCACGCAGGACGTCATGAGCGTGATCGAAGAAGCCATCAAGCAGGGCCTCGACGACGCCGTCGCCGGCCCGATCTGCGACCCGGCCTGCGTAGAGCAGATGATCAAGGCGGGTGTCGGCGCCGAAGTGACGCTGCAGCTCGGCGGCAAGGTCGACATGCCGGCCATGGGGCTGAAGGGCCAGCCGCTCAAGATCACCGGCAGGGTGAAGGCCATCACCGACGGCCAGTTCACCGTCACCGGACCGATGGCCACGGGCACCACGGTGCGCATGGGACGCACCGCCGTGCTCGACGCGGGCAAGATGCTGATCGTGGTCTCCGAGAAACGCGCAGAGCCCTACGATCTCGGCGTCTTCACCCACTGCGGCATCGATCCAAGGCGCAAGAAGTACGTGCTGATCAAGTCGCGCCAACATTTCCGCGCCGGCTTCGAGCCGATCGCCAAGCACATCGTGATGTGCGACGGCGACGGCTGCACGGCGTCGGACCTCAAGCTGTTCAAATACACCAAGATCAAGCGGCCGCTTTATCCGTTCGATCCCGACATGCGGCTCGGCCGCAACGAAGCCTGAGGAAACCACCATGGCTGCCTATGACATCGTGATCCGTAACGGCCAGGTGGCCGACGGGACCGGCAAGAAGCTGTTCGCCGCCGACGTCGCGCTGAAGGGCGACCGCATCGCCGCCGTCGAGGCGCCTGGCTCGCTGCGCGGCGACAACGAGATCGATGCGAAGGGCAAGGTCGTGGCGCCGGGCTTCATCGACGTGCACACGCACGACGACACCGCTCTGATCGACAATCCGACCATGGCGATGAAGGCGAGCCAGGGCGTGACGACTGTCGTCTGCGGCAACTGCGGCGTCTCGGCCGCACCCTACGTGCGGTCCGACATCGGCCATTTCCTGTCGCTGATCGTGAAAAAGAAGGGGAACGTCTCCAAGAACTTCGCGGCGTTCGCCGCCAAGGTCGACGCTGCCAAGCCCGCCATCAACGGCGCCTTCCTGATCGGACACGGCACGCTGCGCATGAACGCCATGGGCGACGACATCGGCCGCACCGCAACGGCGGCCGAGATCGTCGTGATGCGCGATTTGCTCGACCAGAGTCTCGAACAGGGCGCCATCGGCATGTCGAGCGGCCTGTTCTATGCCGTGGCCAACGCCGCTTCGACCGACGAGGTGGCCGAGGTCGCCAAGCCGCTGGGCAAATGGGGCGGCGTCTACACGGCGCACATGCGCGACGAGGGCGACGACATCCTGAAGGCGATGGACGAGACCTTCGAAATCGGCCGCCGCGCCGGCGCCTCGATCATCGTGTCGCACCACAAATGCTCGGGCCGTTCCAACTTCGGCCGCATGAAGGAGACTCTGCCGAAATTCACCGAGGCGATGAAACAGCAGGAGATCGCCTTCGACGTTTATCCCTACATCGCCGGCTCGACCATCCTGCGCAGCGACATGCTCGACCGCGCCGACAAGGTGCTGATCACCTGGTCCGACAAGGTCCCCGGCGTGAGCGGCCGCGATCTCAAGGAAATCGCCCAGGAGATGGGCTGCTCGATGCGCGAGGCGGCCGACCGGCTGCAGCCCGCCGGCGCGATCTATTTCATGATGGACGAGAAGGACGTGCAAAGCGCCATGGCCCACCCGGGCGCGATGATCGGCTCGGACGGCATCCCGTTCGATACCCATCCGCACCCGCGCCTGTGGGGTACCTTTCCGCGCGTGCTGGGGCACTATTCGCGCGACCTCAAGCTCTTCCCACTGGAAGATGCCGTACGCCGCATGACGTCGTACTCGGCTGGGCGCTTCCACCTCACCAAGCGCGGTGAGGTCAGACCCGGCTTCTATGCCGACATCTGCCTGTTCGATCCTGCGACGGTGATCGACACGGCGACCTTCGACAAACCGATCTCACCCGCCCGGGGCATCGACACGGTGCTGTGCAACGGCCAGATCGTGTGGCGCGACGGCAAGCCGGGCGGCGGCCGCGCCGGGCACGCGCTCAAGCGTCAGGACATGCAGAACGAGGCTAAGGCCTAAGCGGCGCCCTCGTCGCGGCGCGTGCGTTCCATGCGCTCGTGCCGCTCCTGCGCCTCGACCGACAGGGTGGCGATCGGGCGGGCTTCTAGGCGCTTCAGCGAGATCGGCTCACCGGTCTCCTCGCAGTAGCCATAGGTGCCCTCTTCGATCGACTTCATCGCCTGGTCGATCTTGGAGATCAGCTTGCGGAAGCGGTCGCGGGTCCTGAGCTCCAGCGAGCGATCGGTCTCGGCGGTGGCGCGATCGGCGAGATCGGGCTGCGCCAGACTTTCTTCCTGCATGTTCTGAAGCGTTTGGTTGGACTCTTCGACCAGTTCGCCCTTCCACTTCAGCAGCTTCTGCCGGAAGTACTCCTGCTGCATGGCATTCATGAAGGGTTCGCGTTCCGTCGGCCGGTAATTCTGCGGCAACGTAATCGACATCGTTGGCAACTCCACTCGCAGCGACTACACATCCGCCTCGGGGGAAGGCGGGCTTTCAAGGCGCGCGGAGTATAGGGACGAGCCTTCGTCCCGCAAGATTATTGACGCCGCACCGCCGACTCTTGTCGTGCACTGCAGCAAAATCCTGGCCGAAAATTCCCCCCAAAATAGGGGGATTATGGGAATCGACGAGATTTCCCTATTGCAACGCAGCAAATGCCCGCAAGGCAAGCAGCCGGGCAAGGACCGTGGATAGATCGAACGCGGCGTCGGCGGCGAAGCCCGCCTCGGCCGCGCGTTCCAGCGATCGGCCGGCGTCCAACGCCGTCACAAAAGCTGCCTCGCCCTCGCTCAGAACGATGAAGCTCGCATCGTCCGGCCGGCGCAGCACGAGCAGACGGGCCGCGCGCGCCGCCAGATCCACCGTCTCGGTCGGCGCGCCGGGCTGGGACACCGTCCAGATACGGTCGATGGGATAGAGCGATCGGATTAAGCCTGCGCCGGCGGCCAGTGCGACTGTCTTCGAGGGCAGCTGTTCTGCCGGGATCGTCGCCAGGTCGGCGGCATCCAGGTGGCCCTCGGCCGGGCTGTGGAAGGCGACGTTGAGCGTCCAGTCGAGCCGCGCAATGTCGGCGAGATATGGCAGGTCGCGCGCCACGGTGTGGCCTTCGACGAAGGCGGGGAAGTTCGCGCCGTATTCGGCGAGTACGGGTTGACTCGGTAGCGCGTCCGCCACGAAGGCGTGCGTGAGCTTGCGGAAGAATTCCTCGCCGACCAGCGCTTGTACCGTCGGGAAGGTTGCCGCCAGTGCGCCGGCGAGGCTGTGGAAGACATGGTGGCGATAGACGTTGAGCCGCGACGCCGCTGGAATCGAATCGCCGACGACGGCCGCGATCAGGTCGGCGCGATCGTTGGACATGATGTGGGCGGCGAAGGCCGCCTGGAGATCACGCAGCGCGAGCGGCATGGGAACCTGCAGCCGCAATCGCGCAGTCGGCGCGCTGGGCCTCGTCGAGCAGAACCGACAAGGCGGGAATGTCGGTGTCCCATTCCATCAGGGTCGGCCGCGGGCCGAAGCGTCGCACGATGTCGCCGAACAGTGCCCAAACGGCGTCGCCGACGCGGCTGCCGTGATCGTCGATAAGGATCGGCTCGCCGTCGGCGTCGTTCACGGCGTAGCCGGCCAGGTGATACTCGGTGATCGCCGCGCCCGACAGGCCGTCGAGCCAGGCGCGCGGATCGAGCCGGAGATTGTGTGCGGTGACAAAGATGTTGTTGGCGTCGAGCAGCAGGCCGCAGCCGCTCCGCCGCACGAGTTCAGACAGGAATTCCGGTTCCGACAAGGTGGAATGGGCAAAGCCCAGGTAGCAAGACGGATTCTCGATCGCGACTTGCCGTCCCAGCGCCTCCTGCAGGCGACCCACGTTGCGCACCACCACGCCGAGCGCTTCCTCGGTATAGGGCAGTGGCAGCAGGTCGTTGAAATATCGCCCGCCGGCCACGCTCCAGGACAGGTGGTCGGAGACATAGGCAGGCTGCAGACGCTTCACCAACGCGGCGACGCGACCCAGATGAGCTTCGTCGAGTCCCTCGGCCGATCCCAGCGACAGTCCGACGGCGTGAACGGAAAAGGTGTAGTCGGCCCGCAACCGCTCGACGGTCGCGAGCGCCGGAGATCCGGCGAGATAATTCTCCGCGTGGATCTCGAGAAAGGCAGTGGCCGGCCGGTCGCGCCCGATCTCCACGAGATGCGGCGAGCGCAGACCGATGCCGGCGACCTGCTTCATGGGATCAGCTGGCGGCGAGCTTGCCGCCGATGATCTTCTCGCAGGTGCCCTTGGGCACGGAGATCCAGGCGTCGGCCTGCGCGTCCTTCTTGGACGTGCCGGCACACGAGGAACTCGCGGTCTGGCAGTCGTTCTTGCCGGCCTTCGAAACGCCGAAGCACTTCTCCATGTTGCCCTGGGCCTGGACGGCGATGGGCAGCGCGAGGGCGGCGGCGAGTGCAGCGGCGATGGCGATGCGGGCAGTGGTCATGCGATGCTCCTTGAATGAAGATGACGCTTTTATACGACAGAATCGGCTCACTGGCTCTCACACCAGAGCTATCGTTTCCATAACCGACGCTCACGGAAACTTGACGCCATGCTCTCGCCCGGCGACTTCGTGCGCCATCCCGCCCGCCCCGACTGGGGCCTCGGCCAGATCCAGTCGATGATCGGCTATCGCACCACCGTCAATTTCGAGAATACCGGCAAGGTCGTCATCGACGCCCGCGTGATCGAGCTCCAGCCAGACGAGCCTTCGCCTTCCCGAGATCGGCCGGCGTGTTGACGTTGAGGAACGGCGCGCCGCCTCGCGGCCAGACGAGCTCGGCAAAGCGGTAGCGTTTGGCAAAATCCTCGACACGGCGCAGGCCCTCTTCCAGCACGGCGCGCCGCAGATCGGCCGCGAGCTTGACCGACCAGACGGCCAGCGTGTGCTCGCGCCGTCGTCCATGACGGACCATCAGCACGTCGGGTTCCGGCACATGCATCAGGCCGCACAACCGAACCGTGAGGTCGAGCGGCAGGAACGGCACGTCGGCCGGCGCGGTCAGGATCCAGCCGGCGTGGGGATGATGGGCGAGCGACCATTCCATACCGGCCAGGATACCGGCCAGCGGCCCCAGCCGGCGCCCCTCGCGCTTGGCAGCGCGCTGGATATCCGGCGGATCGGCGATCACCGCGACCTTGAGCGCCCGAAAGGCCGCCGCGCGGTCGTTGGCCACCACCACCAGATCCATGACCTGCGGCCGCAGCCGCTCGACGACATGGGCCACCATCGGCCGGCCGGCGAGCGAGCGCAGCGGTTTGGCCACCCCAGGCCCCATGCGCCGGCCCTCGCCGCCCGCCAGGACGACGCCGACCAGGGCACCCGCCCGCACCGGGCCGAAAGTTCGCGACGCGTTGACCGCCATGGGCGCACTATGCGAAGCGCAGAGACCTAAGCAAGGGGAGGAAAAATCATGGCGTTCAGCATCGCCAAGGCGGCCAAGTGGTTCCAGCAGGTCGACAAGGCGGGCGCGGTCGTTGCCTGGCCGCCGCCGCACGTCATGCCCGAGGACGAACGTACCGCCTACAAGGTGCAGGACGCCTTCCTCAAGAAGCTGATCCCCAAGCAGGGTCCGGTGGTCGGCTACAAGATTGCGCTGACCTCGCCGCAGATCCTGGCGCAGACCGGCCTCAAGGGGCCGGTCTACGGCCCGATCCGCAAGTCGCGCGTCTTGCATCACAAGGGCAGTGTGCGCGCCGACCGCTGGACGCGCCTGGGCGTCGAGCTCGAGATCATCCTGATCATGGGCGCCGACGTGCCCAAGCCGAAAGGCACTCCGTACGACCGGGAGTCGATCGCCAAGTATGTCGGCGAAGCGCGCGCCGGCTTCGAGCTGATCGAGGATCGCGGCGCCGACTACTCGCGCCTCACCGTCAACCACCTGATCATGGATGTCGGCTGGAACGGCGGCTCGCTGGTCGGCAAGCTCAACAAGAACTGGCGCAACCTCGATCTCGGCAACCTCAACGGCACGATCTTCTTCGACGGCAAGGAAGTCCGCAGCGGCCATTCCGGCGACGTGCTCGGGCATTGCCTGAACGCCCTGGCCTGGCTCGCCAACAAGCTCGGCGAGCACGGCAAGACCTTGAAGAAGGGCATGATCGTATCGAGCGGCAGCATGGTCGCCTGCCAGTTCGTGCCGCCCGGCAGCACCGCCTTCGGCAAGATCGAGGGCCTGGGCGAGGTGACGCTGAAGTACGAGCTGCCGAAGTAACGCTCTTCCATCTCCATCTCTTCCCTCCCCCGTCATACGGGGGAGGTGGCGCCGTCTTACGGCGACGGAGGGGGAAGGCAACGCGGCGTTCTCTTTCCGGATGAGATCATGATCTGAATTCCGCTAGCGCCAGCCGAGTCGCTTTCCCCCTCCCTACCCTCCCCCGTATGACGGGGGAGGGTAGGACTAGGGATCGGCGAACGGGTCATAGTCTTCGTCCTCCGGCGTGTCGTCGTCGTCATCGAAATAGTCCGTGGCGTCGCGCAGACGCCAGCGGACTGGCCGGATCTGCATGTGCTCGGACGGATCGTAGGGTTGCCAGGTCGGCACCGGCGGCTCGGGCGGCGGCCGGGGTGTCGGCGCGGGCGGCGGCGGTGCCGCCGCAGGCGGCGGGGGCGGGGGCGGTGATGGAGGTGGAGGCGGCAAAGGCGCCGGCCTCGGCTTCACGCGGGGCGGCGGCAGACTGCCCCCCAGCCCGCCTCTTTCCACTTCGCCGCGACCTCGGGGTCGGTCGCGAGGCGATCGGCGATCTCCTGCTTTATCTCCAGGGTCTTGATCATCGCCTCGATATTGATCAGCACGCCCTCGGTCTCGAGCCAGCGCACTTGCCGGTCGAGCGCCAGCACGCGCCGCCGCAGGGCGCTCACCGCAGGTCGGCCTTGTAGCGATGCACCCGCGCCTCGAGCTGCTCGACGCGTTGGGCGAGGTCGACCACCTCGAAGGCCCGGCGCTGGGCATCCAGCACGGCGCTGACCGAGGCCGCCTCCTCCGGCGTGATGGTGTGCGCAGCCATTGCCGCCACGACCACGGCGTGGGCGCGCACCAGGTCGGCGGGTTCCTCGATCGCCGGCAGGTCGAGCTCGATCGGCCGGCCCCGGGGCATCGTCCAGGCGCGCTTCAGCACCTGGTCGGCGGCGCGCGGATCGCCCTCGCCCGCGATCTCGATCTGCTTGCGCAGGATACCCTCGGCGCTCTCGGCGGCAAGCTGGTCGAGCAGGCGGTTGGTCGCGTTGCGGCTGCCGAGCGGACGGCCAGGGCCGGCGGCATTGCCTTTCTGGAACTTGCCGTTGTTGTCTCTGTCGAACTTGGCCATGGCGCTGTCTCCTTCGAGGGGGTTCGCGGTTAAATAAACCGTCGAAAAACCGCGGCCGCCGCCCACCGGGGGATGCGGACGAGGGTCACCCCCCGTTCTACGCCCACCGACCTCGAATCGACGATTATGGTCCTTAGCCCGAATCGCTCGCCTGCCATCGTAGGCGTCCGATAGAGGCACGTGGCCGCGACGTCTCCTTGCCAAGCGGCATTCGGAAATTTCGGCGATTGCAAACCAGTCGGCGCGGGCGTGTCGGAAATGCGTGTCGATGTCGGCCCTGGATATCGGGTCTATTTCATGCGGAAAGAATCGACCGTCTACGTCCTGCTCGCAGGTGGCGACAAGCCAACGCAGAAGCGGGACATCGCCCGCGCGCTGAAGATGGTCCACGAATTGAAGGAGGCCGACAAATGAAAAACACCTACGCACCCTTCGATGCTGCGCAATATCTCGACAATGACGCCTCATCGCCGAGTACCTGAGTGCTGCGGCCGAAGACCCCAATCCCGAGGTCTTCCTCGCCGCCCTGGGCGATGTCGCCAGGGTGCGCGGCATGGCACGCATTGCCAAGGACTCGGGCCTCGGCCGCGAGAGCCTGTACAAGGCGCTGGGCGCGGGCGCGCGCCCTCGCTACGAGACGGTGAGCGCCGTGCTGCGCGCGCTTGGCGTCAAGCTCACGATCGTGGCCGGCGATCGCCAGCCGCGATCGACAGCGTCCCGGCGCAAGGCCTTCAGCGAGACCGGCCGGCGCTTCCGTCACCGGACCAAGAAGGCGACGGGCAGGTTATAGGGGAGAAGGGCCCTCCTCCCCGCAGAGCCGAGCGCCCGCCCAAATTCGAAAGGAATGGTGACTGGCGTGGGGGTGACGCCTGGCGCCGAAGGTCATGTGGTCTTCAGGACCAGGCGTAAACCCATCAACGGGCTTTGCACCGACCAGAGCAAAGATGTCCGATCCCGGGCCTAAAGCGGACTTCGTTCGCGACCTTCGCTATGTCGCAAAAGTGCTGATTTTGTTGCAGAAGTCGG
>PLYQ01000038.1 GCA_003153415.1 Rhodospirillales bacterium | reverse complement strand
CCGGGTGGCTCGACCTTGATGACCTCGGCACCGAAGTCGGCGAACAGCCGCGCGGCATAGGCGCCGGCCGGAAGGGAACCCACTTCGACGACGCGGTAGCTGGAAAGCGGCCCTGGCACCGGCGAAACGTCCTTCCTTTTCTTGAACCGGACCTTAGCAGGCCATCATGGTAAATCCCCGCCACGAATTCCGACTGGAGGTTCGATGTCGCGCTTTGCCGATCGCCTGAAGGCGGCGCCCGTCATGTTGACCGACGGCGGCATCGAGACGCGACTGATCTACGAATTCCATCTGGCGCTGCCTGATTTCGTGTCGTTCCTGCCGCTTTTCGACATCGAAGGACGCGCCGCACTCGACACCATCTATCGCAGCTACATGAAGGTCGCAGCGGAGCACGATCTGCCCATGCAGGTCGGCACGCCGACCTGACGGGCGCATCCTGAAGGCCTCGCTCGCCAAGGTTTTCCCGCAGTCGGCGATCTGGCCAGGGTCAACGGCGAAGCGGTGGCCTTTCTCAAAGACATGCGCGGTGACCTCGGGCTCGAGGACAAGGTGTTCATCGCCGGCGTCATCGGCCCACGGCACGACGGTTACGATCCAAGCGGCGCGCCGGATGCAGCGACGGCGGAGGCTTACCACACGCCGCAAGCGCGCGTGCTGACCGAGGCAGGCGTCGATCTCCTCTATGCGCCGACCTCCGCCAGCGCCGAGGAGCTCTTGGGCGTCGCGCGCGCCTTTGCAGCGACGGGCCTTCCTTACATGCTGGCGCCCGTGGTCGAGGCCAACGGATGTTTGCCGGACGGTGCGCCACTGTCGGACGTGATCGCCCGCATCGATTCAGGCGTGACGCCGAGGCCGCTGCATTTCCTCGTCGGCTGTGTGCATCCGACGCGCTTCAGCGAAGCGGCGGCGAGCTCGGCCTGGCCGAAATCCCATCGCGTGGTGGGACTTAAGGCCAACGCTTCGACCCTGCCGCCGGAGGAACTCGACAAGCTCGACCATCTCGAGGAAGGCAAGCCGGAAGTGTTCGCTACCTTGATGGCAGGGCTGCACGCCAGGGGCCTCAAGGTCCTGGGCGGCTGCTGCGGCACGAGCGAGGCGCATATCCGCGCGCTGGCACGAAGTCTGACGAACGTCAGCGCCCGATCTTCTTTTTGATCACGCGATCACGGCTTCGGTCTGTGGATCGAAGAAGTGCAGGCGACCCGGCTGGACCGAGAGCCGCACCTGATCGCCGGCGGCGATCGGCGTTTCGGCCACCACCCTGGCCACGGTGACCCGCGTATCGCCGACGCGCGTTTCCAGGAGGATTTCCGAGCCCAACTGCTCGACCACCTCGACCGTCGCGGCGAACGAGCGGCCGGGCAGAACGTCGCCCAGCACGAGATGCTCGGGCCGCATGCCCATGATCACCCGCTTTCCCCGCCACGCCTCGAGCGCNNAAATTCATGGCCGGCGCGCCGATGAAGCCGGCCACGAACCGGTTGACTGGCTTGGCATAGACCGCGAGCGGCGTGCCGACCTGCTGGACCCGGCCGTCGCGCATCACCACCACGCGGTCGCCCAGAGTCATGGCCTCGACCTGGTCGTGGGTGACGAACACCGAGGTGGTCGGCAACTGGGCGTGCAGGCGCTTGATCTCGATGCGCATCTGGGCGCGCAGCTTGGCGTCGAGATTGCTGAGCGGCTCATCGAACAGGAAGACCAGCGGATTGCGCACGATGCAGCGGCCGAGCGCCACCCTCTGCTGCTGGCCACCCGAGAGCTGGCGCGGCTTGCGCTTCAATAGCTCGTGCAGGCCCAGGATCTCCGCGGCGCCATCGATCGCCGCCTTGATCTCTCTCTCAGGCATCTTCTTGTTGCGCAGGCCGAAGGCGAGATTGTCGTACACGCTCATGTGCTGATAGAGCGCGTAGTTCTGGAACACCATGGCGATATCGCGGTCGCGCGGCGGCAGATGGTTGACCACCCGATCGCCGATGCGGATCTCGCCGCCGCTGATGTCCTCGAGCCCCGCGATCATGCGGAGCGTCGTCGACTTGCCGCAGCCCGACGGACCGACAAGGGCAACGAATTCCTTGTCGGCGATGGTGAGATCGACGTCTTTCACCGCGTGATGGAGCGAACCGTAGTGTTTGTTGAGCTTACTGAGAACGATTGATGCCATAACTCAACTCTGGTTCGCTCCGCACACGTCGTTACTGCGCTGCTTTGCTGACCAGCGGCGCGGCCTCGGCCAGCACTTTGCCGATGTCCTCGCGTTTGCCGGTGACGGCCTTGGTGACGGCGTCGTTGAACGCCTTATGTACGGCCGGCCACTGCGGGAAGTAATAGGCGCCACGCACCTTGTCGGGCGACTCCAGCACCGCTTCCTGCAAGAGCTTCATGAACGGGTCTTGGGCGGCGATCTTGGGCCAGAACTGCGTGTTGGGCGGCGGCGCGCCGGTCGCCTTCCACAGTTTCATCTGGCCTTCCTCGTCGGTCATCATGGCACCGAGCATCTGCTTGGCCAGCGCCTTGCGCTCGGGCGAGATCGACTTGGGGATCGCCCAGCCCCAGATGTCGTCCCAGGCGAAGTTCTTCTGGCGGTTGGGGCCGAGCGGGAAGCGCGCCGCCGAGATCTTGCCCGCGATCTTCGACTTGGTCGGATCGTTGAAGGCGCCCCACCACAGAGAATCCGCCACGGTGAAAGCGGCATCGCCGGACGTGAAGACGGCGTTCGCCTCGTTGCGGTCATAGGCCGGCATGCCGCGCGGCGAGATCTTGTGGACGTTGATCGCGTCCCACCAGTACTCGACCGTCTCCTTCATGCAGGGCTCTGCCATGCTCGACTTCCAGCCGGCGGCCGCCAGCTTCTTGTTGTCGCGCTCGTAGAACGGCATCAGCACGTCGCAGTTGTTGCCCCACATCGACCAGAACCAGCTGAACCAGCTGTTGTTCATCGACATGCCGCCGACATAGCCGAACTTCACCTTATTGGCGGCCTGCAGCTTCTTGCTGACGGCAACGACCTCGGCCAGGGTCTTGGGCACCTCGTTCGGCTGCAAGAGATCGTTGCGGTAGAAGAAGACACTGAAGGTCTGGCCCATCGGCACTACGGTGTTCTGCCCCTGGGCATTGCCGAANNGTCATCTTCTCGACGTAGACGCCGTAGGAGTTCGGCACCTTGACGATCTTGATGCCGTTCTTGGCGCCCCAGGTCTCGAACATGGCAACCGATGCGTCCTGAATCGGGTTCGGCTGGTAGCCGATGCGCAGCTCCTTGACCGCCTGAGCGTTGGCGCTGCCTGCGGTGAGCAGGCCGGCGGCGGCTGCCACGGCAGCCAGGGTCCTTCTCTTCATCTTCATGTCGTTTCCTCCTCTTCAGATTCTAAGGCCGCGGATCACGTACTTCTGGCCGAACAGAGCCAGCAGGAAGGCCGGCACCAGGGCCATGACCGCCGTCGCGGCCATCAGGTTCCAGCGCAGGCCCATTTCGGTGACGAACTGCGCCATCACCACGGTGATCACCGGCACCTTGTTGCCGGTCAGGATCAGGGCAAACAGGAATTCGTTCCAGGTGAACAGCCAGCACAATACCGCAAGGGCGGCGATCGCCGGAATCGCCGAGGGCAGGGCCACGCGCAGGAAGGCGCCCCAGCGGGTGCAGCCGTCGATCAGGGCGGCATGTTCCATCGACGGGTCGATGCCGTCGAAGAAGCCCTTCATCAGCCAGGAGAAGAAGCAGATATGCACGGCGATGTGCGGCAGCAGGAGACCGATATAGGTGTCGTAGATGCCCCAGCTCTGGGCCACGAAATAGAGCGGAAGCACCCAGGAAATATAAGGCACACAGCGGAAGACATAGATGGTACCGAACCAGGTGCTGGCGGCGGGGCCACGGAAACGCGACAGCATGTAACCGCTCGATACCGTGATCAGCAGCGAGAAGAAGGTGGCGAGCGTGGAGATCAAGGCCGAATTGACGAAGGCCTGGAGCAGCCGGTCGTCGCCCAGTACTTCGATAAAGCTTGCCAGCGTAAACTCTGTGCCGCGATGGACGTAGTAGACGCCCGATTCAGGCCGGAGCGACGTCAGGATCAGCCACAGCACCGGGAAGGCGAAGGCAAAGCAGATGCCGAACAGCGCCAATCCGAACAGTATTCTTCGCCCACCGGCTGGCAGGCGGGCGAACATCAGGGGTTGGCGGACCATGGCCATCGGTCAGGCCTTGGCGATGCGGTCGACGAGGCGATAGAGCACCACCCCTACCACCAGGATGATGAGACCGCCGATGATCGCCGCCGCCGAGCCACGGCCGAAGTCGAGATTGAGGAAGGCGTGGACGTANNCCGTCGATCGCGGCGGCTTCGAACGGCTCCTTTGGCAGGCTCTGCAGGCCGGCCAGTAGCAGCAGGGTGAACCATGGCGTCCACAGCCAGACGTCGGTCAGCACGATGATGCCGAAGGCGCTCCAGCGCTCGACCAGCCACGGCTGACCCTCGAGCCCCAGCCCTTCGAGTACGGCGTTCACGATGCCGAACTGGTCGTTGAACATCCAGCGCATCATGATGGCTGCAATCACCGGTGCCACCATCAGCGGCACCAGCAGCACGGTCTGCACCAGCTTCTGGCCAGCAAACGGGCGATTGAGCAGCAGCGCCAGCGCGAGACCGAGCGCCAGCGCGCCGGCCACGCTCAGCGCCATGAAGAGGAAGGTGTTGGGCAGGACGACCTCGAGGAACGCCGGATCGGTGATCACCGCGCGATACTGGTCGAGCCCGACCCAGGTCTTCTTCGGATTGTAGAGTGCCCAATCGCGGAAGCTGGCATTGGCGCCGATCGCGATCGGCACGACCTGGAACAGCAGCAGCAGCAGGGCGGCCGGCGCGATCAGGAACAGCATGAAACGCTGCTGTTCGCCGAACATGGGCCGTCGCGCAGTGGTCACCCAATCTCCTCCCCGGTCGCTCGTTCGTATCGCCGACGTCTGTCTCCGCGCCGTTGGTCGTTGCGAGTTATATGTCTTTTCGATCGATATTGGAATACAATCCCGTATATAATATTGAAAACAATTAGTTTGCATCCCGAGAGGGCTGATGACTGGCAGCATTTCTTCGGTTCGACGGCACAGTAAGAGGGGCAAAGACAGGGAAGCGAAGCCCCGGGCAACCGATGCTCCGTCGGTCGCCATCTCGCGTGAACCGACGATTGCCTCAGTCATCGCCAAGAGCCTCGAAGAAGACATTGTGCTTGGACGTCGTCATCCGCGCGAACGTCTGCTGGAGCAGGACCTGAGTGCGCGTTTCAACACGCACCGCGGGGATGTTCGCCTTGCGTTGTTCGAACTCGAAAAGAGCGGATTGATCCAACGTATCCCGAACCGGGGCGCGATCGTGCGCGATCTCACCCCGAAAGAAGTGACCGAGATTTACGCGGTTCGAGAGGAACTGGAAGTGATGGCGATCCGAAGCATCGCGTTTCCGGTTGCTGCCACCGATATGGAGGCCATGGAAGAGATCCAAAAGAAACACAGCGCCGCGATCGATAGAGGCGACCTTCTCGCGGTGTTCTACAACAATCTTCATTTCCATCAGGTCATGTTTGGTCTGTGCCGGAACACCTGTCTCATCGAGACGATCGATCATCTTGCCCAGAAGGCCTATGGAATTCGGCCGTACGCCAATTCATCTCCAGAAGCCCTTGATCGAGTCCGCCGCGACCATCTCGACATGATGGAAGCGTTGCGGAAGTCGAATCGCGACGATCTGATCGCTATCGAACGACGCCACCTGCAACCTGCGCCGGAAGCGTACATCCGGGCTTATGAACGACGTTTCGGCAATGCAAGTCGCTAAAGGCGTGTCCAACCGTCGATTGGCTTTGACGCACATCAAGACCAAAGTGGCCTGACGCAGTTTGTCTGCGACCAGCCATGTTTCTCGAGACGGGCTTCTAGGCGACGGGAGGAACAAATGGCCGTTTCAATCGACTATGTCCGGGACTTGTTCCAGCATCTGGAAAAGGGCGACGGTGCCGGATTCTTCGCGCAGGTGGCCGACAATGTCGACTGGACCGTCGAGGGCACGCATCCGCTGGCGGGCCGCTATCGCAGCAAGGCCGATTTCGTCGCTCATACCTTCACAAAGCTCGGAAAAGTTCTGCCACAGGGCGTGCAACTCCACGTGACCAATGCCCTGGTCAGTGGCGATTGGGCGATCGTCGAGCTTCACTCCTTGGCGACGGCGAAGAACGGGTTGCGGTTCGACAACAAATATTGCTGGGTCACCCGGTTTGCCGACGGCAAGGTCGTCGAGGTCCGCGCCTACCTGGATTCGGCATTGGTGCAGCGCCTGCTGGACGAGAATCCGACGTAACACAGGAAAGGACTCGTCAAAGCACAGCCCACCGCTTAATTGACGCCGCAATGCAGACGCTACGCACGCTCAAGGAACTGGAACGCGAGGGCCTCGTGACGCCCGGTCCGCAGCTGGCAACGGCTGCCCAATCCATGGCGATTGCGCTCACGCCGGAGATGGCCGCCTTGATCGACCGCACCGATCCCGCGCACGACCCGATCGCCCGGCAGTTCGTGCCCTCCGCCGCCGAAACCGAGATCTCGCCCGTCGAGCTTTTAGACCCGATCGGCGACGAGGCGCGTTCGCCGATCAAGGGCATCGTCCATCGTTATCCCGACCGCGTGCTCCTGAAGCCGCTGCACGTCTGCCCGGTTTATTGCCGCTTCTGCTTCCGGCGAGAGAAAGTCGGGCCGGGCGGCGAGGCCTTGTCGGCCGCCGAACTTTCGGCCGCGCTGGCTTACATCCGCGCCCATCCCGGGATCTGGGAAGTGATCCTGACCGGTGGCGATCCGCTGATGCTGGCGCCGCGGCGCATGGCCGAGCTGATCGCAGCCCTCGACGCCATCCCGCATGTCGCGGTCATCCGGGTGCACAGCCGCGTGCCGATCGTCGACCCCAAAAGGGTCTCCGGCCAACTCGTCAAGGCGCTCACACCCAAGCGGGCAACGCTGTGGTTCGGTGTCCATTGCAATCATGCCCGCGAACTGACCGATACAGCGCGTGCCGCGCTGGCGCGTCTGGCCGATGCCGGCATTCCCCTGATGGGCCAGACCGTGCTGCTGGCCGGCGTCAACGACAACGTCGAGACGCTCGAGCGGCTGAT
>PLYQ01000247.1 GCA_003153415.1 Rhodospirillales bacterium | reverse complement strand
TTGGGCTGGGCCGTGAATTCATAAGAGGCCTTTACCCTGGCCTGAGTAGAGAGGTCCACTTCCGATGTTAAGGCGGCCTCCGGTCGCGTCCCTTACCATGTCTCAGAAGTGCCAAATGCAGACATCGGCAGGCGGTTATGCGCGGAAGCCACAGAGTGGTGACTCCATGGTTAACATGACGATGCCCCGGCGTTAATTCTTGCTGGGCACAACGGCTTCCAAGTGACTGAATGGTTCTTTTCCCTCGAATATTTGTAGAGCTCTTTGTATGTCCTTGTTCATGTCGAGCTGTTCGAACAGGCGACGAGCCTTTTCGAGATAGGCTGTCGCTTCCGTGCTGCGGCCCTGAGTTTTGAGCAAACGGGCGAGGCTGCCGTAGCTTCGCGCCAATTCAGGCCTCGCGCCAATCCGCTCGAAGATCGCGATGGCCTCGAGAACCGACCCGTTTGCCTTTTCTCGTTCCTCCGGCGCCTCGGCGGCTGCCCTCGCTTCGCCAAATGTTCGAAGGGCGAGGGCCTTGGTAAACTTGTCTCCAGCCTTCTCGGCAAAAGCGATCGCCTCGGCGCACGCCGAGAGCGCCTCCTGAAGGCGCCCCTGGGCAAGGCAGCAAGCGGCCAGGAAGGTCTTCGCCTGTCCGAGCAGGAAGTTGGTCCGAAGCTCGGCGGCAAGGGAAATGCTTTCCTCACCCAGCTCCCGGCCGCGCTCGAGGTCGCCGTGCATATGGTGCGCGCGGGCAGCCATGAACCGAACCATGTAGGCCCGAAGCATGTCGCGGGCAGTTTCGGCGATAGTGCGGGCGGTAGAGTAGTCGCCGATCGCCAGGTCCCATCGGCCCTGCTGGTCACGGATAATTCCCCGATAGTGAAAGGCGGCCGCCTCGGCATACGGATTCTTGAGCTCCTGGGCGAGAGTGATGCTGCGGTCGGAATAGCTGATCGCCTTCCCGAATTCGCCCATGTAGCCCAGCAAGGCGCTGACGAATCCGGCGGCTGTCGATTCCTCGCTCTTGTTTCCGACCGCCCGCATCTGTTCGACGCTGCGCTCCATCATCTCCGCCGATCGGCTGAAGTCCGAGAGTTGCCAGTAGGCCCGGCCCATCAGGTTGACCGGCGGAGCTGCAAGGTCGGCTGCGCCGAGTTCTTCGGCGATCTCAAAGCTCTTCTGGGCAAACTCGATCGCCCGTTCGAGGTCCGCCCGCAGGTAGTGATTCCTGCCAAGCCAGTAGAGGACCTGGGACAGGCGTCGCCGATCATTCAGGCGTTCGGCAACCGCAGCGGCGTCTTCCAGATACACGCGGTCGGCATCCATGTCGCGACCGGCGGTGCCGACTCCGATCTGCCCCACGATGGCATCGATCCGCCAGCGTTGCGCGTCGGGCGATTCGGGCAGGGCTCTCGCCATGACAAGGGCGTCGGTGAAGTGCGTCGACGCCTCTGCGTTGGCATAGAGACGCGCCGCCCGCTGCCCCGCCAGGAGGGCATAGGGGACGGCCTTCTCCGTCCGTGAACTGTGAGCGAAGTGGTAAGCCAGAATGGCCGCATTCTCCTCGCGCCGCTGGGGGTAGAGCTCCTCCAGGGCGAAGCCAACCTGCTCGTGCAATTGCTTGCGCCGCTGGTTCAGCAACGTGTCGTAGGCGACCTCGCGCGTCAGGAAATGCCTGAAGGCGAATTCCCGCTCCGGCAAGATCTTGGTCTGGTGGACGATCTCCTGATCCACCAGAACATCCAATGCCCCCTCGAGCGGAGTTTGCCCCCGATGAATGCGGGCCAACAATTGCTGACTGAAAATACGGCCGATAACTGAGGCCGGCCCGACTATTCCCCGTGTGCCGGCGTCGAGCCGATCCAGCCGGGCGCGTATCACGGCCTGCACAGTGTCCGGCAGGCCCAACTGGCTCGACGGCTTGTTCAGAACGACGTGCCGGTCGCGCACCGAGATGGCGTCTGCTTCGAGCAATGAGTAACACACCTCTTCGGCGAAGAGCGGGTTGCCCTCGGTATGCTCGAAAATGAGCGCGCCGAGTTCAGGAGGCACCCCGGCAGCCCCGGTCACGGCCTCGATAAGGCGTGCCGTTTCAGCCTTGTCCAGAGGATGGAGCCGCAGCGCGGTGCGATTGTCCGTCTGTCCAAAGTCAAATTCATAGCCCGGACGATACGTGACGACGACCACCACGCGATAATTCGGAACGAGCCGAAGCAGATGGCGGAGCGCAGAATGCGACGCTGGATCGCTCCAATGCCAATCCTCGAGAGCGAGCACCATGGTCCGGTGTGTGCTCGCTAGAGTAATGACTGCCGCGAGCGCTTCCTCCGACGCACGCCGCAGCGCCTCTCCCGCCAGATGTGCCGGGACCGGGATATCGCTTGGAATGCTGAGCAGGTGAAGCAGGACCGGCAGGGCCGCCTCAAGCGAGGGGTCGATCTGCCTGATATTGGCGATCGCCTTTTGCCGCTCATCGGCCGGGCTGTCGTTCTCGCCGAGAGCCAGCGCGCGGCGCAATCCGTCGAGAAAGGGAAAATAAGGAACATCTCTTCCGTGAGGCTGGCAGCGGCCTTGGGGTACGCTGAACTGCTCGCGATCGAGGCTGCGCAGGAATTCGTCAAGCAGCCGGCTTTTGCCGATGCCGGGCTCGCCTTCGATCGTGACAAGCTGGCCGCGGCCGCCGACTGCTCGCGCAAGACAGGCTTGCAATGCGTGCTGTTCCCCGGCACGGCCGATGTAGTCCTTGAAGCCGCGTGCCTGCGCTGCCTCGAAGCGCGACCTGATGCGCGTCTCCTGGAGAACGCGATAGGGCACGAGCGCCGCGGCCTTGCCCTTGAGCATGACCGGTGCGCAGCGGGACATGTCGAAGTAGGGAGTGGTTTGTCGCTGAATGTCGGGGCCGACCAAGATCTCGTCGGCAGCCGCCAGGGCCCGCAGCCGCGCGGCGACGTTGACCGCATCGCCGGTCAGCCGGTACAGGCCATCAAGGTCGTTGCGATATTGGGCGACGACCAACCCACTGTTGATCCCGGTGTGCATCAGGAGCTGGCCACTGCCGGGCGTCTGCCATTCCGCCCCTTTTCCCCGGACCTCGGCATGTAATTCCAACGCCGCCCTGATTGCGCGAACAGGGTCATCCTCTTCGGTGTTTGGAAGGCCGAACAGCGCCATGACTTCGTCGCCGATGAAGCGATTTACGGTGCCTCCGAACTTTTCGATGATACGTGTGGCGGCCTGCTTGACCCTGCTCATGATCTGCTCGGCATCCTCCGGGTCATGCCGCTCGACCAGTTCCGTGTAACCGGAAAGATCGGAGAACAGGATTGTCGCGTTGCGGCGCTCGCCCGTCGCCGATTGCAGGCGGTCGCCTGGTTCCGCAGGCTCGACCGCCGGCGACGGCGCGAGGACGCCGCCGCATCTCGTGCAAAAACTGCCCTCGACGCTATTAAGATGCTTGCATGCCGGACAGACCAAGGTGAGTTTGGTTCCGCATGTCTGACAGAACTTGCTGCTGGCCGAGTTCTCGCTTTGGCATGTCGCGCATTTCATCGAGCACTCTCCATCGCCCCGCTCGAAGCGCCTAGCTGAGGACGTGCTTCGGCGGCAACCTCAAACCCCAGACAATTCCAAGACGCGCCAGCAGCCGCAGTACGGCGTAATTAATGTCGATCTCCCACCATCGGAACCCGTGCCTTGCGGAGGATGGACAGTAATGGTGATTGTGGTGCCAGCCGTCCCCCAAGGTCAGAAGCGAGACGATCAGATTGTTTCGGCTGTTGTCCGACGTCGCGAAACGGCGAGAACCGTAACGGTGGCAGAAGGAGTTGGCCGACCAGATGATATGATACACGCAAACCGTACTGACCACGCTCCCCCAAACGACGAGCTGAATGCCGCTCGTCCCGGCACCGGGGTTCAGGTGTCGCCAGACTTCACCAACCAGGTACAACAGAAGCGCGTAACCGAGGTTGACGAGATAGAAGTATTTCTCGAGTAATCGCAGTTCGAGAACGCGATCGAGATCCGGCACCAGGTCCTTGCGCATGCGCACGCAAGCCGGGGAGAACAACCATCCCATGTGACTCCAGAAGAAGCCGGAACACGGCGAATGCACGTCGTCCTCGCAGTCGGCATGCTTGTGGTGATTTCGGTGGTGGCCGACCCACCACAGCGGTCCATTCTGGCCGGCAAGGACGCCGAACAAGGCAAGAGTGAAGCGGAACAGCCGGCTGGTCTTGAACGATCCGTGCGTGAGCAGCCGGTGATAACCCATGGTGATCCCGACGATCTGGATCAGGCAGGTGCCGGCGAAGGTTATTGCGGCTGCGCGGCTGAACCCGACCAGCAACACCGAAGCGCAGGCAAGGTGCAGCAGAACCAGTGGCGAGATGAAGGCAAGGTGCGTCCACGAGAAGCGGCGCACGATCGATGTGTCGGACGGGCCCGGCGGCACGTGGTCATTCAGTTGGACATCAATGGGCACGGCGAACTCCCAGATCCATCGGTCCGACGGCGCGCACGCGCCAGTCGAGCCCGATGCGTAGGTCGCAACTGCGGCGTTCGACATTAGCCTAGACCGCGCGGTGCAGCGAGATCAAACTGCCGTCGGCGACTGTGCCTGCCGAAAGAGGTTGAGATGACCGTGAGGGTGCAAAAAGACGGCCCGGTCACCACCGTGGTGCACCATCGACCCGAAGCGCGGAACGCGATGGATCCTGCATCAGCCGACGCATTGGTGGAGGCGTTTCTCGCCTTCAATGCCGACCCTGATGCGAGCGTCGCCGTCCTGTTCGGCGAGGGAGGCGCATTCTGCGCCGGCTGGGATCTCAAGTATGGCGCCTCTCTCGAAGGCCGGAGCGATCCGCTTCGCGATCTCGACTTTCCAAAGGGCGGCGGTGCGCCGCCGCGCGGTCCGCTCGGCCCGACGCGCCTCGATCTGGACAAGCCGGTTATTGCGGCGATCGCCGGTCCTGCGGTGGCGGGCGGCATGGAACTTGCGCTCTGGTGCGACGTCAGGATCATGGAGGCGGACGCCTATTTGGGCGTGTATTGCCGGCGTTGGGGCATTCCACTGCTCGACGGCGGCACGGTACGCCTGCCGCGGCTGGTCGGCCAAGGTCGCGCCATGGAAATCATTCTGACCGGTCGCAAGGTGCCCGCCGAGGAATGCCTGCGAATCGGCGCCTGCGAGAAAGTCGTGGCGGTCGGCGGCGCGCGGCGCGAGGCCGAGGCATTGGCGCATGAGATCGCCCGTTTTCCCCAGGCATGCATGCGGGCAGACCGTCGGTCGGTCTATCTGCAACATGGCTTGCCCGTGCGGGAGGCGATGAAGAAGGAATGGGAAAACGGAGTTCCAGTCCTGGCAACGGAAGGCGTCGGCGGCGCCGGGCGGTTCGCCGGAGGAGTCGGCCGACACGGCGATTTCTCAAAACTGTGAGTCTGATACTGAACAACCGATACGATCCGGGGGAGTTGCATGTCATCTGAGGGGTTCGTCCGGGATTTGCTCTCGCAGGCCGACATAAACATCAACGGCAGCCGCGCATGGGACTTGCGCGTTCACGACGCGAGGGCGTACGACCGCCTGGTGCGTGAGGGCAGTATCGGCTTCGGCGAGGCCTTCATGGACGGGTGGCTCGATTGCGAGCGCGCCGACATCATGGCTGAGCGGGCCTTCCGCATCGATCTCGCGGCACGAGCCGAGACCCGGACAGCGCTTCTGGAAGCGCTCAAGGTGAGGCTCTTTCCCTTCGGTTCACGCCAGCGGTCGTTCGAGATCGGCGACAAGCATTACGATATCGGCAACGACCTGTTCCAGGTCATGCTCGACAAGTACATGGTCTACTCCTGCGGCTACTGGCAGCGCGCGGAGACGTTGGAGGCCGCGCAGCGCGACAAGCTGGAGATGATCTGTCGGAAGCTGCAGCTCGAGCCCGGATTGCGGGTGCTGGATATCGGTTGCGGCTGGGGTGGCCTTGCCCGCTACGCGGCGGAACACTACGGCGTAAACGTCGTCGGGGTCAGCGTATCGAAGAGGCAGGTGGAACTCGGCAACCAGCTGGCGAAAGGCCTGCCCGTCGAATTACGCTACGTGGACTATCGTGAAGTCGTCGGGACGTTCGATCGGGTCGTCTCGGTCGGGATGTTCGAGCATGTCGGCCGGCGTCACTATCGGATGTTCTTCGACGCCTGCAGCCGTTGCCTGAAGCCATCCGGACTGCTGTTGCTCCATACCGTGGGAATCCTCAACGAAGAGGCCATCAATCCCTGGTTCAACAAGCACATCATGCCGGGTGTGGAGTTTCCGACGATCAACAACATTGTAGACAGCCGGGACTCGAGCCTGGCGCTCGAGCATTTCCACACTTGGGAAGGCTCCCACTACGACAAGACGCTGATGGCGTGGTTTGAGCGATTCCACGCCGGCTGGGACCTGATCAAGAACAACTACGACGAGACCTTTTACCGGATGTGGAAACTGTACTTGCAGGGATGCGCTGGAGCGTTTCGTGCTGAGAAAATGCGCGTTTGGCAACTCGTCTTCTCAAAGGGCAGCATCCCGGGTGGTTACGCCTATGGACACCGCGGTCATCTTGATTGACGAGTGATAAATTTTAAACTGCACCCTTCAACTCAGCACTTGTGACTATCGATGTGTGTAAAGTAGGCGAGGCAGTGAGGTGCCGCGTGGTTGATTTCCTGCAGCATGCCCGTACTTCCCGGTCGGGCTCCAACCCGCCACGATCGCGATCAAACCATCGGCCTATATACGCAGATCGCCGTTGCGGCGATCACTGCGATGAGGACTTTCGGTGGCAAGCCTAGTGACGCAACGCGCCCTCCTAGTGCCGGGGCGCACGTTCATACCCGAAATTGTTTAACGCGGATTGACAGTTTCAACGAAGGGACCAATCCTTCCGGCGGTATGAAGCCGAACGCAGCTCTGAGAGGTCTGCGATGGACGCGTCGGTGGAAGTTCGAAGCGTGGTGGCCATTCGCTTGTTGGCTTTGAGCGTCAGTTTTGCCGCCGTGCTGGCCGGAACCATGCCCGCGCTTTCAGCCGATTTGAAAGATCCGCTTTCTCCGCTCACGTCAGCCGAGAGTTCGATGCTCTGCTTTCGACGCGACTATTCGCCCGAACATTTGGCGCAGCATCCGAAGCAGACGACCAAAACCGTCCTCCTCGCCTTCCAGCAGGGCTACTACCCCTTCCAGCAGGCCTACGTCACCATCGTGCTGACCCCGCGCACGGGCGCACCGAAGCGGATTGCGGCCGGCTGCATCTGGTGGGAGGGGGCCGGGATCGACACCTCTGGCCGCAAGCTATTCGCAAATTTCGACAAGCCCGCGGCGTTCGGTTGCATGGTCCCCGTGGAGAATACCGACCGGGAGGGCGGCTACTTCCTGATCGACCCGGCGCCGGACGCGAAGTCCCTTACCCTGTTCCTGCAAAGTCCGATCACAACCGTCCCAGACAAGCTGAGCAAAGCTCAGGACAACTTTGTGACGCTCGGCCCGGAGGACCGCACTTTTACGCTCAAGCGGATCGAGCCGAAAGCCTGCGCCTCGTTCAAGGCGGTGAAGGAGTAGCCTTCGCATACTTGGCAAATCGAGTAATCGGTTCCGCCATGACCACTCGGGGTCGAGGCTGTGTGAAAACCATTCTGC
>PLYQ01000221.1 GCA_003153415.1 Rhodospirillales bacterium | reverse complement strand
CCAACCCTGCAAACGTGAAGAAAGCTCTTGCCAACCAGGAGCCGTCCACACATGGCAGAAGATACTGGATGTCGGCTGCGGCACCGGCATGTTCACCTTCGCCCTTGCGGCTCGTGGCGACCACGCCGAGATCGCCGGCATCGATCTCGCCGAACCGTATGTCGACTACGCCCGCCAGCACAACACCGACCCGCGCCTCTCGTTCGGGATTGCCGACGCGGCGTCGCTGCCGTTTTCCGCCGCCAGCTTTGATCGGGCCTATTCCCAGCTTGTGATTCAATTCCTGACCGATCCGTTTCCGGCGATGGCGGAGATGCACCGTGTCGTGCGGCCCGGCGGCATGGTGGCGGCCACCCTGTGGGACGGCTACGGCGGCCAGCCGCACCTGCGCATGCTGTGGGACACCCCGTCCGCGCTGGGCTTCGATCCCTCGCGCACCTTGTTCCGCCCTCTCGATGGCGAGGGCGAAATGGCCCCGATGTGGCGGCGCGCCGGCCTGATCGAGGTCAAGCATGACATGATCACCATCCGGATCGGGTTCGACACCTTCGACGACTATTGGTCGCCGTTCCTGAGCGGCGATGCCCCGGCCGGGGAGTTGGTGACGAGTCTCACACCCGGGCAGCGCGCGGTGCCTCGAAAAGCAGGTCCGTCACATGTTCCTCAGTGGCTGCGCCGACGGTCGTCGCTCCTTCGTCATCTCGGCATGGATTTGCAAAGGCATCGTTCCGTCCTAGCTCGATCCGGATTTGGCAGGCGACGCTCCAATCACGACCCCTCCGTCCGATGCGCGGAAACCTCCCCACGCCTGAGCGTGGGCAGGGAAACTTGCCCGCGGTAAGAACGCGCGTTGTGGCGAAAGGACCGTGCGGTCTCTAAGGTGATGGCCATGCCGGTCCGCACCCTCACCTCAACATCGACTACAAGTGTCCCTACGCCTATCTCGCCAAGGACCCGACTTGTCGGCTGGCCGAGGAGACCGGGGTCGAGATCGATTGGCTGCCGTACATCCTCGATACCCCGGCCGATCTCGGCAGCGCTAGGGTCGACGCCGAGGGCCGTGTGCGCGAGCAGAACCGCAACGCCCACCAGTGGCGCCGGGTGAAATACAGCTACATGGACGTGCGCTGCGAGGCCAACCGGGTCTGCCCCACCATTCGCGGCACGCGCAAAATCTGGAACTCATCGCCGGCTGGCATCGGCCTGCTCGATGCGAAGCGCCAAGGCGTCTTTCGTAGCTACAACGACGAGGTCTTCGAGCGCTTCTGGAAGCACGATCTCGACATCGAGAGCGGCGCGGCCCTCGATGACGTGATGAAGCGCGCTGGCGCGGACGTGACCGGCTTCTCAGCCTCCGTGGAGGGCGCAGGCCGGCCGAGCGTTCAGATGGCCAGATGAGTATCGACACGCTCGTTCGCACGCTGGCAAGGCCACCATCGGAGTTTGCATGGGCTTGGGCGCTGGAGCGTTCTGCGTGCGAGCCGTTGGAGGTGAGTGTCCTCTCGGCGTTCACGGTGGAAAGGAAGGTGCCGCCGCGTGCAGACGAGCTCCTTCTCTGGTTCGGCGTGCCCGGTCCCGGTGGCCGGTCGGGGCTGCAGGACTATTTGAGTGAGGATGAACGGGTCAGTGCCTGCGGCTTTCGCTTCGAGGCCGACCGCTGG
The DNA here is from genome assembly GCA_003153415.1 of Rhodospirillales bacterium. GTDB lineage: Bacteria > Pseudomonadota > Alphaproteobacteria > Reyranellales > Reyranellaceae > Reyranella. Next base: position 16,047 of record PLYQ01000221.1, on the reverse strand, counting down.
AGCTTCGCGGCCGCCCATGCCGGTCTGCGCATGCTGCTGGGACCGATGATAGCATGCGCGCCGCGCGCTTTGCGGTTCGCGGCCGGCGCCAACGGCAAGCCCTGCCTCGACCGCGACCGTTATGGTGCGGCTTTGCACTTCAGCATCAGCCATACGCGCGGCTGTGTCGCCATCGCCATGGCAGGGTGCCCCGTCGGCGTCGATGTCGAACAGCGCCAAGCGCTACCGGATCTCATGGCCGTTGCGCGAACCGCGTTCGCGCCGGAAGGCCGCGACACGCTTGCCGCCTGCTCCGGACCGGCTGCGCGGCAAGCGCTCTTTTACCGGTACTGGACACTTGGTGAGGCCTTCATCAAGGCGACCGGTGCAGGCGTTTCACAGGGCCTTTCCGGTTTCGCCTTCACCGGCGAGGGCACACCGCGGCTCATCCGCGTGAGCGCAGACTGGGGTCCGGTGAAGCGTTGGCGGTTCGACTGCGACCGCTGATCATCGTCGATCTTAGCGTGACTGCACTTGGCCCTCGATCTGGCACCGGATTGATCGCGGACCGGTTCTTGCTCTCGCCAATTTGCTCGCTTTGTGCCTCAATCGAGCTGCGTGTTTTCGCGTAATGCTATCTATCCACTCCGCGCGGCCGCGTTTTCGCGCGAACACAGGTAACAGCACAATGGATGTCGCAACGCCAACCATACCGCTTGCCGTCGTCGCCCAGCGCATCTGGCTCGAATGCAAACGGGCGCCGGAGAGCTCGGCCTATTTCGTGCCGATCGTCTATCGCCTCAATCCCGGCGTTGACGCCGGCCGGCTGGAGCAGGCGCTGCGCGAGACGGTCGAGGCGCATCCCGCCCTGCGCTCGGTCGTCCACGAAGTGGACGGCAAGCCCTACCAGGTGATTCAGAAAACTCCGGCCGTGGTGCTGGAGCGGTCGGACAGCTGGGAGTGGGCGGTCACCAAGCCGTTCGACGTGGAGAACGGGCCGCTGTTTCGTTTCGTGCTGTGCGGTGACATGTTCGTCGTCAACGGCAGCCATATCGTGCTGGACGGCGGCTCCCTCTTGCTGCTGCTGGAGGAGGTTGGTCTTCGCTATCATGGTCAACCGGCGCCAGCGCCCGGGCCCGACCCGGCGGCCTGGGACAAGCACGAGCGCGCCTACCTGGAAAGCGCTGAACGCGAGGCGGACCGGGCCTATTGGGCGCAGGCCCTGGCGCAATCCGACTTCCACGCCGGGCTGCCGACGCGGCGGGAGACCTATCGCGGCGAGTCGGACGGCAGCCACTACTTTTCACTCCGCCTGCCGCAGATGAAGGTCAGCGCGTTCGTCACCACGCTCGCGCTGATCCAGGCGCTGATCCACCGCTACACCGAGCAGGAGGTGGTGGCGGTTCTGTATCCCACCGACCTGCGCGGCAAGCCGTTCGCGCAATCGATGGGCTCGTTCGTCAACTCGCTGATTACCACGGCGAGCTTCACGCCGGACCTGACGTTTGCTCAGCTGGTCGATCAGGTGTCGGCGCAGCGGCGGGCGGCCCGGTTGCACGATCGCCTGCCGTTTCAGGAGGTGATCGCCGGGCTGCGCAAGGCACGGCCCTCGGATGCCATTCAACTGCCAAACGTTTCCTTCGGCTGGGCGAGGCCGGTCTGGCCGTTCGCGCTGGGAACACCGCTGCACTTCGAGATGGTGGATTGCCAGAACGACCTGCTGTTCCTGGCCTTCGCCGAGGGCGACCGGCTGGACGTGCGCCTGCAATACCGCAGCGCCCAGTTCACGCGCGGCTTCATCGAGGAACTGGCCGCGCATCTGGCGCTGCTTGGCGAGCTCGTGAGTGCACAGCCGGACATGCCGCTGTCGAAATTGAAGCTCGCGACCGAAGCCGAAGTGCGCCGGATCGAGACGCAGTGGACGCCGCCGCCGATGCCGCGCCCCGACCTGCAACTGCTGCACGACGCGTTCTCCGACCATGCGGCACGCCAGCCGGAGGCGCCGGCACTGCTGACGCGCGAACGTGTGATGAGCTACGGCGAGATGGAGCGGCTGACCAACCGCATCGCGCACGGGCTGCGCCGACGCGGCGTCAAACCCAATGCGCTGGTCGGCGTGTTGATGGAAAAAGGATGGGAGCAGGCAGTGGCCTGCATGGCAATCTTGAAGGCCGGTGGCGGCTATCTTCCGATGAACGCCGCCTGGCCGGCCGAGCGCATAGACAACGTGACCGAGCAGGGCGATGTGCGCGTCATTCTGGGTCAACGGCGCGTCCTGGATCGGCTGGGTCGCTCCGGATTGGCAGTGGATGACGATGCCGTGTGGGCCGACGAACCGGACGGCCGTCCGACCTCGGTCAACGAACTGGGCGACATTTGCTATGTGCTGTTCACCTCCGGGAGCACCGGCAAGCCCAAGGGGGTGACGCTCACCCATTTCAGCGCCATGAACACGTTGCGCGACGTCAACGAGGAGCACCGCATCGTACCCGGCGATCGCTCGCTGCAATTGTCGGATTTCAGCTTCGATCTCTCGGTCTACGACATCTTCGGCATGCTGACGGCCGGCGCCGGCGTGGTGATCCCGGACGAGGAACGGCATCTCGAACCGGCGCACTGGGTCGAGCTCGTGCACCAACACACGGCGACGATCTGGCTCAGTGTGCCGATGTACGTGGACATGTGGGTGCAGTCGAACGAAGCCTTGCCCAGCATGCGCGTATTCATGATGGGCGGTGACAAGATTCCGACCGACCTGCCCGAGCGTATGCGCCGTCTCGCGCCCAACGCGGTGCTCTGGAGCGTGGGCGGCCCGACTGAAACCTCGATCATGTCCAACTGGTATCGCATCGGCGAGGTGGACCCGATCTGGACGACCATTCCGTATGGCCGCGCGATGCGTAACCAAAAGATGTTCGTGCTCGACCCCGGGCTCAATCACTGCCCGCCCTTCATGCCGGGCCGGATCTTCATGGGCGGCGTATGCCTGGCGCGCGGCTACTGGAAGGACCAGGAGAAAACCGACGCCGCCTTCATCACCTATCCGGCGACCGGCGAGCGCATCTACTATACCGGCGACCTCGGCAGATGGCTGCCGGAGGGCCAAGTGGAGTTCCTGGGCCGGGCCGATTTCCAGGTCAAGGTGAACGGCTTTCGTGTCGAGTTGGGCGAGATCGAAGGCGCGATCCAGGCGCTGCCTGGCGTGAAGGCCGCGATCGTCGACGGGCAGGACCAGCCCAACCACAAGGGCAAGTTCCTGGTGGCCTATGTCGTTTCGGACGCACCGCTGGATGCCGCGCAGATACGCGCCGCACTGCAGGACCGGCTGCCCTATTACATGATCCCGCGGATGTTCGTGCCGCTGGAGCGAATCCCGCTCTCTGCCAACGGCAAGGTCGATCGCAGGGCGCTGCCCCGGCCTGATGTCGCGCAAATGCCGGGCGAGCTGCCCTATGTGGCGCCGCGCACCGAGACGGAGGCGACGCTGGTGGACATCTGGCAGGCCATCCTGAAACACGAGCCGATCGGCATCCACGACAATTTCTACGCGCTCGGTGGCGACTCGCTGCTGGGCGTCCAGATCGGCGTCAAGGCGCGGGAGGCCGGACTGCGGCTCGATCCCACGGCACTGCAGCGCACGCCGACGATCGCCGAACTGGTCGAGGGCCTGGCGCCGGTGCCGACGGTGCAGGCGAGCGAGGCGACAGGCGACGTGCCACTGTCGCCGATGCAGCGCTACTACTTCAGCTGGGCGACCGTGCGGCCGCAGCAGTTCAACACCTCGGCAGTGTTCCGCTGCTCAGTTGAGCCCGAGCGGCTGAGGGCTGCCTTGCGCAAGCTGGTCGCCCACTACGACTCGTTGCGGCTGCGGTTCCGGGACGGGCGGCAATTCTACGCTGAAGATGGTCTGGAGATACCGTTGGAATGCGCGGACCTCCCTTTGGCCGAGGTGGGGATGCGGGCCGCGCAGATGCAGGAGACGCTCGACATCGCGCGCGGCCCCATCATGCGCGCCGGGCTCTTCATCACGGAGCAGGGGCAGCGTCTGGTGCTGATTTGCCATCATCTGGTGACGGACGGCTTGTCGTGGGGTGCGGCGGCGACGGACTTGCAGCGGCTCTACCTCAATCAAGGGCTGCCGCCGGCAGGCGGCACCTACAAAGCCTGGGTGGAGGGCCTGACCCGCTTCGCCGCTACTCCCGAGGTCGCGGCGCAATTGCCCTATTGGCTCGCTCAGCAGGGCCCGACGTTCGCGCCCGACAGCGACCAGCCGGGCGCCCGGCAACGCGACCTCGTCACCCATGTAAGCCCGATGCTGGACCACACGCCGTCCGGCGCGTACGAGCGGGTTGCCGCCGCACTGGTCGAGGCATCGAGCCAGGACCGCCTGATGCTGCACGTGGTGGGCCATGGGCGGGAGCCGGTGGTGGAAGGCGTCGATCCCGTCCGCCTCGGCGGCTGGTTCACCACCCATACGCCGCTCGTGCTGTCGGGCGGCCTGGGAGACGTTGTCGCGCAATTGCACGCCATGCCGCAGCACGGCATCGGCCATGGCGTGTTGCGCGCCTACCATCCGCGCGGGTTGGAGCTCGCGGTCCAGGATCAGGTCAAGATTCTATACAACTTCTTCGGCGCGACCTGGGACAACAGCTTCCAGGGGGCGGTGTTCCAAAGGCCGGAAGAGGAGCTGCTTTACCTCAAGAACCATGCCTGCCCCGACAACCCCGCCGATTTCTGTCTGTACCTGGTCGCCGTCATCCACGAGGGCAAGCTGCAGATCCGCTTCCAATACTCTTCGGTCAATTATCGCCACGAAACGATCGTGGGACTCGCCGACCGAATGCGCGCTTCCCTGCAGGCCCATCTGCACGAGCCGGTCGCCGCCCGCGCATGATCGCGCTCTACCTGCTGATCCTGGTCGATTCCATCAGCGCAACAGTGATCGTCCCGCTGCTTGGGCCGCTGTTGATCGACCAGGCGACGCTCGTGTTTCTTCCGGAAGCGTCGCTGCCCGTGCGCAATCTCGTCAGCGGGTTGCTTGTCGCGGTCTACCCCTTGCTGATGCTGTACATGGCGCCGGTGCTCGGGCGTCTGTCGGACCAGTGGGGCCGGCGGCCGGTGCTGCTGCTGTGCGGCGTGGGCGTGCTGATGGCCAACCTGGCGGCCGGCCTGGCGATCGATCTGCACAGCCTGCCGTTCTTGTTCCTGGGCCGGCTGATGGGTGGTGCCACGGCGGCCGCCCAGTCCACCGCGCAGGCCGCTCTGGTCGACATGGGCAGCAACAAGGCCCGGCTACTGAGCTACAGCATGCTGTTCTCCTCGCTCGGTTTCGTGCTGGGGCCGGTGGTGGCATCGGGCCTGTCCACGCTCTCGCTCGCGGCACCGCTGCACTTCTGCTCGCTCCTGACGCTGGTCGCCCTGGTGCTGATCCTGACCGGCTACCGGGAGGCGGCAAAGCCTGGCCGGCAGGTCGAGTGGTCCGGTATCTCGATCTGGGAAGGCGTGCGCTGCTTTCGCGACGCCGCGCGTGATGGAGCGGTGCGCGCCATCCTCGGCTGTTTCCTGCTGATGCAGGTGGCATGGGGCGGCTTCTTCGTGTTCGTCTCGATCTACTTGATGGAAACGCCCGGACTCAGGATGAGCCTGCCCCAGGTAGGCTCATTCATGTCGATCTTGGGAGTGGGCTTTTGCGTCGCCAATGCGCTGGTGCAGCCGGCGCTGGCCAAGCGGCTCGGGATGCGCAGCCTGGCGGTAGCCGGGCTCGGGCTGAATGCCGCCGCGATTGCGCTCTGCCTTGTGCTGGGCTCTGCCTATCAGGAATACGCGGCGGCTCTGATCGCGGGCATCACCGTCAACATCGCCTATCCCTCGATCCTGACCATGCTGTCGGACCGCGTGGCACCGGACCGGCAGGGCTGGATCCTCGGCATGGTCGGATCGGCGGCGGCGATGGGCTGGACGGTCGCGTCGGTCGTGTCGGGTATGCTGGGCGGGCTGGAGCACGCATTGCCGATCATGATGGCGGCGGTCCTCATGGCCGGTGCCGCTCTGGCGATGACGGTCGCCGGTTCCAGCTGGCAGAGGGCGGGCGCGCCAAGCTGAGTGCGGGATATGGGCGACGAACCCTACCGGCTCGCCGTTTCCGGTTCGCCCTGGTAAGCCGGGCGCCGATTGGGCAGCGCCATGTGGAAATCCGTTCGAGCCGTCCGCTCCTCCACTGTTGCGCAGCGCACGCTCCAACCTCCTGGCATCGATTCCCGCACGCAGGCGAAAGACGTAGGGAAGCAGATAGGCCGAACTTTCGGGCGCGCCCTTCCACTCGAGCCACAGTCGTGCGCAACGGCAGCAAGCGGAATGTGCAGTGTCGTGGATTGCATGATCATCGTCCGCGGCGCGCCGGCAGGGTTGGGTTGAAGAAGAAGGAGTGTGACGCGCCATCGCGGCGCCGATGACACGTGGTCGACAACCCTGGTGCTCCTGGACGGTCCATCCTCGAAGTCCCCGGATTGGAGATATCGGGTTGTCCCATTGAAATGATCCACTGGCGTGCCTGGCGGCTGGCCCTCGTGTAGGATCGCTTTGGGGAAAGGCTTGGGGGCAACCATGACGATGCGTCCAGACGCCGCGAGATCGGGCGCAAGAAGCGGGCCGTGACGGAGGCGGCCGCGCCGGCCCGGCACAAGCCGATGGGCGTGTTGAGCGTTGCAGCGCTCGGCATCGGCTCGATGGTCGGCGCCGGGATCTTCGCGTTGCTCGGGCAGGCCGCGCTGATGGCCGGCCGCGACGTCTATCTCTCCTTCGCGATTGGTGGCGCCATCGCCCTGCTCTCCGGCTATTCCTACGCCCGCCTCGCGGCCCGGTTTCCGAACTCCGACGGCCTGCTCGACAATTTCGACCGGGCCTTCCCCTCCCAGGTGGTCACGGGCGGGCTGACGTTGCTCTACCTCGTGACGCAGATTGTTGCCGCGGCGATGGTCGCCAAGACCTTTGGCGCCTATGCCGATCGCCTGTTCGTGGGTGACAGCTCGCCGCCGATCGTCACCAATCTGTTCGGCTCGGTGATCGTCATCCTGCTCGTTGTCATCAACATGATCGGCACCGGCACGGTCGGCCGCACCAAGGAGCTGCTGGTGGCCGTCAAGCTCATCATCCTGACCGCCCTGATGGTGGCGGGGGTGCCGAGCATCAATCCCGCCATGGTGGGCAACGGGCAGAGCGTGGGCCCGGCGACCCTGTTCGCCAGCATCGGCCTCACCTTCTTTGCCTATGCCGGCTACGGCATGATGACCAATGCATCGGGTCATGTCGCCAATCCGCCGGTCATGATCCCGCGCGCGATCTATCTCGCGATCGGCATCGTCATCGTTCTCTATATCGGTCTCACGATCATCGTGCTCGGCAACGTCTCCGATGCCGATCTCGCCCGCTATGCCAGCACGGCGGTGGCCCAGGCGGCGCGCCCGGTGCTGGGCAGCGCGGGCTTTGTGGTCGTGTCGATCGGCGCGTTGTTCGCGACCGCATCAGGAATCATGGCCAGCATCTTCTGCGCCGTGGAGATTTCCAGAGGGCTGGTGGCCAAGGGGCTGCTTCCGTCCGCCATGGGCAAGGCGGCCTGGCGGCAGGGAACCAGCGGTCTGTTCTGGGCCACCGCCGTCATCCTCGTGCTGGTGAACCTGGTCGATCTCGGCGCCATCGCCCAGATCGCGAGCGCCACCTTCCTGATCTGCTACCTGGCGATCTTCGTGGCGCACTGGCGCCTGCACGCGCAGGCCAGCGGCTCGCGGTTCGTGATCTTCGTCGGCGCGGCGTTGATGGCCGCGGTTCTCGCAGCCTTCATGGTCCATCTCTGGACCGCGCGGCCCTTCGCCATCGGCCTGATCGTCGTCGCGGTGCTGGGCAGGCTCGGTGTCGAATGGCTGATCCAGCAACGCCGGCGAGCAAGCTGATGCGCGACTTCACCCTGCGCGGCGTCATCCTGGGCGCCCTGCTGACCGCGCTGTTCACGACCGCCAATGTCTATCTCGGGCTGAAGGTTGGACTGACCTTCGCGACATCCATCCCTGCGGCCGTCATCTCCATGGCGGTGCTGCGGCTGGTCGGCAAGAGCAACATCCTCGAGAACAACATCGTCCAGACGATCGTCTCCGCGGCGGGAACGCTGGCTGCGATCATCTTCGTCCTGCCGGGCCTGGTCATGATCGGCTGGTGGCAGGGCTTCCCCTACTGGATGACGACGGCAGTGTGCGCGATCGGCGGGATCCTGGGCGTGATGTATTCCATTCCGCTGCGCCGTGCGCTGGTGACCGGATCGGACCTGCCCTTTCCCGAAGGGCTGGCCGCGGCCGAAGTTCTGAAAATCGGTGCGAAGTCCCAGGAGGGGGGCGCGGAAAATGCCCGCGGCCTGTGGGTCATCCTGTGGGGCGGTATCGCGTCCGCGGCCTTCGCCGCACTCGCCGCCATGAAGCTGGTCGTGTCGCATCTCGCCGTCCATTTCCGGGTCGGCGCCGGGGCGACCGGACTTTCAGCCAGCTTCTCCATGGCGCTGATCGGCGTCGGGCATCTGGTGGGACTGTCCGTCGGCATCGCCATGCTGCTGGGCATGATCCTCTGCTGGGCGGTGCTGGTTCCTTACCTGACCGCGAGGCACGGCATGGTCGGATCCGCGAGCGACGTCGTCGCCGCCGTCTTCGGCCACGAGATCCGCTATATCGGCGCGGGCACCATCGGCGTCGCGGCCATCTGGACCCTGGTCAAGATAATGGGGCCGATCGCGCGCGGGATCGGCTCTGCGATGGCTGCGGCCCGCGCCCGCCGCGGCGGAGAGGCGCTCGACGTCACCGAGCGCGATCTGCCGATCGGCATCGTCGGCGGCACGATCATTTTGTCTCTTATTCCCATTGCCGCCTTGCTGTGGTGGTTCGGCAGCGGCGGACCCGTGGTCGAGCATGCGGGGATCGCCATCACAGCCACCCTGGTCTATGTCGTCATCATCGGCGCGCTCGTGGCGGCGGTGTGCGGCTACATGGCCGGCCTGATCGGCGCCTCCAACAGCCCGATTTCCGGCGTGGGCATCCTCGCCGTTCTGGGCGCTGCCTTGCTGCTCGTGCTCTATTTCGGCCAGAGCAGCGATCTCGCCACGTCGCGTGCCCTGGTCGCCTATGCCCTGTTCACCACGTCCCTGGTGTTCAGCATCGCCACCATCTCCAACGACAATCTCCAGGATCTCAAGACCGGTCAGCTGGTGGGCGCCACGCCGTGGCGCCAGCAGGTCGCGCTGATCCTCGGCGTGGTGTTCGGGTCGCTCGTGATCCCGCTGGTTCTCGACCTGCTCAATACGGCGTTTGGTTTTGCCGGGGCTCCCGGTGCCGGTCCGCACGCGCTCGTGGCCCCCCAGGCCGCGCTGATTTCGGCGCTGGCCACCGGCGTTCTGGGAGGCAAGCTCGACTGGACCCTGATCGCCATCGGCGCCGGGATCGGCGTGATCGTCATCCTGATCGACGAGGTCCTGGGCAAGGTACGCCGGATGCGGCTGCCGCCGCTCGGCGTCGGCATGGGGATCTACCTTCCTATGGGCATGACCCTGCTGATTCCGGTCGGCGCGTTGATCGGCTGGGCGTACGATCGCTGGGCGGAGCGTCAGGCCAATCCTGAATCTGCCAAGCGCATGGGTGTGCTGGCCGCAACCGGCTTCATCGTCGGCGAGAGCTTGTTCGGCGTCGTCCTTGCTGGAATTGTCGGCGCCACGGGCAACGACACGCCGCTCAGCATCGTCGGCGCGAATTTCACCGGCGTGGCGATGATCGCCGCCCCCGCGGTGTTCGTAGCACTGATTGCCCAGCTGTATCGCTATACGAGGTGGCTAGCCGCTGGTTGAGCGGCGTTCGTGGCGGGTAGGTCTGCTGTTGGCAGATAGTGTTGCAAAAGTCTTTCAGGCTACTAAGCGCGCAACATTGATTCGCCAGCAGGGTTTGCGTGGCAAGGAAGAGTCTAAACGCGGCGCCCGGCAGAACGAACATTGCGCCGCGAACCCATCAAGCTGACTTTTGCAACAGTATCGGCACTTTTTAGACCTCGCGCGATGTCCGTTACTTGTCCGCTCTTGGGGGCAAAGCGGACCTCGATCAAGCCTGTGTTCAACAAGCCCGCCTCCGTTTGCCAGCCAGTGCTGGGTTGGCCATGGCCGCGGGTTCGGTGCCAGCCTTATGCCTGACAACCATCGTGGCGGTTGCGTCGAGGGAGCCCGTCTGGCCCAGGATCGGCCGCCAGGCCGCAATCGAGTGCGGCCGTTCGCTCGAACGCACCCCCAAGCCGGCATCGATGCCCAGCAATACACCGGAAGCAAAACCTTCAGGCGCTAGCAACCTCAGCGGCTCATAGGTGTCGTCCAACATACGATCAACGGCATTGGGCGGAACCTTGCCGGTTATCGCGTGATAGAGCGTGGCCGCGAGCCCGTAGATATCGCTCCACTGCCCCTGTCTGGCCGAAGTAAACTGCTCGGCGGCGGCATAGCCCGGCGTGAAGATCGCCGTCATTGCCACGGTACGCCCGACCATTGCCGCGCGCGACGCGCCGAAGTCGATCAGGGTGGGCTTGCCGTCGGCATCGATGAGAATATTGGCCGGCTTGATGTCGCGGTGGAGAAAGCCCGCGTTGTGCACCTGCTCCAGCCCGTCGAGCAGTGGCCACAGGATGCGGTCGATCTCCGCCGGTGCGAGCCGGCCTTGGCGCTTGAGGTGACTATCGAGCGTCTCACCGCTCAGAAACTCCATGACAATGTAGGCCGTGCCGTTGGCCTGAAAGAAGTCCAACATCCGCACGACGGCCGGTGCGTCTTGGAGTTTCGTTAACGTTTCGCCTTCGGCCACGAACCTGTCGCGACCCCAGACGAAATCCTCAGCGAGTTCAGTTGAAAGCGGAATGACCGTCGTGTCGTCTTTCCTGAACGCCAGGGACGTCGGCAGGTATTCCTTGATGGCGACGTCGCGGTGAAGCGTCGTGTCGTGGGCGCGGTAGGTGATGCCGAAGCTGCCCCGGCCAAGAACGGAAACAATCTCATAGTTGCGTAATCGCGCGCCGGCTGGCAGCACGCCATGCAGCTCCGCTTGTTTCTCAGCAGCCGTTTCGGAATCGACTTCGGACACCGGCCCCCCAGCCTAATGCGACTTTCTTGCATCAAGCGAACCGTTAGCAAAACTCTGCCACAAAGCCACTCGAAGTCGAGTCGCGCGTGGCTTGTCGGCGTGGAAACTGACACTTTTGAGACCCGTCGCCGCACACCGAGGATGTCTGTTGATGGGGGTAGACCGGAAGTGACGGTCAGCCGGTCAAAACGGCGCTCGTGACCCACAACGGACTTGGCGATGACCTAGTTGGTTCTGCGCATTTCGCTCCGGACCATGTCGAGATGGTTCGTTCTCGGGGCTGAATATATACATAGAAAATGGTGATTGCCGACTGGCAGCCAGTTCAAGTGTCGAGGTTGTCGGCGAGATAGATTGACGCGAGCAGACTATCGGCCACAGGTACTGTCTATGCGTCTGCTGAAGTGATTAAACCCGATGTCCCAGAAACCGCGGGGGGTACACCATGGGCAAGAAGATTGACGTCGCATCGCTTGAAGTCATCGTCGGCACGCTCTACCCGCCACCCTTCGACGAGCCTTGCGTATCACGTGAGCGCATTAAGCTCGGCGATGCCGCGGGACTGACGCAATATGGCGTGAATCTGATGCGCCTGCCACCGGGCGCTTGGTCCAGCCAACGGCACTGGCAGTCCAGGCAGGATGAATTCATCTATGTGCTGTCCGGCGAGGTCACGCTGATGACCGATGCGGGTGCCGAATTGCTTCGCGCGGGCGACTGCGCGGGCTTCAAGGCGGGCGATCCCAACGGCCATTGCCTGCAAAACCTTAGTAGTGCCGATGCAACGGTGTTGGAAGTCGGCACCCGCATCGCAGGTGACAGCGCCACCTATTCTGACATCGACATGCTCGCCCCTGGTGGCGTCGGCTACACCCACAAGAATGGCACGCCATATCCAAAGACGCCGCGGAGGGGGGCTAAGAGTTGAAAGCGACGCCTGCAACGCCTTGCGATCTGGGGACGGCGGAGCACATTGCCGATGTCGCCTGATGGCACGTTTGAAACAGGCAGACTGACACCGAGGATGTCTGTTCATCGGGGCAGACCGGAAGTCATCGGCACACCCTCAGAACGACGCGTCTGACCCAGAGCCGATATGCACCGCTATCGGCCATGCCCCACTAAGCAGCTTTGGATATCTGACTTTGAAGCTCGGCTTGGCGCAAACCAAGACGAACGCCCACGACATCGAGGTGGGATTTTATCAAGAAGAACAAGTCCGAATATCCCTTGGGAATCCCGAAAAGACTGATCTCCCGGTCGATGCGCGCGAGCTCGGCTTCGAGCGTCGAGACCTCCGCAAAAGTCGCCGTGTTTTGCAAGTTTTCGGCAAGACCTATCTTGACTGCGAGGCGCGGCATGCGGCGCTGGCGGACAGGACCTAGCGGGTCGCGTGGCGGGCCCAGCCGCAGGCGTACATTGACTTTATTTATATTGAGTTTTCGAGAAGGACCCTGAAGTATGTTGACATGCGCGTGACAGGCCGGGTGAACGGCAGGCTTGGCGCGTTGGGGAGAGCTAAAAGGGGCAACAATGGCTTATACGGGTACGATCTATCGCGGCGTCGACTACAGTCCGACCTGGTCGGGCTGGGCGCAGAATCCCGGCAATACGCAGACCAACGATTCCGACTTCGCCAACGACGCCTTCGCCTCGTTGTGGGGCAGCGTGCCCCCCCAGACCGCGCCCCCGGGGGACCCCAGCGTACCGGTCAACAACGGCACCAACTACCGCGATGACCTTGGGACCATCCAGACCGACGGCTTCCACCTGGTGCGGCTCTACAACTGGGACCCGGCGCGCGGCACCGCCTCCACCCCCGGCCCCTATCCCCCCGCCAACGGCGCCCCCGCGCTCCCCGCCACGAGCGACGTGGGGCTCGATCACCTCAACTTCCTGAATTATGCCACCACGCAAAAACTCAAGATCGTGGTGCCGGTGTCCGACTATTTCATAAGCAACGGCTTCCAGAACGGTGCTTGGGGCGGCACGACGCCCGATAGCAAGTACTCTTTCGACAAGGCGCCCCTGGCCATCCAGGACGACTTCAAGCAGTTCATCGCCAGCATCACCGATCCCACGACGGGCAAGATCCACGCCGCCATCCAGTCGATCGACGTCGGCAACGAGGGCGACCTCGCCACGGCCCTCACCGACGGCACCACTGCCTCCCAATTTCTCGCCCGTACGAACTGGTGGATCTACAATCTGCACCAGCAGATCAACGGCACCACGCCCGTCGACGGCAATCCCGTCGTCAACGGTAGTACGGGCGCCATCATTCCCATCACCGCCACCATCTCCAATGCCGACCAGGGCGCCACGAGCCCCGGGGGTTGGTGGAACGACCTGATAAACGGGGTGTCGCCGACTATTCTCATTCCGCTCGGTTACGCTGGTTGGCAAAACCCTCAAACACTGACAAATCTGTTCACGGCGCCTGTCACGGGCCTCAGCGCGGTCGATCCGGGCTACGCGAGCTACTACTACAACAGCGTCAACATCAGCCAGGGCGCCACTGGACTCGCCGCCACGCTGGCCGTCTACGACAGCGGCGGCTCCTCCTCGGCGTGGCCGTTCAAAGCGTCCAACGTGCCGCTGATGTTGATGGAGGTGTTCACGCCCACACAGTTGAACGCCACGGCCGCCGTTGCCCAGGCTACCGCGATCGAGGCCTATCTGCAGGCCCACAATGCCGGCACGTCGAGCAGCACGACCAACGTGATGGGCTACAACTATTACGAGTTCAACAACGAGCCGACGTTGGGCCTCGCCTGGGGCCTCTACAATTACACCGGGACACCCCAGAACGCAGACACGGGAACCACCACCACGTTCTACGGCGCGCCGGCGTTTCCGGACATCACCTTCCCGGTCGATACACTCACGGCGGCGCAGGGCCCGGGCGGTGCGGGCACGACGCTGTGGCAGGCTTGGACCGACCTATTCCCGGCCACCTACCAGGGTACGGCGAGCAACGACACGCTGGTCGGGACCGCGGCCGCCGAAACGTTCAGGGGGGGGCCCGGTACCGACAGCATCGACGGAGGGGGAGGAAACGATATCGCCCTTTATGGGGGAAACGCGAATGGCTACACGCTGAAGGCAACGGCCGGCAGTGCCACGATCACCGTCCAAGACAAGGTCGGGACGGACGGAACGGACATCTTGACCAATATCGAGCAGGTCCGGTTCGTCGACGGGGCGTCGCTGCCGACGGCGTGGCAGATCACGACTGCTTCGCTTCCCGCGGCCCAGATCCTCAAGGTGGTCGATCTCTACACCGCCGGCCTCGGTCGTGCGCCGGATGCGCTGGGACTGGACTATTGGGCCAGCCAGCTGGCCAACGGCGCCAGCATCAAGGACATCTCCAACGCCATCTTCAGCTCGCCGGAAGCAGCGGCCACTTATTCGTCGGCCAACTCCAACCCGACGCTCGTCAACCTCGCGTACCAGTCGGCGTTCGGGCGTTCGCCCGACGCGGCCGGCGCGGCCTACTGGGCCAACGAACTCAACACCGGCCATCTCCAGCGCACGGATCTCGTGACGGCGCTGATCGCGGGCGCGAGCGGGGCCGACAAGCAGTACGTCGTCAACACGGAGGCGGTGGGCGCGCACTTCGCGCTGACCCAGGGGTTGAACAACGTCACTTCCGCCAAGGCGGTGGAGGCTCTCGTCAACGGCACGGCGGCCAGCGTGACAGCGGCCAATGCGCAGACCGATGCCTTTGCCGCCACGGCGGCGACGGCGGCCGGCACGGAGTTGGTCGTGCAGATAGTGGGCATTGTGCCGTAAAGCCGCGCGATGGCCGGGTTGGCATCGCTGACCCGAAGACGCCGCCATTACCGCTGATGGCACTTTTCGGACCTCGCGAGCCGTCCGCTATTTGGTCGCTATCGGGGGTAAAGCGGACCTCGATCAAGCCGCGTTCAACAAGCCCGACTGCACCCTGGCACTGATCGGTGCGCTCCTTCACCCGACCTATTGCGCCCGGGCGGAGTGCCGGCCGAGATGGGAACTCGCCAGGCGTGCAGCCCAACTGGATCGTCACTCCTGGCGGGCGGCGCTGACGCGCATCGCACTCAACGACGCTGGTTCAAATCACGATCGCCGCATGCTATTATTTAACATGTTAACTAATGAGACATTGGTCATGGCGAAGCCCAAGCACCCTGGTGGGAGACCCACCTCCTACCGACCCGAGTTCTGCCGGCGCATCGTTGAGTTGATGTCCGAGGGCCGCAGCCTCGAGGGCTGCGCTGCCCTGATCGGCGTGCATCCCGACACGCTATGGCAGTGGCAGAAGGTGCGTCCGGAGTTTTCCGAGGCCGTGCGAGCCGGCAGGGCGGGCAGTACGACCTACTATGAAAACCGCCTCATCGATGTGGCCAACGGCGCTCCCGGGAACGCCGCAGCGATCATGTGGGCGCTTAGAAACCGATCGCGCGCTGCAAGCGGATGGCACCATGACAGTCAGAAGGTTGAGCATTCTGGCCCGGACGGCGCGCCGGTTGCCATGGAGGCCACGGCGGATCCAGGACGGTGGCTCGACATTCGGCAGATGTCTTTGGAGGATCGTGAGGCCCTGAAGGGCATCCTTTTCAGAGCGAAGGTGGCCGCGCAGAGCCAGGCAAAGATCGGCCGCTGCGAAGAGTAAGCGCGACGGTCGAGGACTCGCGTTGCTCAACATCGCATAATGGGATGTTAGGGGCCTGATGCCGATTGGCGAAAGCGGCCTCGGCTAAGGTTCACGAAGGCCGCAAACCTGCGTACGTGGTTGGATTGGTCGTCGGGGGTAGTGTGATTGTCTGGTAGATGCGAAATCGCACCGCCTGCTTCCCCAGTGCTTCCCCGGCAGTCCTCGTCGCCTGGGTAGAACCGCTTAAGTCATTGAAATATATGGCGGACCCGGCGAGATTCGAAC
>PLYQ01000211.1 GCA_003153415.1 Rhodospirillales bacterium | reverse complement strand
CTAATACCGCACAGGGGTGGCGCTGGATTCTGGACGAATCGCCTAAAAGCCTTGTGCCATCGACATCGGAACCGTCCAGACCGGTCTGGACGTTTTGCCGATCTAGGACGCCGCGTTCGGCACCACCCGGCGCCTGAGCGGCTGCCAAACGCTGCGGGGAATCGGCCGCAGCGTGTCGAGGAACTGTTTGGCGCACTCGGTCCAGGTGAAGCTCTCGGCGTGACGGCGGCGCTCGGCCGGATCGCAGGCGACGGCAGCGAGGCAGGCGGCGCGCAAGTCTTCGTCGAGGGCGCCCACGCGGTCGTTGGTCACGACGTCGAGCGGGCCCGGCACGGGATAGCCCGCTACCGGCACGCCCGAGGCCAGTGCCTCGACCATCACAAGGCCGAAGGTGTCGGTGCGGCTGGGGAAGACGAAGCAGTCGGCCTGGGAGTAGCGCAGCGACAGCTCCTCGGTGCCGACCGAACCGAAGAAATGCACGTGCTTGTAGCGGCGCCGGAGCTCCTTGAGCTGCGGGCCGCCGCCCACCACCCACTGGGTGCCGGGCAGATCGAGGTCGAGGAAGGCCTTGATGTTCTTTTCGATCGCCACCCGGCCGGCATAGAACCAGATCGGCCGCGGGTCGCCAAGTTCCGAACGGGGCTGCGGGCGGAAGGCAGCGATATCGACGCCGCGCGACCACGGCACCAGGTTCTTGAAACCGCGGGCGGCAAGTTCGTCGCGGATCGATTGGGCCACCACCAGCACGGCCGACGACGGCGCGTGGAAGAGGCGCACGAAGGCGTAGCTCCAGGCGATCGGCACACGGATGCGCGCGCGGACATATTCGGGGAAGCGCGTGTGGTAGGCCGAGGTAAAGGGGATACCGCGCTTGCGGCAAAAAGCGCGCGCCGACCAGCCGAGTGGGCCTTCGGTCACCAGATGGATGGCGTCGGGCGCGTAGAGCTTCAGCATGTGATGCAGCCGCGCCGAGGGAAACAGCGACAAACGGATCTCGGGATATGTCGGGCAGGGCAAGGTGCGGAAGCGGTCGGGCCCGAACACCTCGACTTCGTGGCCTTCGGCCTGCAGCAAGCGCACGACGGTTTCAATGGTCCGCACCACGCCGTTGATCTGCGGCCGCCAGGCATCGGAGACGATGGCGATGCGCAACCTGATTTACTCGGCGGCCAGCTGCGCGGGCACGTAGCGCGGCAACAGCGAGTCCTGCCGCGCGTGCTCCTCGGCCCAGCGCGCGATGCGCAAGCGGCCTTCGAAATCCTCAACGAGCGCGGTGCAGCTCTCCACCCAGTCGCCGTCGTTGCAGTAGAGGATGCCCTCGATGGTGCGGATCTCGGCGTGATGGATGTGGCCGCACACCACGCCGTCGACGCCGCGGCGGCGCGCTTCGCTGGCCACGGCATGTTCGTAGTTGGCGATGAACTGCACGGCGTTCTTGACCTTGTGTTTCAGGTACGCCGACAGCGACCAGTAGGGCAGGCCGAGCTTGCGGCGGCCCCAGTTGAAACAGGTGTTGATGCGCAGCGCCGAGGTGTAGGCCCAGTCGCCCATGATGGCGAGCCAGCGCGCGTAACGCACTATGCCGTCGAACTGGTCGCCATGGATGATCAGCAGCCGGCGACCGTCGGCCATCTCATGGATCGCCTCTTCCTCGACGCGCACGTCGCCGAAAGTGAGCTGCCAATATTGCCTTGCCGCCTCGTCGTGATTGCCGGGGATATAGATCACGTTGCTGCCCTTGCGCGCCTTGCGCAGGATCTTTTGCACCACGTCATTGTGCGCCTGCGGCCAGTACCACCACCGCTTCAGCCGCCAGCCGTCGACGATGTCGCCCACCAGGTAAAGGGTCTCGCACTCGTTCTTCTTCAGGAAGTCGAGCAGCAGCTCGGCCTGGCACCCGCGTGTGCCGAGATGGATGTCGGACAGGAAGATGGTGCGGTGGCGGGCGGGTTGATGACGCTCGATAACGGTCATGTGGATAAGGCTCGACCGACACTAAATCTGTCGTGCGCGATTGCACGAACCTCAGCGGATTGTGTATGTCAGCCGTTGCGCTGGAGTGAATCGGTTGTGACAGTTCAATGACACTCGCTGCCCCCAAGGCGATCCTGCTGATCAGGAATCCGACTGCCGGCCGGCGTCGCCGCGGCCTGGTCGATGTCGTGGTGCGCCGCGTGCCGGCCGAGGGCTGGACGGTCGATCTAGTCGACACCGAAGCGGCCGGCGATGCGCGGCGGCTCGTCGAGACCTGCGACGCCGCACGCTACGCCGTGATTGCGGTCGCGGGCGGCGACGGCACCATCAACGAGGTGGTGAACGGACTCGCGCGGCGGGGCGCCGACGGGCCGGCCTTGGCGATCGTGCCGCTTGGGACGGCCAATGTACTGGCGCAGGAGCTCGGCTTGAAAATCTCCGCCGCGGCCATCGCCGGTGCCATCACCGCCGGACGTGAACTCAGCGTGCGGCCAGGCGCGGCCAGCGCCGGCGGGTTGGCGCGTCATTTCTCGCTGATGGCCGGCGCCGGCTTCGACGTCCATGTCGTGGCGGGCGTTAGTGCGCCGCTCAAGCGCCGCTGGGGCAGGCTCGCCTACCTCTGGCGCTCTCTGGTCGAGTCGGCGCGCTACCGGCCGGTGCGCTACCTCGTGGAGATCGACGGCGTTCGCCACGAGGCGGCGTCCGTTATCGTCACGCGCGGCCGTCACTATGCCGGCCCCTATGTGGTGGCGCCCGACGCGGCGCTCGGCGAGCCCACCCTGCATGTCTGCCTGTTCGAGCGTTGGGGCCGCCTGCAGCCGCTGCGCTTTGGCGCCGCCCTGGTGCTGGGCCGCCTGCCGCGCGCCGCCGGCTACCGCGTGGTCGCCGGCCGCAACGTGCGCATCTCGGTCGAGGGCGAGACGGCGCGCCAACCGCTGCAGATCGACGGCGACGACGCGCTCAGCTTGCCGGTATCGATCGCCCTCGCGTCAGGGGCGGTACGGATGCTGCGGCCGGCCTAGGCGCGAATTAACGCACGGCCTGCTGCAGGCGCTGGACCAGCTCCGCCGTGGCATGGCCGTCGGCCGGCAGGCCGGCCTGCTTCTGGAACAGCCGCACCGCCGAGCGCGTCTTGGGACCCAAGAGGCCGTCGGTTTCGTCGGCGTAGAAGCCGAGCCGCGCCAGGCGCGCCTGCATGTCGATCACGGTGTCGCGCGACAGAGGCTGGTCGTCGGCCGGCGGCGGCTGCATCACCGCCGGACCGCCCGCGATCTGGCGCGCCAGGATGCCGACGGCCAGCGCATAGAGCGTCGAGCGGTTCCAGTTCATGACCGCCTTGAAGTTGGGATAGAGGATGAAGGCAGGACCGCGCCAGCCGGCGGGCAGGATGATGGACGAGGGCTCGTCGACATTGGGCAGCGCCTGGCCGCCCGCCCTCTTGACGCCCAGCGCGGCCCAGGCGCGCACCGGCTTTTCGACCGAAGCGTCGGCCTGCTCAAGGGGGAAGTTCGGCGGCAGGGTGACCTCGTCGCTCGACGGCAGGCCCGGCTTGAAGCCGATGCCGCGCAGGAAATTGGCCGCCGAAGCGAAGGCGTCGGGCATGCTGGTCCAGATGTCGGTCTTGCCGTTGCCGTCGCGATCGACCGCCCACTTGGTGAAGGTCGATGGCATGAACTGCATATTGCCCATGGCGCCGGCCCACGAGCCGCGCATCTGTTGGCTGGTCATGTGGTTCATGGCGAGGATCTTGAGCCCCTGGATCGTCTCGTTGGCGAAGAAGGCGACGCGTTTGGTCATGCAGGCCAGCGTCGCCACCGAGCGCACGACCTGGAAATCGCCCATGAAGGTGCCGTAGTTGGTTTCCATGCCCCAGAACGAGATCAGGTACTGCGGCGGCACGCCGTACTCGGCCTGCAGCTGATCGAGCAGGCCGCGGTACTGCGCCATCTTCTGCTGGCCCTTGGCGACACGGTCGGGCGTCACTGAATTGCCGATATACTTGCCGTAGGTCAGGCTGAATTCAGGCTGGCGCGAATCGAGATCGATCACCTTCTGGTCGGGCGTCAGGCCCTGGAAGGCGCGGTCGACGACTGCCGCCGACACGCCCTGACGCACGGCGTCGATCTTTATGTTCTGCAGGCAGGCTTGGAAGTCGCTTTGGGCGAAAGCAGGTGCCGCGAAGGCCGTCGTTGCGGCGAGGAGGATGAGTCTTGCGAGGGGGGTCATGAGGGGAGTCTGAATCACGCCCCGGCGATTGTCATCCCTTCGATTCGCACCGTCGGCGCATTGGTCGAGCTCTTGAACTGCAAGTCGCTGGCCGGCGTCATCTTGAGGAACATGTCCTTGAGATTGCCGGCCACCGTGATGCCGCTGACCGGCCAGGCGAGCTTGCCGTTCTCGATCCAGAAGCCCGATGCGCCGCGGCTGTAGTCGCCGGTGACGCCGTTGACACCGAAGCCGATCAGGCTGGTGATGTAGAGCCCGCTCTTGATATCGCCGATCAGCTCGTCGACCGAACGCTTGCCTTTCTCGAGGTAGAAGTTCGAGGTGGTGGGCGACGGTGGCCCCGAGGTGCCGCGCGAGGCGTGCCCGGTCGGCTTGAGATTGAGCTGGCGGGCGGCGGCAAGGTCGAGCAGCCAGGTTGTGAGGCGGCCGTCGTCGATCACGGCATAACGCTTGGTCGGCAGGCCTTCGGCATCGAACGGCTTGCTGCCGAGACCCCTCTTGCGCAAGGGATTGTCGAGGATGCGGATTCCCTTGGCGAAGACCTGCGCGCCCATCTTGTCCTTGAGGAACGACGTGCCGCGCGCCACGGAGCGGCCGTTGATGGCACCCGCCAGATGGCCGATCAGGCTGCCCGAGACGCGGCGGTCGTAAAGCACCGGCAGGCGCGCGCTCTCGGCCTTGCGCGGATTGAGACGGGCCACGACGAACTTGCCGGCATTGCGGCCGACCTTGGCCGGCGCCATCAGATCCTCGAGATGGACGGCGCTGGTCCATTCGTAGTCGGTTTCCATGCCGGTGCCTTCGCCGGCGATGACGGAGCAGGACAGCGAATATCCGCCGCGCCGGTAGCCGCCGACGAAGCCGTTGCTGGCGGCCAGCACGACGGTCGTGCGGCCCCAGCCGGCCTCGGCGCCTTCGGAATTGGTGACGCCCTTGACGGCGCGGGCGGCGTCCTCGGTTTCGGCGGCGAGCGCGAGCAGCGCCTTGGCCGATGGGCGTCGCTTGTCGTCGAGATCGAGGTCGGGCCAGGAGCGTGCCAGCAGCTCCTCCGGCGCGATACCGCAGACCGGGTCCTCGGGTACGGCGCGCGCCATGTCGACGGCGC
>PLYQ01000142.1:1023-26352 GCA_003153415.1 Rhodospirillales bacterium | reverse complement strand
GCGAGCGGCCTGCCGGCGCTGGCCGACGATTCGGGACTAAGCGTCCACGCACTCGACGGCCAGCCTGGCCTGCACACCGCCGACTGGGAGGGGCCGACACGCGACGCCATGGTCGGCATGCAGCGCATCCAGGACGAGCTCGCCAAGCGCCGCGTGCCGGACACCGACACGGCGCGCACCGCCACCTTTCATTGCGTGCTGGCGCTGGCCTGGCCAGACGAGCACGTCGAGCTGGTCCACGGCACGCTCGACGGGCGCATCGTCTGGCCGCCGCGCGGGCTGGGCGGACACGGCTACGATCCCTGCTTCCAGCCAAAAGGCGATACGCGCACGACCGCACAGATGACGGACGCAGAAAAGAACGCCATCAGCCATCGCGGCCGCGCCTTCCGCCTGCTGGTCGAGGCCTGTTTCCGATGACCGCACCTCTTGGGGTGTACGTCCATTGGCCCTTCTGCAAATCGAAGTGTCCGTACTGCGACTTCAACAGTCACGTCCGCGACGGCGTCGAACAGGCGCGCTGGCGCAAGGCACTGCTGGTGGAACTCGAGCACGCCGCGCGCGAAGCGCCGGGCCGGCGGGTCGAGACGATGTTCTTCGGCGGCGGCACGCCCTCGCTCATGGAGCCCGAGACGGTGGGCGCCATCATCTCCCGCACCAGGGAACTGTGGGACAGCGCCCCCGATGTCGAGATCACGCTGGAAGCCAACCCGACCTCGGTTGAGGCCGCCCGCTTTGCAGCCCTTGCCGAGGCCGGCGTCAATCGCGTGTCGCTGGGCGTCCAGGCGCTCGATCCGGCCGATCTGCGCTTCCTCGGCCGTGAGCACTCGACCGACGAAGCGCTAAGCGCCCTCGACACCGCGCGTCGTCAATTCGCGCGCTATTCCTTCGACCTGATCTATGCCCGCCCCGGCCAGACGCCCGAGGCCTGGGCCGAGGAGCTGGAGCGCGCGCTGGGCCTCGCCGGCGAGCATCTGTCGCTCTACCAACTGACCATCGAACGCGGCACGCGGTTTTTCACCGATCATGCCCGCGGCGCCTTCACCCTGCCCGGCGAAGACGAAGCCGCCGCGATGTTCGAACTGACCCAGTCCCGCCTCGCCGCGGCCGGCCTGCCGGCCTACGAGATTTCCAACCATGCGCGGCCCGGTGCTGCCTGCCGCCATAATTTGATCTATTGGCGGTATCAGGATTACGTCGGCATCGGGCCGGGCGCGCATGGCCGTTTTTCCGAAGGCAACGCCAAGCGCGTGACCCGGCGGTCGAGCGGGCCGGAGGCGTGGCTGGAGGCAGTTGAGCGCAGCGGCCACGGCACGGCGGAAAGTACTTCCGTCACCGGCCGGGATCGGGTGGAGGAGGCGTTGATGATGGGCTTGCGGCTGGCCGAGGGCATCGATCGCGCGACCTTCGCGGCCGTCGCCGGCGCCGATCCGGTCGACGCTCTCGGCGACGCCAAGCTGGCATCCTTGGTCGAAGGCGGCTTCCTCGAGATCGACGCGACGCATCTGCGCGCCACGCCGGCCGGCCGCCAGCGCCTCAACGCGCTGCTGGAGCGTCTGATCGCATGAGACTGCTCGTTCTTATGCTGGCTTTCCTGACGGCCACGAGCGTGGCACTGGCCCAGCAGCCGAAACCGACGCCGCCCGCAAAGCCCGCACCGGCGAAACCCGCGCCCAAGTCCCCCTTCACGCCGCCCGCCTTCAAGATCACCGTCGCCACCGAGGCGGCCTACCCGCCCTTCAACTATCTCGACCGCAAGGGCCTGCCCGCCGGCTTCGAGATGGAGCTGGCGCAGGAGGCCTGCCAACGCATGAAGGCGGAGTGCGAATATACCGCCGTCAAATGGGACGACCTGATCCCGGGGCTGCTCGACAAGAAGTTCGACATCATCATGTCGTCGCTGGAAGTGAACAGCGAGCGGCGCAAGCGGCTCGGCATGTCGCGCCGCTACTATCTTTCGCCCGGCGCGTTCGTGGCGGCCAAAGGCCAGCCATTCGACGGCCCACCGTCGCTGCTGCGCAACAAGCGGATCGGCGTACAGAAGGAAACGACCCACGCCGACTGGGTCGACAAGAGCTTCCGTCGTTCCGCCCAGATCAAGCGCTACGCCACACTCGCCGATGCCCTGAAGGCGCTGGTGGCCGACGAGGTCGACGCGGTGTTCGGCGACAAGGTGCAGCTCTGGCTGTGGACGCAAAAGCTGGAAGGCAAATGCTGCGAACTGGTCGGCCAGGACATCAAGGATACCCAGACCCTGGGCATCGGCGTCGCCGCCGGCCTGCGCCGCGAGGACATCAAGCTGCGCGAGGCGCTCAACAAGGCCTTCGCCGAAATGATGAGCGACGGCACCTACAAGAAGCTCAATGAGAAGTACTTTCCNNCCCAGAAGAAGCTGTTCGACGCGCTGCGTGCCGTCGACACACCGACGATCTGCAATGCGCTGGAAGAGGCGCGCGGCTTTCGTACTGCGACCGGCTTCACCACCCAGCATCTCCATCCCACCGAACCCGAGGCGCCACCGATGGTGGGCTATGCCCGCACCGGCATCATCCGCGCCGCTCAGCCCGCCATCGGGACGCCCGCGGAAAAGAAGGCACGCCGCGTCGGCTGGTACGAATATGTCGTGAGCGGCGAGGGTCCGACGATCGCCATCATCCAGGATCTCGACGCCAACCCCGGCACCGGCGCGATGTGGGGTGAGGTCAACAGCACGGTGCACCGCGGGCTGGGCGTGCTGGGCTGCGTCACCAACGGCTCGGTGCGCGATCTCGGCGTGCTCGCCAAGGGTTTCCCGATCCTGGCCGGCAAGGTGGGACCCAGTCACGCCCACGTCCATGTCGAAGGTTGGGGCATGCCGGTCGATATTTTCGGCATGACCGTCGTGCATGGCGACCTCATCCATGCTGACCGCCACGGTGCCTGCGTCATTCCGGCGGAGCTGGCGGCCAAGCTGCCGGCGGCGATCGATTTACTCGCTCGCAAGGAGAAGGTGATCCTCGACGCCGCCCGCAAGAAGGGCTTTGGCATCGAGGTGCTGCGCAAGGCATTCGCGGCATCCGAGGACATCCACTGAGACGACGGCAATGACGGCATCGATTCCCGCGCCGCCTGCCCTGCGCGCCGGCGCTGCCGTGACGCGAGACTGGGTGCGGGCGCTCCGCATCACGCACCTTCTGCTCGAGGCGCCGGATGCGACGCTGCCAAGACTCGTGCAGGCCGCGGCTCGAACACACGGCGAGGCGCCGGCCCTGATCGGCAGCGACGAGACGCTGAGCTACGCCGCCCTCGCGGCGCGCTCGAACCGCTATGCGCGCTGGGCGTTGGCGGAGGGGCTGGCGCCCGGCGACGTCGTGGCGTTGCTCATGCCGAACCGGCCCGATTATGTCGCGATCTGGCTCGGGTTGACGCAAGTCGGCTGCGTCGTGGCCCTGCTCAACACCCATCTTGCCAGCGATGCGCTGGTGCACTGCATTGTGGCGGCCCGCGCGCGGCACGTGATCGTAGCCGCCCCGCTGGCGGATCGTGCGCTCGCCGTCAAAGCCCACCTGCCAGAGCCGACGCGCTGGTGGCTGCACGGCGCGGGCGAGCCGTCGCTGCCGCGGCTCGACCTGGCGATCGCGCCGTTGCCGGGCGACGCGCTGGCCGCCGGCGAACGGCGCCCGCCCGCGGCGCGTGACCCGGCACTGCTGATCTACACCTCGGGCACGACCGGCCTGCCGAAGGCCACAAACATCACCCATGCGCGGGTGCTGGAATGGAGCGGCTGGTTCGCTGGCATGATGGACGCTGGGCCCGATGACCGGCTCTACGACTGTCTGCCGCTCTACCACGGCGTCGGCGGGGTAGTGGGCGTCGGCTCGATGCTGGTGGCCGGAGGTGCCGCGATTATCCGCGAGGACTTCTCGGCCGGCCGGTTCTGGACCGATGTGGCCGACAGCGGCGCCACGATCATTCAATATATCGGCGAGCTCTGCCGCTACCTGCTGCATTCCGCGGCCGCTGCCGGCGAAACCACGCACCGCGTCCGACTGGCCTGTGGCAACGGCCTGCGCGCCGATGTCTGGGAACCCTTCCAGCACCGCTTCCACATCCCGCGCATCCTGGAGTTCTATGCCGCGACCGAGGGCTGCATGTCGCTGACCAACTGCGAGGGCAAGCCCGGTTCCATCGGCAGGGTACCGCAATTCCTCGCCCATCGTTTCCCGGTCGCGCTGGTGCGCTGCGACCCATCGACCGGCGAGCCGTTGCGCGATCAAGCAGGCCACTATCTGCGCGCAGCGCCGGACGAGCCTGGCGAGGCGCTCGCCGAGATCGGCAGCACTGGTGACAGCACTGGCACCCGTTTCGATGGCTACACCGATCCCGAGGCCACGAATGCCAAGCTGCTGCGCGACGTCTTCGCGGCCGGCGATCGCTGGTTCCGCACCGGCGATCTCATGCGCCGCGACGCAGCCGGCTACTACTACTTCGTCGATCGCTTGGGCGACACGTTCCGCTGGAGGGGGGAGAATGTTTCCACGACCGAGGTCGCCACGGTCCTGCAGTCCGTCCCCGGCGTGATCGATGCCGCCGTCTACGGGGTCGCCGTGCCGGGCACCGAGGGCAACGCCGGCATGGCGGCACTGGTCGTCGACCAGAGCTTCAGCTTGGCCCACCTGCGCACCCATCTCGCCTCACACCTGCCCCCCTACGCCCGGCCGCTGTTCGTGCGCCTGTGCGCCGCGCTCGACACGACCGGCACCTTCAGATTGCGCAAGGCCGACCTCGCGCTCGAGGGCTATGCCAGTTCCCCGGATCCCGTCTGGTTCGACGACCGAACGGCCGACATCTTCGTTCCCTGCGATGCGGCACTGCTGGCGGCGATCGAAAGCGGAAAGACCCGACTGTAGAGCGGGTTTCTCACGGGTTTCTCACGACTTTCTCACCCCGGTGAGAAACATAAAGTCCAGGCACGGCGGGCTTTTCCGCGATTGTTTCTCATATTCCGGGGGTGGCCCCCTCCGGGGAAATCGGGCCTCAGGCGGTGTTGCCGGCGTCGACGGTGATGACGGTTCCGGTGATGTTGGCGGCGCGGTCGCTCACCAGATATTCCACGGCGTTGGCCACATCGGCGGCGTCAGCCATCCGTTTCAGGGCACTGCGACGGGCGATCGTCTCGCGATGGGCGTCGCCGAGACCGTGCGTCATCTCGGTCGCCACGAAGCCCGGCGCTACGGCGTTGACGGTGATGCCAAGCGGGCCGACCTCGCGCGCCAGCGAGCGGGTGAAGCCCAGCAGCGCCGCCTTGGTCGCGGCATAGGCCGAGAGGCCGCTGTAGCCGGTCGTCGCCACGATCGAGGAGATGTTGACGATCCGCCCGGCACGCTGGGTCATCATCGACCGCACCAGATACTTGGTGAGCGTGAGCGGCGAGGTGACGTTGAGCCGAACGAGTTCCTCGATCCTGGCGTCGGCCAGGGTGGCGAGCACGCCGGCGATGCCGATGGCGGCATTGTTGACCAGCCCGTAGACCGGCCCGAAGTCCTTGCGCAGCGTCTTGGCGAGCGCCGAGAGGCCCGCGATGTCGGCCAGATCCCATTTCTGGAAATGCAGCGCATCGCCCAGCTCCTTGCGGGCGGCGGCGAGCGGCGGGCTCTCGCTGCGGGCAATGGCGATGACGCGAAAGCCGGCGCGCGCAAGGGTCTGGGCGGAGGCAAGGCCCAGCCCGCGGCTGCCGCCGGTGACGACGACGTTACGCATCTTGGCGCATCAGCTTTCCGGACGCCGCGATCGGCAGCGACGCAACCGAGCGCAGGCTTACCGGCACCTTGTGCGCCGGCAGGCCGTCGCGGCAGGCCTGCAGGATGCCGTCGCGCGCCGCGGCGAAACCCGCCTGGCCGCCCGCCTCTTGGCGCATCACGATATCGGCGGCCACGACGGCGCCGGTAATCGGGTTCTTGCGCGCCCAGACGCGCGACATCTGCACGCCGGGATGCCGGTTGATCACCGCCTCGACCTCTTCCGGAAACACCTTCTGACCGCCGACATTGATCACACCTTCCCGCCGTCCGACGAAATAGTACCTGTCGCCGCGCAGCTCGACCATGTCGCCGGTGTCGATGAAATGCTCGCCATCGCCCAGTTGCGGGCGAGTACCGAGATAGCGCGAGGCCATGCGCGAGGAGCGAACGCGCAGCGTGCCCTCGTGAATACGCATCTCCGCCTTGGCGTCGGCTGCGCCGACATAGGCCGCGGGAAAACCTGCAAACCCGTCGCGCACGTCGAAGGCGAGCCCGGCCTCGGTCGAGGCGAAGGCGTGGGCCACCTCGACACCATAGGCCTGGCGCAGATTGTCGAGGATCGCCTGGTCGGCGACCTCGCCGGACACCCGCACATAGCGTGGCGCGATCTTGTGGGCGGCCGGGCTCATCAGGGCGCGGCGCCAGTGCGAGGGCGTGCCGGAGATGTGCGTGATCCCGCAGGCCCCGGCCCGCGCCAGGAAATCGCCGACCGGCTCACGCGCGCTCGACAGCACCATCGAGCCGCCGCCCAGCAGGCAACGAAACAGCACCTGTTGGCCGCCGTAGCGGCGGACATCGTAGAACGTGCTCCACACCGTGCCGGGCGCCACCGCAACGCCGTCCTCGAGCGGACCGGCTAGGCTTGCCAGCGTATGGACGACCATCTTCGGTCGGGCCGTCGTGCCCGAGGTGAACATCACCCATTCGGTGTCCACGCTGCTGCCGTCGACGGCGCTCTCGGAGCCCGGAAGAATCCGGCTGCCGCAGCGCACCACCGCGACGCCCGGGCTGGGCTTGGGCTGCGGTCCGGTCCCGTCGGTCACCACGGCGTCGACCTCCGCGTCCACCATCACGGCGGGAAGATGTTCGGCAGCGAGGTCGGGCGGGCAGAGCAGCATGCGCCGGGCGACGCCGTCGAGTGCCAGTGCGGCCAGGGTGAAGGTCAGTTGATCTTCGCAGGCAATCAGCACCGAGCGGCCGCGCAGCGCCGACAGGGGGCCTTCGAGGCTGATGCCCTGTCGCAGGTCGTCCAGCGCGACGCGGTGGCCGTCGTCGCTCAGCGTTCGGCCGGCCGTTCCCGGCGCCAGCGTTAAATCGAGGAGTGAGCGCCGTTCAGCCGGCATGCTCGTAGAGGCGGATGAAATCGCCGAGCGTCACGGGCATGGCAACGTCGTTGCCGGTGCCGAACGGATCGAGGCCGAGCTCGTCCTCGAGATTGGCCACGATGATCGCCAGGCAAAGCGAGTCGAGTCCCGATTCGAGCAGAGGCAACGCGTCGGTGAGCGGCGCCAGGTGCTTCTTCTGCTGCTCGGCGACAAGCTTCACTTGCTCCAGGACGGCAGAGCGGATCGACGCGGTTTGGACGGACATAAGGCGGTCTCCGGGCGCAAAAGCCGATGATATCAGGCAAAGATCACGCGAGTGCCGCGTTGCGATGGCGCGGCGGGTAGACGGGCTCAGGGGGGCGGTGCTCCGCGACGAACTCGACCATGAAGGTTTCCGCGGTGTAGCGCCCGGAGACCTTGCTGAGATCATGGTCCATTCCCGGGATGATGCGCACAGCGACCTCGTTGAAAGAGCGCAGGCCGTCGCCCGTCCGGCCGAACTCCCGCGCGAAGGCCTCGATTTCGGCCTCACCCGGCGAGAACACGAAAAGCGTCCTGGCGCCCCGCCCGGCCAATGTCTCCAGGGCGCGCCCGGCGAAGTTCTGCACCGGCACGAGGCGGAGCCACCGCGCGAGGCCATGTGCCTTGGAGCGGAGCCGCGTGAGCGCATTGGTGTATTGGGCGCGCAATGTCGCAGCGACTCCCAGCTTGCCCTGGAACAACGCGACCCAGTTCTCCCGGAGCGCCAGTTTACGCAGGTAGTGGAGCGGCGACAGGCTGCGTCGCTCGAGGTAGCCCAGCACATTGCCGCCGGGCAGGGTGAAGAGCGGAATATTGACCAGCAGCAGCGTCGTGATCCGCCGATCGGCCAGCGCGCCGTGGAAGGCATGGTAAGCACCGGCACAGAGACCCTGCGCGGCGAAACGCCGGAACCCGATCTGCTCGAGCGTGTCGAGTGCTGCATGGATGTCGGGGACTCGATTGGCAAATATGTGGCTGAGGACATTTTCCGCCCCCGGCGGGCCGAGACTGTCACCCAGGCCGGCGAAATCCATGCGCAACGAGGCGATGCCGCCCGCCGCCAGGCGACGGGCGAGTGCCACGCCTTGGCGGGCGCCGCCGTAGTGTGGATCGCGTCCGGCATTGCAGATGAGGACGACCGTCTCTGTCACACCACGGTCGGGACGGCAGAGCATGCCGAACAGGCGGCCATCGTCGCCGAAGCGCAGCGGCGTCTCGATGCAGCCCGGCGGCCGCAGCATGGCCGGTTCGAGCGCGGGCGGGCCGGCCGTATGCGCGCCTGCGGCCGGGACGGCCGAGCGCAGCCAATTCAAGAAGCCGGTGAAGTCCGGCAGCGTGTATTCGTCAGTGAGGCCGTGACGTAGCATGGGCTCCAGCCCCTCCCAGCCGAGACTGACGACCCCGACACCGGCGGCAGTCCAGGCCCGCACGCAGTCCTGGACCGGCGTGGCGTTCGAACGGGCTAAAATCACCACCTTCTGCCCAGGCCGCAGCTTGGCCTGCCGCAGATCGACCTTGCTCATCTGCGCCAGCGCCGTCGGGCTGAAACGAAACTCGCGGTATTCGAAATCCTTGTCCTTCACGAGGGGGCGCCCACTCTTGAGCTGTCCCTCGATGAAGAGCTGGCGCATGTAGGAATGCCCGCGCACCACCGGCGCAAACAGCGCGAGGCCCGCGACGTCATCGCGTTCGGCGGCGGCAACGGTGGCCAGACTGCCGCCGAAGCGCAGCCCGCACAGCACCAGGCGGCGTGCCCCGGTGGCGGCCCGCAGCCAGTCGGCGGCCACGTCGACACTGCGCCGCCAGGCGGCCCAATGCCCGCCGGCGTCACGCATGTCGCCGTCGCCACAGGAATCGCCGGTGCCGGGATAGTCGAACCTGAGCGCCCAATAGCCCGCCGCGGCCAACTGATCGGCCAACAGCCGCAGGGAGCAATATGACAGCAGCGCGTCCTGCATCAGCCCGGGACAGATCAACACCGCGACATCGCCGCCGGTGCCGACGCGCGGCGCATGCAGCCACCCGAAGCAGCCGTCAAACGTGACCGGCGTCATCAACTAGTCCCTTCCCCCGCGACTTGCGGAACCGCCCTGACCGATCGACGACCCGACGTATTGCCGGCCCACCGATGGCCTCCGGAGACGAAAACGCACGTACTCACGGGCAGGTTTCGGCTGTTTGGTTCAGCTTATCTGCAGGCATTCCTTTGTAAATGATACTTTAGGGGGCGTCTCAAAGCGTGTTTTTGCAGCACCTGCCGACGCCGGACTGCAGAAACCTGCCGACCAGCTCGGCTGGCACGCTCCTTGCTGCTTGGCTCGCTGGCCGCCAATGGCCAACGAGAGCGGGGGAATGAAAATGATCGACAAATTCAACATCGGGCGTCGTGCTGTCATGGGTGGTGCCGCCGGCGCCGCCGCGTTCGGTCTGGTCGGTGCGGCACAGGCCCAGAAGCCGCTGGTGATCGGCTTCATCTATGTCGGCCCTCGGGACGACTACGGCTACAACCAGGCGCACGCCGAGGCCGCGGCCATTCTGAAGAAGATGCCAGGCGTGAAAGTGGTCGAAGAGGAGAAGGTGCCCGAGACCGTCGCCGTCGAGAAATCGATGGAGAGCATGATCAACCTCGATGGCGCCACGCTCGTGTTCCCGACCTCGTTCGGCTACTTCGACCCGCACATGCTGAAAGAGGCGGCCAAGTATCCGGCCATCCAGTTCCGTCACTGCGGCGGTCTGTGGACCCAGGGCAAGCACCCGATGAATACGGGCAGCTATTTCGGCTACATCGACGAGGCCCAGTACGTCGCGGGCATCGTCGCCGGCTCGACCAGCAAGTCCGGCAAGCTGGGTTTCGTCGCGGCCAAGCCGATTCCCCAGGTGCTGCGCAACATCAACGCCTTCACTTTGGGCGCGCAGACGGTCAATCCCAAGATCACCACCCAGGCGATCTTCACCGGCGACTGGGCGATGCCGGTCAAGGAAGCCGAGGCCACCAACAGCATGATCGCCCAAGGCGTCGATGTCGTGACTTGCCACGTCGACAGCCCCAAGGTCGTGATCGAGACGGCCGAGCGCGCCGGCATCTTCAGCTCGGGCTATCACTGCAACCAGGCCAAGCTCGCGCCCAAGGGCTACCTGACCGGCGCGGAATGGGCGTGGGAGAAGGTCTACACCGACATGGTCAACGACATGAAGTCGGGCAAGGCGCCCGGCAACTTCGTGCGCGGCGGCCTGAAGGAAGGCTTCGTGCGCACCTCGGCCTATGGGCCGGCGGCACAAGGCAAGGACAAGGCCGACGCGGCCAAGGACGCGATTCTAGGCGGCAGCCTCGCGATCTACAAAGGCGGGCTGAAGGACAACAAGGGCAACACCGTCATTCCGGCGGGGACGTCCTACCTCATCACCGAGCCCAAGCTCGAGAGCATGAACTACCTCGTCGAAGGCGTGATCGGTTCGACGTCGTAAGAGAGATATCCGCCAATGACGCGCATTGCCCTCCCCATTCTTATGGGGAGGTGTCAGCGTCTTACGCTGACGGGTCGCTGTCTGACAGCGACGGAGGGGTCATGAGCAGCCGTCGTTCGCTCGTGACCCCTCCGTCGCGGATTACCGCGCCACCTCCCCAGCAGACTGGGGAGGAATAGGAGCATGGGGCAGGCCCTCGAACGCATCGCCGTTCCGATGCTGGCTTTGCTGGCGTCGGCGGCGCTGTTCGGTTTGCTGCTGGCGATCTACCAGAGGGTCGATCCGCTGGAGGCCTTCGCGCTGATGTACCAGGGGGCGTTCGGCAGCTGGTTCTCGTTCCAGAACACGCTGTCGCGCGCCGCGCCCCTGATCCTGACCGCACTCTGCACGGCGCTGCCGGCGCGGCTCGGGCTGGTGATCATCGGCAACGAGGGAGCACTTGTGGTGGGTGGCGTTGCGGCTGCTGCAGCGGGCATTGCCGCAGGCAGCGCGCCGCCGCTCGTCGTCCAGCTCGCCATGGCGATTGCCGCGATGATCGCGGGCGGCGCGTGGATCGCGTTGGCCGGCGGCCTGCGGCAGTTCCGTGGCGTCAACGAGACGATCTCGAGTCTGCTGCTGACCTACATCGCCATCGCTTTGATGAACCATTTCGTCGAGGGGCCGTTGCGCGACCCCTCGAGCCTCAACAAGCCGTCGACCTGGCCGATCGGTGACGCCAACATGATCGGCCCAATTCCCGGCACTGACGTCCATTGGGGTCTGGTTTATGGCATCGTGGCCTGCCTGATCTGTTACGTCGTCCAGCGCTTCACCACCTGGGGCTTCGCCATGCAGGTGATCGGCGGCAACCCCAAGACCGCGCGCATGATGGGCCTCGATGTCCGGCGCTATGTGCTGCTGGCCTGCGCCGCCGGCGGAGCTGCCGCGGGACTCGCCGGCATGGTCGAGGTCGCCGCCGTGCACGGCAAGGCCAACGCTTCACTGGCCGTCGGCTACGGCTATGCCGGCATCCTGGTGTCCTTCCTGGCGCGACACCATCCGCTGGCCATCGTGCCGGTCGCCATCCTGCTGGGCGGCCTCAGCGCCTCGGGCGGCCTGCTGCAACGCCGGCTCGACCTGCCCGACGCCGCTGTCGTCGTCCTGCAGGGCATCATCTTCGTGGCCATCCTGGCGAGCGAGACGCTGTACGGCCGGTTGGGCCGCAAGGCGGAGGCGCGCTGAGCATGGACAGCGGCATCGGCCTGTGGGGTGTGCCGCTGGCCATGCTGGCCGGCGCCATTCGCGTCAGCACGCCGTTCATCTTCGTCAGCCTCGGCGAGTGCCTGACCGAGCGCAGCGGCCGCATCAATCTCGGCCTCGAAGGCACGCTGATGATGGGCGCCATGAGCGCCTATGGCACGTCGCTGGCCAGCGGCTCGCCGTGGCTTGGCGTGCTGGTCGCGGCGCTCGTCGGCGTGCTGCTGGGTGCGCTGCACGCCGGCATCTGCCAGTTGCCGAGGGTCAACGACATCGCCACCGGCATCGGCCTGATGCTGTTCGGCACCGGTCTCGCCTTCTTCCTCGGCAAGCCCTACATCCAGCCCAAGGCGCCCAATTTAGGCGCCATCGAGTTCGGCTGGTGGAGCAGCGTGCCACAGGTCCGCCAGGCGCTGCAGGTCAATCACCTGTTCGTGGTCGGCATCCTTCTGGCGTTTGCGCTGGCCTGGGCGCTCAAGAACACGCGCTGGGGTCTGATCGTGCGGCTGGCCGGCGAGAGCGTCGATGCAGCGCTGGCGATCGGCGCCTCGGTTGGCCGGGTGCGGCTGGTCGCGACGGCAGTCGGCGGCGGTTTTGCCGGCATCGGCGGCGCGTTTCTGTCGCTTTACTATCCGGGGAGCTGGAACGAGGGCCTGTCGAGCGGCCAGGGTCTGATGGCCGTGGCACTGGTGATCTTCGCGCGCTGGGAGCCCGTCCGCTGCCTGTGGGCCTCGCTGCTGTTCGGCGCGGCCGGCGCCATCAGCCCCGCCCTGCAGTCGATCGGCGTCACCCAGGGCTATTATCTCTTTAGTGCCGCGCCCTATGTCCTCACACTGGCCCTGATGATCGCCACCTGTTCGCCCGAACGCAGCCTGCGTGGCGCGCCCGGCGAACTGGGCGCGGTGCGCTAGGAGGTTTCATGGCCAAGCACGTCGAGTCCCGCCCCTACCCCTGGCCGTGGAACGGTGACCTCAGGCCCGACAATTCGGCGCTGGTCATCATCGACATGCAGACCGATTTCTGCGGCGTCGGCGGCTATGTCGACAAGATGGGCTACGACCTTTCGCTGACCCGCGCGCCGATCGAGCCAATCAAGAAAATGCTCGCCGCCGCACGCAAGGCCGGCTGGACCGTGATCCACACCCGCGAGGGCCATCGCCCCGATCTTTCCGACTTGCCACCCAACAAGCGCTGGCGCTCCCAGCAGATCGGCGCCGGCATCGGCGACCCCGGCCCGTGCGGGCGGATTCTAGTGCGCGGCGAGCCGGGCTGGCAGATCATTCCCGATCTCGCGCCGGCACCCGGCGAGCCGGTGATCGACAAGCCTGGCAAGGGCTCGTTCTGCGCCACNNTGCGCGAGGCCAACGACCGCGGCTTCGAGTGCCTGATCCTCGAGGATTGCACGGGCGCCACGGACAAGGGCAATCACCAGGCCGCGCTGAAGATGGTGGAAATGCAGGGTGGCGTGTTCGGCGCCGTCGCCACCTCGGCCGCCGTCATCAAGGCGATTGCATGAACCCGCAATCCCAGACGATCGGGGCCGCCACCCTGCCGCCGCACGAGGGCGCACCGTCGCTCGAGCTGATCGGTTTTTCCAAGCGCTTTGGCGCACTTGCCGCCCTCGACAACGTGTCGGTGAAGATCAAATCGGGCGCCTTCCATGCCCTGCTCGGCGAGAACGGCGCGGGCAAGAGCACGCTGGTCAAATGCGCCATGGGCTACTACGCCGCCGACGAGGGCCAGATCCTGCTGAACGGCCGGCAAGTCGAGATTGCCCATCCGCGCCAGGCGCACGAATTCGGGCTCGGCATGGTCTACCAGCACTTCACCCTGGTGCCGAACATGACGGTGCTGGAGAACTTCGTGATGTCGCGCGGCGATCTGCCGGCGGTGATCGACTGGGCGGCCGAGCGCCGGTTGCTGAAGGACTTCTTTTCAACGACGCCCTTCGCCGTGCCGATCGACACGCCGGTCGCCGACCTGGCGGCCGGCCAGAAGCAGAAGGGCGAAATCCTGCGCCAGCTTTATCTCAGGCGAAACCTGCTGATCCTCGACGAGCCGACCTCGGTGCTGACGCCCGACGAGGCAGACGAGGTTCTGTCGACGCTGAAGAAGCTTACCGACGAGGGCCAGATCACCATCGTCACCATCACCCACAAGTTCCGCGAAGTGAACGCCTTCTGTGACACCGTGACTGTGCTGCGCCGCGGCAAGCTGGTCGATTCCCGGCCGACCTCCGAACTCGACAACGACCGGATGGCCGAGATGATGGTCGGCAAACGCGAGAACCGCGAGGTCGTCGCGCGCGAGACGCGCGCCCCGGGCAAGACGGTGCTGAAGATCGAGGGGCTGAGCGTCGCCGACCATGTCGGCCAGCTCGCGGTCGAGGAGCTGGCGCTCGAGATCCGCGCCGGCGAGATCGTGGGCGTTGCCGGCGTGTCGGGTAACGGCCAGCGCGAGCTCGTCGAGACCCTGGCCGGCCAGCGCTACGCCGAGGCCGGCCGCATGCTGGTGCATGGCGAGCTCTACACCGCAACGCGGCTGGAGATGATCCGGCACAAGATCGCCTGCTTGCCCGAGGAGCCGTTGCGCAACGCCTGCGTGGCCGAAATGTCGGTGGCGGAGAACATGGCGCTGCGGTCGTTCGACCAGCCGCCTTCATCGCCCGACGGCGTGCGATTGAAGCGTTCGCCGATGCGCGAGAGGGCGCGCAAGCTGATCGAAGCCTATCGGGTCAAGACGCCCGGTCCGGACGCGCCGATCCGCAGCCTGTCGGGCGGCAACGTGCAGCGCGCCGTGCTGGCGCGCGAGCTGTCGAGCGACGGCGATCTTTTGATCGTGGCCAATCCCTGCTTCGGGCTCGACTTCGCCGCNNTGGTGAGCGAGGATCTCGACGAGATCCTGCAGCTCTCCGATCGCATCGTGGTGATGTTCGACGGCAAGCTGGCGCTGCAGACCGACGGCGCCCAGGCCGATGTCGGCGCCATCGGCCGCGCCATGGCAGGGCACTAGTGAAGACTATCGCAGCGCAGCCGTTCGACTACGCGTTCGATCCGGCGCACACCGCGCTGATCGTGATCGACATGCAGCGCGATTTCATCGAGCCCGGCGGCTTTGGCGCGGCGCTCGGCAACGACGTAAGTCTGCTCAAGAAAATCGTGCCGACGGTCGGCCGCCTGATCGACGCTTTCCGCGCCGCCAAATTGCCGATCATCCATACCCGCGAGTGCCACAAACCCGACCTGTCGGATTGCCCACCCGCCAAGCTTTTACGCGGCAAGCCAAGCCTGCGCATCGGCGATCCCGGACCGATGGGCCGCATCCTCGTTTCGGGCGAGCCGGGTGCCGACATCGTGCCCGAGCTCGCCGCCAAGCCAGGCGAGATCGTGCTCGACAAGCCCGGCAAGGGTGCCTTCTACGCCACGCCGCTCGGCGACATGCTGAAGGCACGCGGCATCACCCATCTGGTGTTTGCGGGCGTCACGACCGAGGTTTGCGTGCAGACGACGATGCGCGAGGCCAACGATCGCGGCTACGATTGCTTGCTGGCCGAAGATGCGACGGAAAGCTATTTCCCTGAATTCAAGAAGGCCGCGATCGACATGATCCGCGCCCAAGGCGCCATCGTCGGCTGGACCGCGACGGTCGACCAGATCGCCAAGGCGCTCGTATAGCTACTGGTTTGCTCGGGGTGCGCCGGGCGGCGGCTCGCGGTTACGCGGCAACATTTGCGTCCAGCCTTCGGCGCGCACTCTGGCGATCGGCTCGAACTTGCCGTCGCCAAGAGGCTTGAGAACCACGGCTTCGGCCTCATGCAGAAATTCTTCGCCGACAAGGCCCCCGGCCGAACCGTGGCCGACGATCACGTCGTTGAAGCCGTCCTTGGGCGCGGTCGTAAACCTGGTGCGCATGATGGCGCGGTC
This sequence comes from Rhodospirillales bacterium, assembly GCA_003153415.1. Taxonomy (GTDB): domain Bacteria; phylum Pseudomonadota; class Alphaproteobacteria; order Reyranellales; family Reyranellaceae; genus Reyranella. Next base: position 10,602 of record PLYQ01000142.1, on the reverse strand, counting down.
GCCGCCGTCGCCGATGTCGCGCGCCGCCTCGACGCGGCCGAAGGCAAGACGGGCGGTATCCATACACCGGCAGTAGGGACTGGCCACCACCTTGTCGATCTTAAAGCCGAGTTCGCCGAATGCCTCGCCGATCGATTTGGCCTGCGCCCGGCCGAGTTCGTTGAGATTGCGCTGGCGCGAGCAGTCGGCGTAGTCCTTGACCGACGGCTCGGCGTAGTCGGGCGTCGTGCCGTGCCGAAAGAAAATGATGTATCCACCTGTCTTGAGCATCGCGATCAGTTGCGGCGCTTGCGGCGGCACGATCTTGGTATTGCCGACAGGGTGTTCTTGCGCCAAGGCCGAAGTGGCCGCGAGCAGCAGCAATGCCAGCACCGCCAGCCGACCTCGCATTGTCAGTGCAGCGCGCCCCCGCAGCTAATGCAGCGCTCTCTCGCGCGAGACGTAGTGGCCGCGCTTCAGTTCCTTGAAGAAATGCGGCACCTGCGGATGCGATACCGGCTTGCCGGTCTCGTCGGGCAGCAGGTTCTGTTCGGAGACATAGGCGACGTAGGTGGTCTGCTTGTTCTCGGCCAGCAGGTGGTAGAAGGGCTGGTCGCGGCGCGGGCGCACTTCCTCGGGGATCGACGCCAGCCATTCCTCGGTATTGGCGAACACCGGATCGACATCGAAGATGACGCCGCGAAACGGGTAAAGGCGGTGCTTCACCACCTGTCCGATGGCGAACTTGGCCTTGCGTACCGTCAGGTCGGCGATCGCAGATCCGGCGGCTTGGTTGGCGATGTCCATGACGAAAGTATTACCCCGAAAGAGCCGACAGGCAACGCGCTCGAAGGGCGAATTGCCCCAGGTGAATCGACCAGTGCCGTGCAACAATACGTGAATGCGGACCTTCCTGAGTACTACGCAAGATTGCGGCCAAATCGACGGGCTGCCGCCGTCGGTTGACGGGGGCCGTCCGCCTGTGGACTCTGGCCCGTTATGGCCGATGGTCTGAAAGTCCGTTTCTGGGGCGTGCGCGGTTCGATCTCCTGCGCCGGCGCCGAATACATACGCTACGGCGGCAACACGTCGTGCCTGGAAATGACTGCGGGCGGACGACGCCTGATCTTCGACGCCGGCACCGGCATCCGCACGCTCGGCCTGGAGCTGGCGCGGCTGGCGCCGCTCGATATCGACATCTATTTCACCCACACGCACCTCGACCACATTTCCGGCCTGACCTTCTTCCAGCCGCTGTTCGACAAGCGCAATTCGGTGCGCATGTGGGCGGGCCATCTGGAGGCGCCCTACACGCTGAAGAAGGTCGTCAGCAACCTGATGGCGCCGCCGCTCTATCCGGTCAGTCTGGAGATCTTCCAGGCCAAGGTCGGCTTCAAGGAGTTCACCTGCGGCGCGGCGTTGGCCTGCGGCGAGATGGCGATGCGCACGGCGCCGCTCAATCATCCCAACGGCGCCACCGGCTACCGCGTCGAGTATGGCGGCAAGTCGATCTGCTACATCACCGATACCGAGCACCGCGAGGGCGAGCGCGACAAGACCATCGTCGAGCTGTGCCGCGGCGCCGACGTGATGATCTACGACTCGAGCTACACCGATGCCGAGTACCCTCGCTACAAGGGCTGGGGCCATTCGACCTGGCAGGAGGGCGTGCGCCTGGCCGATGCGGCCGGCGTCGGCACGCTCGCCATCTTCCACCATGACCCGAGCCACGACGACGCTTTCATGGACGGCGTCGCGCGCGAGGCGGCGGTGCAGAGGCCCGGGACCGTCGCCAGCGGACTGCCACGCGTCATCGTGGCGCACGAAGGCCTATCGCTCAGCCCGTGAGCGCCTCGCTCAGCCTGCGCGGACGTTGGCGGCGTCTGGCGCTCGGCCTGCCGACCGTACTCAGCCTGGCGCCGCGCGGCTGGTTCATCCCACACCGCTATGCACCGCTCCTGCCGCCGCCCGGGGCGCAGCCGCCCTATCCTGCCATCGAGGCGCTGTTCGAGCGCCACGACGCCGCCTTCAAGGCCGTGCTCGATCTGGTCGATGGCCAGGCCGCAGCGCTTGAAGGCCTGGGCAGCCTGCTCGAGCAGGCCTGGTTTCCCTCGCTCGATTCAGCCGTCGCCTATGCCCTGGTGCGCGAACGCAAGCCGCAGCGCATCTTCGAGGTCGGCTCGGGCCATTCCACCCGGGTGCTGGCGCGGGCGTTGGCCGGCGTCGGCGAGATTCTAGCGATCGATCCCGCGCCGCGCGCCGACATTGCCGGCCTGCCGGGCGTACGCGTCGTGTCCTCGACGCTGCAGGCCACCCCGCTCGATCTGTTCGACGAGCTCAGGGCGGGCGACGCGCTGTTCATCGATTCCAGCCACATCCTGATGCCCGGCAGCGACGTCGACCTGCTGCTCAATCGCGTGTTGCCGCGCCTGCCGTCCGGCGCGCTGGTCCACATCCACGATGTCTTCCTGCCCTTCGACTATCCGCCGGTCTGGGGCTGGCGGGCCTACAACGAACAGCAGGGCGTGCTGCCCCTGCTGACGACAGGGGCCTACCTGCCGTTGTTTTCCAGTGTCTGGGCCAAGCAACGGCTCGGCGAACGCCTCGAACGGTCGGTGGTGGCGCGCCTGCCGCGGCCGTCGGACGCGATGGCCACCAGCCTGTGGATCGAGAAACGCTGATGTTCGCCCGGCTGCGCAATTGGCTGTTCGACGGCGGCGGACCGGAAAACCTGCCGGAGCGCGTGCGCGACGCCATCCGCCGCCAGCAGGAACGCAGCGAGATCCTGATCGGCTGGGTGCAGCTCGCGATCGTGGGCCTGGTCGCCACGGTCTATGAATCGACCACCATGCCGGTCGGCGTGGTGCAGGAAGACTATTCGTTCGAAGCCGAGGTCTTCGCCATCTATGGCGCCTTCTGCGTGGTGCGGCTCATGCTGGCCTATCGCCGCCTGCTGTTGCCCTGGATGCTCTATGTTTCGGTGGTCGCCGATATAGCCCTGCTGATGGGGCTGATCTACTCGTTCCACTACAAATACGCCCAGCCCGCGGTCTTCTACCTGAAGGTCCCGACGCTGCTCTATGTCTTCCTGTTCATCGCGCTGCGCGCGTTGCGCTTCGAGGCGCGCTTCGTGGTTTTCACCGGCCTGGTCGCGGTGGCGGGCTGGATCGCCCTCATCCTCTACGCCGTGAGCGGTCGCGGCGGACCGGCCAACCCGACCGACGATTTCGTCGAGTACATGACCTCCAACGCGCTTCTGGTCCACGCCGAGGTCGACAAGATCATCGCCATCCTGCTGACCACGGCGGTGCTTGCCGTCGCCATCGCGCGCGCCCGCCATCTGCTCACCCGGGCGGTCAGCGAAGGTGCCGCGGCGCGCGACCTGTCGCGCTTCTTCGATCCCAGCGTCGCCAACCGCATCCGCAGCGCAGCGATGTCGGTGAAGGCGGGCGAAGGCGAACTGCGCGACGTCGCCATCCTGAGCGTCGATCTGCGCGGCTTCACCCGGTTGTCGACCGAGCTGGCGCCCGGCGACGTGATGAAGGTGCTGCAGGACTACCAGGGCCGTGTCTGCCCGCTGATCGTAGGCAACGGCGGCAGCATCGACAAATTCCTGGGCGACGGCATCCTCGCCTCGTTCGGCGCGGTGGCCGCCTCGCCGACCGCCGCTGCGGACGCTCTCCGCGCCGCCGACGCGGTGATCGAAGCGGCGGACAGCTGGGCAGTCGACCGGCGGGCGGCGGGCCTCGCCCCGCTCGACATCGGGCTTGCCGTCGCGTCCGGACGGGTCGTGTTCGGGGCCGTCGGCGATGGCGAGCGGCTGGAATTCACGGTGATCGGCGACGCCGTCAATTTCGCGGCAAAACTTGAAAAGCATAACAAGGAAGAAAAAACCCGGGGGGTCACCGACGGCGCCACCTATGCCCTGGCCGAGAGCCAGGGCTATCGGCCGCCGGCGGTGCGCGACCGCCGACCCGGGCGACCGGTTGGCGGGGTGGCCGATTTGGTCGATATTGTGGTCCTGGCCTTGCCAAGGACAGCATGAGGGCCGGACGCCGGGCTTTCCCGTTGCCTTGCCCTTTCCCTATTCGGGGCTTATGTAATTTAATGCTGGTGGGGAGCGATTCAGCGCCTTCTCGCCGTTTCGCCCGAGGGGCGAAAGCGGCTTAGGCGCATGTTGGCGGAGCGCCATCGTGGGCAACAACTACGACATCATTCTGATCGGGCTGGTCGCGGTTTTTCTGATCCTGCGGCTGCGTTCCGTTCTCGGCAAACGCACCGGCAGCGAACGGCCGCCGGCGCGCGATCCGTTTACCCCGCCGGCACCGCCGCCGGCGACCCCTCCGCGCCTCGGCGAGACGCCGTCCGGAACCGCCTCGGGCAACGACAATGTCGTGCCCTTACCGTCCGCATCGGCGCCCCGTCCCTCGACATCTGCGACCACGGGGCCGGGTGGTATTCGCGCCGTGGTCCTGCCGACTGCATCGGCCGGGGTCGCTGCCATCCGTGCCGCCGACCCGGGCTTCGAGCCGCTTGGTTTCGCAGCCGGCGCGCGTGCCGCCTTCACGACCATCGTCGAGGCTTTCGCCAAGGGCGAGACGGCCCCGTTGCGGGCGCTGCTCGACGGCCCAACCTTCTCGAGCTTCGAGGCGGCAATCCGCGGCCGTGCCGAACGCGGTGAGAAAATCGAGACTACCCTGATCGGCTTCGAAGCGTCGGACATCGCTTCGGCCGAGCTGCAGGGCAGCAACGCCTCGGTCACGGTTCGCTTCGTCAGTGAGCAGATCAACGTCACGCGCAGCGCCGAGGGCCAGGTTGCCGACGGCAATCCCAACGAAGTGCAAAAGGTCGTGGATCTGTGGACGTTCCGGAGGGACACTAAATCCGGCGATCCCAACTGGTTGCTGATCAAGACTGAAAGCGAAGGCTGAGGGGAGGCACGTCCGAATGAACTGGGCCGTTCCGTCCGGTGGCGCAGCCTTGCTCGCCGCCGCCGGCCTCCTCTCCGCGTGCGCCGGCTTGGGCGGAGCGTCCGAGAACAAGGTGGCGATGGCGCCGACCTCGTTCAATGAAATCGCCGGCTGGGCCCAGGACAAGCATGGCGAAGCCCTGGCCGCCTTCCGGCGATCCTGCCCCAAGCTCGTCACCGCCGCCGACACCAAGATCGCGACAGATGGCGGCGAGAAGACGATCACCGCCGCCGAGTGGAAGCGCATTTGCGACGTCGCCGCCGGCGTCAAGGACAGCGACGGTGCCACCGCCCGTCGTTTCTTCGAGGACAATTTCCGCCCGCTGGTGGTACAGGTGCCGGGAAAATTCACCGGCTATTTCGAGCCTGAGCTGCGCGGCAGCCGCGCACCTTCACGCCTGTTCACGGTGCCGGTCTATCGCCGGCCGACCGATCTCGGCGATCAGCCGTACTACACGCGCGCCGAGATCGAGCAGGGCGCGCTGAAGGGCAAGGGACTGGAGGTTGCCTGGGTACAGGATCCCGTGGCGTTGTTCGAGGCGCAGGTGCAGGGCAATGGCCGTGTGCATCTGGCCGAAGGCGGCACACTCAGCCTCGGCTTCGACGGCTCCAATAACCGGCCCTACACCGCGATCGGCAACGTGCTGGTCGAGATGGGCGTGATGCAGAGCGACAAAGCCACGTGGCCGGCGATCCGCGACTGGCTGAAGCGCAATCCACAAAAGGCGCGCGACGTCATGCGCAAGAACGAGCGCTACATATTCTTCAAGGACACAAGAAATGCCGCCGCTTCCGGCGCCGAGGGCGTACCAGTGACGCCGCAGCGCACCCTGGCGGTCGACACCGTCTTCACGCCCTACGGCACGCCGATCTGGATCGACACGTCGCGGCCGCTGATCGGCAAGCCCGGCGCCACGGAGATCTACCGCCGCCTGATGATCGCCCAGGACAGCGGCGCTGCCATCAAGGGACCGGCGCGCGGCGACGTATTCTACGGCGCCGGCGCGCAAGCCTCCGAATGGGCCGGCCGCATGAACAGCGGCGGCCGGGCCATCGTCCTGGTGCCCAACAAAGGCTAGAGCAGCGTCCTAGCGCTACGCTCGAAACGCCTTGATCGCCACATCGAGGCGCGCGCCGTAGTCGGGGTCGGCCGCCCGGAAGTGGGCAACGGCGCGGCTCACGACGTCATCGCGCGACACCTTGCCGAGATTGCCCGCGATATTGGCGATCAGGCGCTGTTTTTCGTCTTCCTTCATGAGGCGATAGAGTGCGCCGGCCTGGACAAAATCGCTGTCCTCCTTGTGCAGCACCGGTTTGTGGGAACCCGTGACGCCACTCACTTCCACGCCGGCATAGATCGGCACGTTGGTTTGGGCCGGGCCGTCGAAGCTGTTGGGCTCGTAGTTCTTGGCCCGTCCGCCATTGCCATCGAAGCGCATCGCGCCGTCGCGGCCGTAGTTCTGCGCACCCGCCGGGGTGCGCGGCCGGTTGACCGGCAGTTGGGTGTGGTTGATGCCGAGACGATAGTGCTGCGTGTCGCCGTAGGAGAACAAACGACCCTGCAGCATCTTGTCCGGTGAGGGTCCAATGCCCGGCACGAAGTTGGCCGGGTTGAAGGCCGCCTGCTCGACCTCGGCGAAGTAGTTGTCGGGATTGCGGTTGAGCGTGTGCTTGCCGATCTCGATCAGCGGGTAGTCTTTGTAATACCAGACTTTGGTCAGATCGAANNGGGTTGAAGCGGTAGCCCGCGGCCTCGGCGGCCGGCATGATCTGGACCTTCACCGTCCAGGACGGGAACTGGCCTTTCTCGATCGACTGCAGCAGGTCCTGATGATGATGGTCTGGATTCGTCGCACCGATATGCGCGGCTTCCTCCGACGTCAGGTTCTTGATCCCCTGGTTGGTCTTGAAGTGATACTTCACCCAGAAGATCTCGCCTTTGGCGTTCACCCACTGGTATGTGTGCGAGCTGAAGCCATCGAGATTGCGCTAGCTCGCGGGAATGCCGCGGTCGCCAAACAGCCAGGTGAACTGATGCGTGGCCTCGGGCGAATGGGAGAAGAAGTCCCACGCGTTGTCAGGCTCCTGCATGTTGGTGAAGGGATCGCGCTTCTGCGAATGGATGAAGTCGGGGAACTTCTGCGGATCGCGGATGAAGAAGATCGGCGTGCCGTTGCCCACCAGATCGTAGTTGCCCTCCTCGGTATAGAACTTCAGCGCAAAGCCGCGCGGATCGCGCACCACGTCGGACGAGCCGCGCTCCAGGGCAACGGTGGAGAGGCGCTGGAACGTGTCGGTCTTCTTGCCGACGCCGTTGAGGAACTTGGCCCTGGTCCAGGCGCTGCAATCCTTGGTGAGTTCGAACGTGCCGTAGGCGCCCGAGCCGCGGGCATGCACCACCCGTTCGGGGATGCGCTCGCGGTCGAAGCGCGCCAGCTTCTCGATGAAATGATGATCCTGCAGCAGTAGCGGGCCGCCTGGGCCGGCACTCTGCGAGTGTTGGTTGTCGGCGACGGGTGCGCCGCTTTCGTCGGTCAAAATCGGCTTGCTGGCCATGTATTCCTCCNNGTGACTGCCAAGGTGGCCACGTTCGAATGGAAGCGCATAGGTGAATCCTCTCCATCTAAAGATCAGAGAAGGGGTGACCCTTGCTGTTCGCCCCCGCCTCGACTCGATCACCACATACGTCCTTCTCGAGCAGGAAACCTGGTTCGAAAAAGAACTGCCGTTTCTGATGCAGTATCTGCAGCCCGGCATGACGGCCGTCGATATCGGCGCGAATGCCGGCGTCTATAGCCTGCGGATGGCACGCGCCGTCGGGCCGACAGGACTGGTGTTCGCTTAGAGCCGGCGGCCGAGACGCGGCAACTTCTGGAGACGAGCAGTGCGCTCAACGCCGTCGGGAATCTCAGGATTGTCGGCAAGGCGTTGTCGGACGACAACCGGACGGGCCACCTGCGACATGGCCACAGCAGCGAACTACACGCCCTCGACGATGATGCCAGCGGGCAGGGTGAAGCCGTCGCGGTGACCTCTCTTGACAGGCAGAGTGCCGAGCACGACTGGCCGGCAATCGATTTCGTGAAGATCGACACCGAAGGCGAAGAGGAACGAGTGCTCGCCGGCGGCCGCCGGTTTTTTCCGAGCACTCGCCCCTCGTGATGTTCGAGATCAGGACTGGCGAGAAGGTGAACGATCGTCTTCGAAACACGGTCGAGGATCAGGGGTACCGGTCCTTCCGGCTCCTGCCCGGCCTGCCGTTGCTGGTGCCATTGACGGATGGAACGCCAGTCGATGATTTCGAGCTCAATCTGTTCGCGGCCAAACCGTCAACCGCTTCAGGCCTCATCGAACGTGGCATGCTCGTGCAAGACATGGGCGCCTGGCGGGCCAAGCCCTCGGATAGAGAATTCAGCGGCAGCTCCTGAACCAGCAGGCCTACGCCAAGGCATTCAAGTTCGAGCGCAGCCCGCCGTCTTTGGATACCGACTATGAGGCAGCCCTTGCCGCTTACGCGACCTGGCGCTCGCCCGCCGAGAGCATGGCCCGGCGCGCCGATGCGCTTGCCTTCTCTTTTGCCGCCTTTCGCGCGTGTGCATCCGAGCGCCAACGCCGGCACGTCTGTCGACCTACGCCCGCGTCGCCTGGGAATGGGGCCGGCGCAGCCAATCCGTGACGATCGTCCGCGGATTGCTCGATGTCCTCCGCCGCCCGGGTGCGACGGTCAACGAGCCGTTCTGGCCGGCCAGCGGGCGTTTCGACACCATCGAGCCGATCGGTGACCCCAGTGCCTGGTTTGCCGCTGCTACGGGCGATCATTTCGAGGGCGCGCGGGCATTCTCTTCCTGCTTCGGAAGCGGATCTCCGATCCTGAAATGGCTGTGCGACCAGCCGTATCGAACGCCGGAGCATGTGCGTCGGACCATTCTGCTTCTGGCAGCAGCGGGCAAACGCCCGCTGNNCCGTTTTGGAGCGTTGAACGGTCTTTCAAGCGCTGCCATGTTCCGGATGGTGTCCAGCTCAGCCTCATCCGGACCGGCGTCCCAGCCTCGTCGTGTCGCACTTTTTGTCACCTGTCTGGTCGACCTGTTCCGGCCCTCGGTGGGTTTTGCCGCCATTAAGTTGCTGGAGGAAGCCGGCTGTAGCGTCGAAGTCCCGCCGTTGCAGGTCTGCTGCGGCCAGCCGGCCTACAATTCCGGCGACCGGGCCACGACACGGGCGATCGCCACCCAGGTCATCGACACCTTCGAAGGCTACGAAGCGGTGGTCGCCCCGTCGGGCTCGTGCGGCGGCATGCTCGCTCATCACTATCCCGGGCTGTTCGATGACGACCCGGCGATGAAGGCGCGGGCGGAAAATCTCGCCGCCCGCAGTCATGAGCTGATGTCGTTCCTGGTCGACGTGCTGGGCGTGAGCAAGGTCGCCGCACGCTACGACGGGGCCGTGACCTATCACGATTCCTGCTCGGGCCTGCGCGAGCTCGGGGTCAAGGAACAGCCGCGCCGCCTGCTCGCCTCAGTCGCGGGCGTCCGCCTGCGGGAGATGAAAACCCCCGAAGTCTGCTGTGGTTTCGGCGGCACCTTCTGCGTGAAATATCCTGAAATATCCAATGCCATGGTTGGCGAAAAATC
>PLYQ01000142.1:0-952 GCA_003153415.1 Rhodospirillales bacterium | reverse complement strand
CAGGATTCGCTGGCCAAGCTGAAGGTGGGCTTTTCCGAGCGGCGCCGCCAGGCGGCCGAGCGGCTGCCCGAGTTCGAGGCGCTGCGCGATTGCGCGCGCGACATCAAGGATCACACGCTGGCCAATCTCGATTTNNACCGCGGCCGACGCGCGGCGCATCATTGCCGAGCTGTGCCAGAGCATGAATGCGCGGACCGTCGCAAAGTCCAAGTCGATGGTGGCCGAGGAGATCGCGCTCAACGAGCATCTCGAGGAACTGGGCATCGCGCCGATCGAGACCGATCTCGGCGAGTACATCATCCAGCTGCGCCACGAGCCGCCCAGCCACATCATCGCNNACCAAGCGGCTGACCGAGCGCAACGATCTTGTCGCCGAGGCGCGCTACGTGCTGCGCCAGAAATTCCTCGATGCCGACGTCGGCCTGACCGGCGCCAATTTCCTGGTGGCCGAGACCGGCTCGTCGATGCTGGTGACCAACGAGGGCAATGCCGACCTGTCCAACACACTGCCCAAAATGCACATCGTGCTGGCGAGCATTGAAAAGGTGATCCCGACGCTCGAGGACGCCGCCGTGCTGCTACGCGTGCTGGCGCGCTCGGCCACGGGACAGGAATCTTCGGCCTACACCACGCTCAATACCGGACCCAAGCGCGCCGACGATCTCGACGGGCCCGAGCACTATCACGTCGTCATCCTCGACAACGGCCGATCGGCCGTGCTGGGCACCGAGATGCAGGACATGCTGCGCTGCATACGCTGTGGTGCCTGCATGAACCATTGCCCGGTCTACGGTGCGATCGGCGGCCACGCCTACGGCTGGGTCTATCCCGGGCCGATCGGCGCGGTGTTGACGCCGCAGCTGATCGGTGTCGAGGAGGCGGGCAACCTGCCCAATGCCTCGACCTTCTGCGGCCGCTGCGAGAGTGTCTGCCCGGTGCGCATCCCGCTGCC
>PLYQ01000289.1 GCA_003153415.1 Rhodospirillales bacterium | reverse complement strand
TGCTCGACGACCTCATCAAGCAGAGCCGGGCGGATACGGCGGCGTACGAGGAATTTTTGCGCAAGGCCGAGGCACTGGTGAAGCGGCTGGCCGCAAGGCAGCCCGAGGCAGGCGTGCCTGCAGTCCTGCATGGCAAGCATGAGGCTGTCGTGCTCTTCAACAACCTCGGTTCGATCGCCGCGACGAGCTTTCAGTGCCCCGCCACGGACGATGGAAAGGCTGCACTGGCCTTGCAGATCGACCTGACCGTGCGCGAGCGCGCCCCGGCCGGCTGGAAGGGCGACCAGGCTCGTGAGGCACAGGTGCTGAATGCGCTGTTCCCGCTGCTCAACCGTGACCGCGAGGCCACGCGAGCGCTCTTCGAAATCATCAAGAACCAGCCGGGCTACTGATGGTTGAAACGATCCGGCTCGGCGAGATCGCCATCGCGATGACGCGAAAGGATATCAGGCACGTCCACCTGTCGGTACATCCGCCTGCCGGCCGCGTCTCGCTGGTCCATTGGAACCCGATTGGAAGTGGCCCGCGCTTACGCCATATCCAAGTTGGGCTGGATTCGCGATCAACAGGCAAAGCTGCGAAAGCAGGCACGGGAAACGTCACGCCACTTTGTCCAACGGGAGAGCCACTATCTCTGGGGGCGGCGCTATCTGCTATCCGTCGTCGAGAAGGAGGCGAAGCCTTCCGTGCGACTGGACCATCGAAAGATCACTCTCACTCTGCGCCACAACAGCACTCTGGCGAAGCGGGAGGAGGTCATGCAGGTGTGGCACCGCTCCCTGTTGCATGAAGTCGTACCTGTGCTTATCCGGAAATGGCAGACGAAGCTCGGGGTGAGGGTTTCCGGTTACTTCCTCCAACGCATGAAGACAAAATGGGGTGGCTGCAATCATCGGGCGGCCAATATCCGACTTAACACGGAACTCGTGAAGAAGCCGAAGGACTTGCTGGAATACGTCGTCGTGCACGAAATGGTCCACCTCATCGAACCAAAACACAGCGCGCGCTTCCTCGCACTTATGACGGACTATTACCCGACGTGGCGCGAGGCTCGCGCGGAACTCAATGAGCTGCCCCTGGCGGCAGAGGCGTGGAATGAGTGAATTACGTGCGTCCTCCTTAGCGTGTTCGAACTGCTTGGATGGACCTCTTTGTGTCTGCCGCTAATGGCGGAGGAAAGCCCCCTGCCCTCCAACACTCTCCCAAAGCCGTCATTTTGCGGGATCGGTCCGTTAGTCTCGGCCTTCCGCTAGCAACAGGCCACCACCACGACGTCATTTGATGTGACGTTTCACCAATTCAAGCTTGGTCCCATTGCTTCCCACGGGCTCAAGTGTTCTGCAGTCTGAAGAAGCGCGAATAAACATTCCCCCCTTGGCCGCGTCCCATGCCGGGACGAATAACATTCTAGGACCAACCGATATGGCCGACGCCGTGTTTGTTCCCTGCCTCTGGTCTCGTTCGTTCGTGAGCCGATAGCCTCCGCCAAACCTCTCGATGCGAGGGGCCTGGCTTGGTGGCACCTGACAACCCGGCCCCACACACTTCCACTCCCCCTCCAAATCACAATCCACATTGAAAACAAAATCAGCAACCTTAGCGAATTGGGCGTTCGCACTATCCGTCACACTCTGAGGAAGAAGCTGTCCAATGCTAATCTTGATCCCGACCAGGAGGGTCAGAGCGCCAGCTATCCCTCCCAATATTTGCATGATCTTGGCCATCTCTTACTCTCTTTCCGGGTCAAGGCTGCGGTATCTAACGCTAGCTTAATACACGCACAGCGTGCAATCGGAAATTGCGTCCGAAAGGAAATATGGCATAACAGTTTCGAGACTTGTCTTTGCTAAACACTGCGCGAACACAACCTCATTTGACGAGAACCACATTCCCGGATGAGTGCTGCGACCGTAGTCCCAGCTGAATACGGCTCGCAGGCTCTGCTTCAACGCTTTTCGTGCCGCTCGAGAATCTGTTTGGCAAGCCGATAACGGTTTGGACCGTCGAGCCAGGCGCGTGATCCGCCGGGGCGCGGCAGGCCGGACATCTCGTCACTAATCGCCCGCAGGACTGTCTCCGCCACACCGACTTTCGCCTGCGCGTCGGCAACAGCCTGTAGAGCCTGTCCCTGCTCGAACGCGCTGCGCGAGGCGCGAATGCCCTCGGCCAGCAGATCGGAGACGACTAAAGCAGGATCACCCCGCATGAGACCAACTGCGAACAGCCGACTGCCATCCTCACCGCGGTCCCATGCCGCGCGCACCTCGGCCTTGGACCATGTTCGCATTCGAGCGAGATGCATTGGCACGAGCAACAGATTCTCGAAGATTCGGGTCCGCTCGCCCCCGGCTGCCACGCTGGTGCGTAGCGAGGCATATTCCCCGATGAACAGTTCGAGCTGCCAGGCCGCATCGATGTCCACTATTCGGTGCTCTAGGGCGAGGGCCTCGGCTGGCCGGCCGGCCTTTTGCAGGAGTTCAATGCCCGACGGCAGCCTGAGCGCCACCGCGCCGCGTCCTGCTCGGCGCGCGGCGATCAGGGCTTCCATCCAGCTGTCGATGCCGGCCTCGACGTCGGGATCATGCAGTGCGATGGCGCCGAGCGCCTCCGCCTTGAATTGAGGAACCTCGATCTTTGCGACGATCTCGCGCGCACTGGCGAGGTCGCCCTTGCTCGCGGCGGTTTCCACTATGCCACAGTTGATCTGGTCGACGACCGGCGCACGGCTTGTCACCATGGCCCGACGCGCGGTCTTGCGACCGGCTTTGTTGCGCACGCCGGTCGGGTTGCTGCGCTCCTCCACGCGCGGATCGATCATGGCACTGACGCGGCCGCTCGCAGCCATGGCTCTTTCGGCCTCGGCGAGCGCGGCTTCGCGCTGTCCGATCGTCCACATGGCGCGGATCAAACGCGCCTCGGTGCGCGGTTCCTCGCAAGGAATGAAACGCTTGATCTCTATGTTGAGTCGCTCGATGAGCGCCGTATCACCGGACCTCGCGATAATGTCTGCAATCTGCCCAATGGCCTTACTGCACTCGACCCCGTTTCCGATTAGCGCCAGCGCGTCCACCGCTGCAGCGAGGCGGCCCGATATGGCTAGTGCCCACGTCCACCGTTTCACGCTGTCCGGTTCGCCGGACGGTATCGAGTTGCCCACGTGGTTGACCAATCGCGTCATTTCGTCCAGCAATCCGGCGTCGGCGAGCGCGAGCGCGAGGTTGCCGATGCGCACCGTCGAATGCTGACCCGGGGCGAGGGCCAGAACTCCTTCGAGCTGTTGCCTGAGGAAAGCTGTGCAGCCGGCGATAGCAGCGGCCTGCAGGAACTGATTTCTGAATGTGGGAACCACGCCGATCCCTTGTTCCAGCTCAGCCCGGACGCGCATGCGGGTGTCCGCATGGTCGGTAAGGCGCGAGGCCATTGCGGCCCAGAACAGCCCGTTTAGTCGATCCCACTCATCGTTCAGGGCAACCGCCTCAAAAGCCTTGATGGCGCATCGCCGCGCGCGTTCCGGCAGGCCCGCCGCCATAGCCGCCTGCGCAGTCCAACACCAAGCCATTGGGCGATGATCTGCATGCATTGCGGGAAGTGCCCGTTCGACCTCGTCCGCGCAGCGACGGGCGCCATCGGGATCTTGGTCGGTTGCATAGATCTGTGCCAGCGCCCGATACACAAGCATGCGATCGGCTACATCGGTCAAATTCGCGGCAAGTACCTCGGCCCGGCGAGATTGGCCGCTTAGTGCCAGCACCTCGATCAGCGGCGGCACGGTTTCGGTCATGTCGCGGCTGTGCTGGTGACAGAGCGGCGCGAGATCAAGCGGGCGCCGGTATTTGAGGAACGAAGCGGCCGCTGCCTCGACATCGTGGGCCGTCGAAAGCGGATCACCACTGTCGATGCGCCGCAGCCGGGCCCATGCTGGATCGAGCAGGATTGCACTCAACTCGTCGAGCATTTCGGCATTGGTGAGGAACGCGGGCAGATATGTGCGCGCATAACGAGGCACGTCCGACCATCTGCGCTCGGTGCGAAGAGCCAACAGCGCCCTGCCTATGAGGCCAGGCGCCTCAGCGCGCCGGGTTGTCATTGAGCGCAAATGCTCGGCCAGCGCCTCATGGAACAGACGATATACGGGCTCGCCGCCATCATCAGATTCGACGATTAGATCGCCGGCGGCATCAAGCGCCGCGCCGATAGCCTCGTCGTCGACCGCCTTGGCATCGTCGGCAAGCGCCGTCGCCAGGGCAGGCCAGATTGTGCCCCATGGCAGCCCCGGCCCCAGCGCCCAGGCCAGCGGACGCAGGACGTCGCGGATCCGCTCGGGTTCGGGCAGGCGATCGAGATACCCGGCCAGTGCTTCGCCGACTTCTGCGGGGAGGTGGTAGGCGCCAACCTGATGCGGCTGCGCGCTGCGCAAGCGGATCGAAGCGACCAGAAAGGACTTGCCGGCCGCCATGGCGATTGCCTGAGCAAGCGCACCGACATTCGCCGCCGCGTCTCCCTCCTTGCGTGAAGCCGCAAATCCGCGTGCCTCCAGCCGAGCCTCAACATAGCGGATCAGGTCGGCCCTGTGATTGGTCGAGAGGTCGAGGTCGAGTAGCTCGCGACGGGGCACGGCGAGCTCATCGAGAAGGTTCGCGCCGCCACCGCCAATTGCATGCTTGCGCGTTGCAATCATGAGCCGCACGGACGACTTGCTCACAAGGGGGGCTAGCACTTCTCGCGCGATCGCCTCAGCCTCGTCAGCCGCCGCTTCGTCGAGCGCATCGACCGCGATGACCTTTCCTCGGCCATGTGCCTCCGCCAAGCCGAACAGAGCGTCCGGTGTAGACGCGGTTCCATCCAGGACGCGCGCAAGATCGCCGATCACCTGCCGGCGCGTCTTGCCGTGGCACCAGATAACGCCGTCCAGCGCATTGGGCCGGGGAACGGTTTCGGGTGGGAGTCTCGCTAGATCGGTGCCCGGCGGCAGAAGGTCCGGCTGCGAAAGGACGGCAATGCGGCTGAGCAGTGCAGACTTGCCTGTGCCTGGCGAGCCGGTGATGACGAACATAGGACTGGACCCAGCGTCGACCGCTTTCGGCATGTTCAACCACTGGCTTGCCCGTGCCAGCTCGGTGGTTCGCCCAGTGAAGAAGTAGCCGGTCTCGCTGCGGGATACGCCACGCGAGGCGGGATCGAAGTGCGCGGCGAACTCTTTGTCGTCGAACAATCCGCCGTGCTGCCGCCGTCCGACATTGGGGTTCGGGATAAGCTGGATCTCGCCGTTGAACCAGTGGGTGCATTCAACCCGCTGGCCGGGCGCCTTTTCGCGAAGCTCCTCGTTGAGGCCCTGAATGAGCTGTTCGAGGCTGATCCACGGCCTGGCTGTACCCGTCCAGCGCTCATTGGATATCGTGCGTAGAAAGGCCTCGACGAACTGGCCGTCCTGAGCTGGATCGAGGCCGAAGGTGCTAGCGATCATCACCTGCGCGAACCGGCGATAAGGATCGCGCGTGTTTTGTTCGCGTACCGCGAGGCGCGTGGCATCAGCGATAGCTGCTGCGATGGTGCCCGCCACGCAGGCATCAACGATGACCAGGACATTGTGCGGCTTACTCGCGCCGAGCATCAGGCCGAGTTGCCGTGCGGAGACAGCGCATCCGGCGAGATTGGCACGCGGCGTGTCTCGCCCAAAAAGATAGGCTTCGCCAGCCTCCTGCTCCCCGTGGCAGGCGATGTATATGACGACCACGTCGTCCGGGACGCGCTGGTTCAGGAAATTACGCAACTGGCTGGAGATCTGCGCCCAAGTCGGATTAGAAGCCAGTTCCCTTAGTGCAATACGGTGATCCACTCGCGAATCCCGCGTGAACCAGATCGACATGCGGTCGACATCTCCAAGCGCCATTCTGAGATTGAGCGCTGCGTCGTCGTATTGGCCCACACCGATCCCGATGAACCAGCGTCCCGGATTTGCTGGGGCACCGTCGGGTTCGATCTGTAGCCCAAGCTCAGGCGAGACCATGGAGGATCGCTTCTCCTGTCTCTCGGGCGGTCAGATAGGGCCGGATATCGTGCGCGGTCGAGCCGTTGTGGACCCGGATGTCAACCAGCTCCGGCCCAAATAGGGGGCCAAGCTTCTTGACCAACGCGACAAGGTCACCATCATCCGAAATATTCGTCCATTGGGTGATGCCGGGAGGCCAATGTCCTTTGCCGCCTGAGGGACTCGGGTGCAGCGCCTCGAAGATCAGATTCGGAATGCCCAGCGGCGAGCCTAGGGTGATAAAGGTCCTGACCTTCGCCCAACGGGGATCGCCGGCATAAGTATGAAGCGCCTCGTAAGCTACGACGGTTCCCAGCGAATGGGCGATGATGATGCGCGTATCCTCGCTGACGACAGAATCGATGGCCGCCTGTCCCAGCGACCGGGTCTCCGGCTCCATGATATAGCGCGTGACCTGCTTGAGGTCGCCGATGAACGCGCGCTCGGCCACGCCGACGAGAAAGCGAGATCGGCAAAGCTGACGCAGCGCGATCTGTACTGAGCCAGGCGTCGAAGCCCGAAGGTTCCCGCGGGGAATACGATCAGGCTCCGCGCGAGCGGCCTCCTCCAACAGCAACCACACAAGCTCTGCTTCATCATCCGTCAAATCGGAGGGCTTGAAATGCTCATCGCCGGCCGCCCGAACATTGCCTGGCGGTCGGTAGGTGTGGCCATAGGCGGCGCAGGCCAGCGTTCCCTCCGGCAAGGCACCGCCGGCAAGCGAGACGCCATCGTGCAAGGACGGCTCCCACTCGGTCCTGAGAATTTCGGATCCCTTGAATTGCTGAGCAACGCCATGGACGCCGACTATCGTCGCCATAACCAGCCCCCCTCAGATCAGAGAGTTTACCCGACATCCACCGGCTGAACAACCTTCCGTGGAAAGACTGCCTAGCTGTACGGTGTGCTGCGATGATCAAGCGGTGGTGATTGGGACCGGCGGCCGATATTTGAAGGGACCCAAACAGTGCTTCACGCGCAGCACCTACTCGCCATGCGGAGAGAACCGCGGCTTCATTGTGAATTCGATGAACTGAGCGCGGACACGCTGCCGAACCGAATTTTGAAGGCTACCTTACTAAGGCTCGCCAGCGTCAACGGTATTGATGCGAGTAATGCGCGGACGCTAGAGCATTTTTCGGGTCAGTGGGCATATCGAGCGGCTTTGAAGTAGTTTGCAAACTCGGCTGTGTTGAATCGAGTGAGGGCTTGGGCGAATGCGCCGAAGAGGTCCTCGAAGGATCTGGCAGCGAGCTTTCGCAAGAACGCCTTGAGCTTGGCGAAGACCTGCTCGATGGGATTGAGGTCGGGGCTGTAGGGCGGCAGGAAGAAGAGCTTGG
>PLYQ01000238.1 GCA_003153415.1 Rhodospirillales bacterium | reverse complement strand
TATGCCCTGCAGGCAACGCTGCCACATCTGACCCGGTCGTCGCTGCATCGCTGCCTGCAGCGCCACGGCATCTCCCGTCTGCCGGAGGTCGAGGGCGACAAGCCGGACAAGCGCAAGTTCAAGACCTATCCGATCGGCTACTTCCACGTCGACATTGCCGAGGTCCGCACCCAAGAAGGCAGGCTCTATCTATTCGTGGCTATCGACCGGACTTCCAAGTTCGCCTTCGTCGAGCTGTACCAGAAAGCCACCACGCGCGTGGCCACGGACTTCCTGCAGGCGTTGATCAAAGCTGTTCCCTACAAGATCCATACCGTGCTCACCGACAACGGCATCCAGTTCGCCGACCTGCCGAAGAACCGTTCAAAGCCCACCGCAATGTGGCGCGGTCATCCGTTCGATCGCACTTGCTGGCAGCATGGCATCGAGCATCGACTCACCAAGCCAAATCATCCCTGGACCAATGGCCAGGTCGAAAGAATGAACCGCACCCTTAAGGAAGCGACGGTGCAGCGCTACTACTACGAAACCCACGACCAGTTGCGAGGCCACCTTGCCGACTTCGTCATGGCTTACAACTTCGCCCGTCGTCTAAAGACCCTCTTGGGCCTCACCCCTTACGAATACATCTGTAAGACCTGGTCCAAAGAGCCTGATCGCTTCACTCTCGATCCAACCCATCAAATGCCGGGACTAAACACCTAGGTAACGATATCCTTCTGCCCAATGTTTCCTCCGCGCCCAGATCGTCGAGTGGTGGTTCGCGATGCTCGTTTCGCGCCCCCGGTGCGGCTCGACTGAAAATGGCGCAGAATTAATAGATCATGCACCTTCCCCTACAAGACGACTCGCGGCTGCCGCACACAACCTACAGTGCCGATGCGAGGACGCCACTTGGGCTGAGCCCGTTGCGCGGCAGCCACCGTGCCGACGTGGCGATCGTCGGCGGCGGCATCGCCGGATGCTCGGTCGCCCTGCACGCGGTCGAAGCAGGGGCGCGTGTCATTCTGCTGGAAGCCAACGAAATCGGCTGGGGCGCCTCTGGCCGTAATGCTGGCCATGTCCCGCCGGCAACAAAGCACGATCCCGACGAGATCGTGGCCAGGTACGGCGCTGCCGCCGGCCAGCGCCTCATCGATGCCGCCGAGCAGGCCCCCATCGTCGTCGCCGGACTGATCGCGCGGCACGGTATCGACTGCGACTATTCAGTGCCGGGTATCATTATGGCGGCCCACACCGAGGCGGCGATGCGCGCCAACGCCAGGCGCGTCGACTACTGGCAGGCGCGCGGACGGCCGGTTGAGCTCTTGGACCGGCGGAAGGCTGCCGAGATGATCGGCAGCGACTACTACCTTGGCGCCTGGATCGATCGACGCGGCGGCAAGATCAATCCGCTCGCCTATGTACGTGGACTGGCGCGCGCGGCGATCAAGGCAGGCGCATCGCTGCACGAAGGCACGCGCGCGACAAGGCTCGAACGCGACGGCGGCCGATGGAAGCTCAAGACGCCGATGGGCCAGGTCGGAGCCGAGCACGTTTTCCTCTGCACCAACGCCTATACCGACGATCTCTGGCCGGGGCTGCGTGCGACGGTCGTGCCGGTGCGCGCCTATCAGTTCACCAGCCGGCCGCTGCGCGACAACGTGCGCAAATCGATCCTGCCTGGCGGCCAGCCGATGACGGACTCGCGCCGCCTGCTGTCGGGCATTCGCATGCATAGCGATGGCCGCCTGCAGTTTGGCGGCCAGGGCCCTGCTTTCGGGCCGCAAGGCGAGCCCCACTGGCGGGCGACGCACGCACGCCTGCAACGGATCTTTCCCCAGCTCGGAGAGCTTGAAACTGACTACTGGTGGACCGGCTTCATGGCCATGAACGGCGACAATTCCTGGCACATCCACGAGCTCGGCCCCGGCCTGCTGGCGATGCTGGGCTGTAACGGCCGGGGCGTGGCTCTCGCCACGATCTGGGGTCGCGAGCTCGCGCGCTATGCGGCGGGCACTCCTGCGCGCGACTTCGTGCTGCCGCCGTCACAACCCACGCGCATCTGGCTTCATCCCGTGGCGCGGCCACTGGTATCGGCTCTGATCGGATACTATGCGCTGCGCGACGCCATCGAGGTGCGGCGGTTGGAGCGGACGAGACCGGCGGCATGAGTGATTTGCGGACCGACTGATGCCCGCCATCCCCATGGACGACCAAGCCGACTTGCCCGGCTCCTACTGGGCAGCGACGGCGGTCCCATGTCCGCCGGTGCCGGATTTCGACGGCAGCGAGAAGGCCGAGACGGTCGTGATCGGCGCCGGATACACAGGGCTCTCTGCCGCGCTGCACGTTGCCGAGCAGGGCCGCTCAGTACTGGTGCTCGATGCCCATGAGCCGGGTTGGGGCGCGTCGGGCCGCAACAACGGCCAGGTCGTGGCGGCGCTGAAGCACGAGCCACATGAGATCGAGGCGCACTTCGGCACCGAGCGCGGTGCCGAGCTGATACGTGTCGTCGGCGATGGGCCCGCCCTCGTGTTTGGTTTAATCGAACGCTATCGCATGGACTGCGCCGCGAGACGATCGGGCATCATCACTGCCGCGCATTCCACCGCAAGCCTCTCGGACCTGAAACGTCGTGTCGAAATATGGACCCGTCGCGGTGCACCCTTGCGCCTGCTGTCGCGCGCCGAACTTGAGGCCGCGAGCGGCACCGGCGCTTACGCCGGCGGCTGTCTCGATCCGCGCGGCGGCGCCATCAATCCGCTGGGTTATGCGCGCGGACTGGCTCGCGCCCTGATCGACAGGGGCGGCGCTATCCGGCAGAAGGCGCACGTGCGCGCGATCAAGCGCCGGTCCATCGAACAAGGTGGCTCTCGGTGGCAGGTAATCACCGAGCGTGGTGGCGTCGACGCCGATACCGTGATCATTGGGACCAACGCCTACACTGGTGCCTTCTGGCCCGGCCTGCAGAAGACCTTCCTGCCTGCGCGCACGCCCCAGATCGTGAGCCAGCCATTGCGCGACAACTTAGCCAAATCGATCCTGCCTGACGGGCAGATCATGTCAGACACGCGCTACCTTACGGTGGGCGTGCGCCTGCATGCCGACGGCCGGCTGCATCTCGGGGGCGGCGGCGGCACAGCCGGGGCCGAAAGCGACGCGCTCTATGCTGGCCTCGCGGCTTACGCACGCCTCCTCTACCCGCAGCTCGGTGAGTTGCAATGGCAGTATCGCTGGACTGGCTTCATGGCCATGACGCCCGATCGCTACCCACGCCTCTTTGAGCTGGCGCCCGGCGTGGCGGCGGCGCTTGGCTACAGCGGTCGGGGAATCTGCACGGCGACGATCCTGGGTCGTGAGTTGGCGCGTTGGGCAACGGGTGAAGCCGGCATCGATGATTTAGCCTTGCCGGCCTCGACCTTCCGCACGCTGCCCTACTACCCGCTGCGTGGCCTCATCGTCGAATCGGCCGTGCGCTACCACAGCTTCCGCGATCGCAGCGCCCGCAAAGGGTCCGCCCTGCCCCAATGAGGCGATTCTGGTGATCCCGAACATGCTCTGGAGTAAAAGGGGAAGGAAGAAGTCCATGGGGAAAACGAGAAGGAGGGGGACATGAGCGAACGATCGAAGCACATGCTGGCACGGCGCACGGTGACAATGGGCACCGCAGTGGGGGCGGCCATCGCCGTCGCTGGCTTGGCGATCGGCGCTCGGCGCGCCGAAGCCCAGCAAGGCAAGTCGACCTGGGAGGTAGTGACCGACACCAAAAAGCTGCGGCTCGGGGCGGCGATCTCCGAGCCATTCGCCTTCAAGGACCTCGAGGGCAGCGACAAGCCGGGCGGGGTGAAGGTAGGCGACACCGTGTGGCGCGGCTTCTCCGTCGTCTGCGCCAAGGAACTGGCCGACGCGCTGGGTGCGGAGTTGCAAGTGGTCGAGACCACGTACGGCAACGCGGTCGTAGGCCTTCAGTCCAACAAGTTCGACCTGATCTTCGCGCTCGACGGCACGGTGAAGCGCGCCGTCGTCGTCGATTTTGTGCCACAACCACTCTTCATGTACGGCACTGCTATTCTCGCTCACACGGGCGCCGACATCGCGACATGGCAGGCGATCAACGACAAGAAGCTCAAGATCGGCGTACCGGTCGGCACGACAATGGAGAGCGAGCTGACCAGACGTGCGCCAGCTGCCGAGCTCACCCGCTTCCAAAATATCAACGAGATGATCGCGGCCTTCCAATCCGGCCGGGTCGACGCGATATCGGCGTCGCTGACCGGTATGACCTTGGCGAGCGGACGCATGCCCAACACGATTGTCGCCATGCCAACTCCACCTGCGCTCTTCCCGGCCACTGCTGCGATACGCCAGGAACTCGATCCCCGTTGGCGCAATTTCCTCACGACCTCGTTCGGTTACCTCGCCTATTCGGGCTTCGTGCAGAAGGCGCTCGACCAGGCGTATGCCTTCCGGGGCGTCGACATCACAAAGGTGCAGCCAGTCGTGATCAGGTAAAAGCCGCAGTAGGCTGCCGCGTTCCACTATTGCGGCTGATAGGTCCGTAGGCGTGCACTCAGTACAAAAACTGCATTTCACCATGACTAGGTGCAACGGGCGGTAAGAGCGCCACAGCGTCAACTCGGCCGGCACCCGATCATTCCATGCCGACCTTTACGCCATTCCGATCTGGGGCAGCGGATCGATCTTGTCGTTCGGGCGACTGGCGATCATGTCGGTAAGCTGGCGCTGAACCGCGGCAACGCCCGGGTCGCCGAAGCGGTTGTCCATCTCCTGCGGATCGTTGACGAGATCATAGAGTTCGCCCGCACCCGAGTTGGTCTCGAGCGTGAGCTTGTGGGTCTTGGTCCGCACGGTCTTCAGCCACAG
>PLYQ01000316.1 GCA_003153415.1 Rhodospirillales bacterium | reverse complement strand
GGATCTCGACCTCGGCCTGGCGCTTCACCAGGCTGTACATCGGCTGGACGACCTGCAGGCGCGCCCAGTTGTTGCGTTCCTGGATGTCGACCGCGCGCTGGGTCTGCCAGCCCGACCAGTTGCTGACGGCGGGATAGATCACCTTGCCTGAGCGCACCAGATCCTCGAGCCCGCGCATCGATTCCTCGATCGGCGTCAGCGCGTCGTAGCGATGCAGGAACAGCACGTCGATGCGATCGGTCTGCAGGCGCCGCAGGCACTGCTCGACGGCGTGCACGACGTGGCGCCGCGAGGTGCCGCGCGCGTTGATGTCCGGCCGTATCTGGGCGTTGACCTTGGTGGTGAGCACCAGGTCGTCACGGTGGCCCTTGGCGAGGCGACCGAGGATCTCCTCCGACTGGCCCTTGTTGTATTCGTTGGCGCAGTCGAAGAAGTTGACGCCGGCGTCGCGGACGGCCTTGTACATCGCAGCCGACGTCGCCTCGTCGGCATCGCCGCCGAACGACATAGTGCCGAAGCAGAGTTCGGAAACGGAGACGCCTGTACGGCCGAGAAGCTTCATTTTCATCGATGGACTCCATCCCTTAGCGCGCCCCGCTGGCGGCGGGTGCAGTCCAACGCGATCTGTTCTCCATGGTCAATCCCCTGCCAACAGGAAAAATGCCGGAGAACTTCGCCTGATCGTACGGAATTGAAAAACCTTGACACATGTTGTCAAATATGACAACACGACCTATGCGGATGACCCGCCCGATTTCCTGGCTCAAGGCGGCTCTGAAGGACTTTGAGGCCTTTCCGAAGGGCGCCCAGGATGAAGCCCTGGCGGCGCTCACCGTGGCAGCCGATGGTGCCAAGGCCGACATCGCCAAGCCGCTGAAGGGCTTCGGTTCCGGGGTCATGGAAATCGCGCTGAAGCATCGGGGCGATGCCTTCCGGGTCGTGTACGCCTTGCAGATTGGGGCCGACCTATGGGTGGTGCACGCCTTTCAGAAGAAGTCGAAGAAGGGGATCCAGACGCCGAAGGCCGAGCTTGATCTGGTGCACCTGCGGCTCAGGCGACTGCGGGAGACGCTGGCGAATTGAGAGTGCGGTATTGGATAGAGAGGAGAATTTCAGATGGTCGATAAGATTGAACTCGTTCGCGGCAGTGGAAATGTGTTCCGCGACCTTGGTCGTCCAAACGCGGATGCCGAACAACTGAAGGCTCTGCTTGCGGCGCAGATCATCAACGTGCTCGACCAGCGCAAGCTGACGGTACGTGCAGCAGGCGAGAAGACTGGAATTGCGGCTGCGGACTTTTCTCGTATCCGCCAAGTGAAGCTGGATCGCTTTACAATCGACAGACTGATGGCCGTCCTCAATAAATTGGATCGTCGTGTCGATGTAAGCGTATCGATTCGTCGACGTCGTAGCGCAACTGGTTCCGGGAGTAGTCAGGCTCTGCGCTAGGACATCTCCATCAGCTTCTGCCGCAGCCGATAACCCTTGGCCTTCGATATCCCAAGCTCCGCCGCCATCTGACTCGGATTGAGCCCGTCCCGCAGCAGCGCCGCCGCGCGGTCGAGTTCGCCGACCTGGGCCGGGCGCCAGTCCCAGCGCGCGACGCCCAGGTCGTCGGTCACGAGCTGTGCCTCGATCGGGTCGGTGACCTCGCCGAACAGGCCGCGCGCCTTCTCGAAGTGCAGTTCGAAGCGCGCGCCGTCCCTGGGCTCGTAGTCGCTGGGCCGGCGCAGGCCTATGACGAGGTCGAGCACGTCCTCGCGGCGGCTGGTGCCGCGCTGCTCGCCCTCCTTGTTGGCGTGATGGACCATCAGCACCGCCGTGCCGTTGCGCCGGAGGTTGATCAGCCAGGGTTGCAGGGTGCCCCAGCTGTCGGTGTCGTTGGTCCGGATGCCGATCAGGCTGGCGAGATTGTCGAGCACCAGCAGCTCGGGCCGCTTGCCCCAGCATTGCTGCAGCACCTCCTGGCTCTGCAGGATGCCGAGGTCGGGCAGGCCGCGCGGCAGCAGGTCGGCCAGCATGAAGTCGAGCAGGGGCGGCGCCGAGCCCAGCAGGCTGAGGCGCTGCTTCATTTCTTCGGCCGGCATCTCGCCGTCGAGATAGAGCACGTGATGCGGCCTGTGCGCGCGCCGCTTCAGGAAACTGCCGCCCGAGGCCGCGGCCCAGGCGATGCCCAGTGCCACGAAGGTCTTGCCCAGCCCGCGCGGGCCGTAGAGCAGGGCCAGTGCCTTGGTCGACAGGATGGGGTCGAGGACGGATCAATTGGCGCGCCGGCAGGTCGGCGCCGATCAACGCCGTGGCGTTGATGCGCCGGGGCAGCAGCGCCTCTTCGTCCGGCCGTATGACGAGATTGTCGACGTGCATGCGTCGTCCTCCTTGCGGTGCACTCTAACGCAAGGAGGTGCCGTGAGCCGATTATGGTCCATAGCCCCGATGCTTGCGCTGCCGTCGTAGGGGCCCACCCCCGGAATGTGAGAAACAATCGCGGAAAAGCCCGCCGCGCCTGCATTTGATGTTTCTCACCGAGGTGAGAAACAGGTGAGAAAGCAGTGAGAAACCCGCCGCTCTTTTGTGCAATCGCCTGCTCTCGTTCGCTCTCCCGATTGCACTGCGTGGCATGAGAATTGCTGCGTTGCAGCATAGCGGGCGCGTGCGCTCCGCATGTCGCCGGGCCGGATTACACGAGGGCGTACAGCATGGAAATCGGCGTCTTCATTCCCATCGGGAACAACGGCTGGCTGATCTCATCGACCTCGCCGCAATACACGCCGAGTTATGACCTCAACCGCGAGATCGTGCAGCGCGCCGAGCGCTACGGTTTCGATTTTGCCATGTCGATGATCAAGCTGCGCGGCTTCGGCGGCAAGTCGCGCCATTGGGACGACAATCTGGAATCCTTCACCCTGATGGCGGGGCTCGCCGCCGTGACCTCGCGCATCGAGCTCTATGCCACGGTCGCGGTGCTGACGCTGCCGCCGGCGATCACCGCCCGCATGGCGATGACCATCGACAGTATTTCGCACGGCCGCTTCGGGGTGAACCTCGTCACCGGCTGGCAGAAAGCCGAATATGACCAGATGGGTCTTTGGCCGGGCGAGGAGCATTTCAAGCATCGTTACGAGATGCTGAGCGAATACGTCACCGTCATGAAAGAGCTTTGGACAAAGGGTCAGTCCGACTTCAAGGGCCAGTTCTTCACCATGAACGACTGCCGCCTGGGTCCGCTACCGTCGCATCCGATCAAGCTGATCGCGGCCGGCACCAGCGACGGCGGGGTGAAGTTCGCCGCCCAAAACTGCAGCTACAATTTCTGCAGCGGCGCCGGCGAGATCAACAATCCGGCCGACTGCGCCGATGCGGTCGTGCGCCTCAAGGCGGCGAGTGCGGCCGCCGGCAGCGGCGTCAAGGCGCTGGCGCTGACCATGATCATCGCCGACGAGACCGACGAAGCAGCTATGGCCAAGTGGGAACACTACAAGGCGGGTGTCGATCTCGACGCGATCGACTGGAGTTCGAGCCAGGCGGCGGCCGACAAATATGCCGCGGACAATTCCACCGCCGGCCGCATCCGCCGCCGGCCGCCCTCGCCCAACAGCGGCTCCAAGCTGATCGGCTCCTACGCCACCGTGGCACGGCTGCTCGACGAGATGGCCGAAGTCGAGGGGCTGGCCGGTGTGATGCTGACCTTCGACGACTTCGTTATCGGCGTCGAACAGTTCGGCCAGCGCATCCAGCCGCTGATGCGGAGCCGGCGAAACCTCGCGGCGGCGGCCTAAGTTGGACACGCTGGCGCAGCCCTCCCGGGTGGACGAGGCGGTCGCGCCGGTCCTGGCCAGGCCGCAGCTCGACCTCGAGCTGCGCGGCATCCGCAAGCGCTATGGCGACTTCACCGCCGTCGACGGCATCTCGCTCAAGGTCGCCAAGGGCCAGTTCGTCTGCCTGCTCGGGCCCTCGGGCTGCGGCAAGACGACGACCTTGCGCTGCGTGGCGGGCCTCGAGGAGCCGGATGACGGCGGCGTGCTGATCGGCGGCAAGGAAGTGACCCGCAATCCGCCGTGGCAGCGCGACATCGCCATGATGTTCCAGGACTTCGCGCTGTTTCCCCACATGACGGTCGCCAAGCAGGTGGCCTTCGGGCTCGAGATGCTGAAGAAGCCCAAGGCCGAGATCGCAAAGCGCGTGCACGAGGTGCTGACGTCGTTCGAGATCGCCGTGCTCGCCGACCGCAAGCCCGCCAGCCTGTCGGGCGGCCAGCGCCAGAGGGTGGCGCTCGCCCGCGCCATGATCACCGAGCCGCGCATCCTGCTGCTCGACGAGCCGATCGGCGCGCTCGACTACTCCCTGCGCGAGACCGTGATGCTCGAGCTGAAGCTGCTGCAGCAGCGCACCGGCATTTCCTTCATCTGGGTGACGCACGACCAGAACGAGGCCTTCTCGCTGGGCGACCTGGTGGTGGTGATGAACCATGCCCACATCGAGCAGCAGGGCACGCCGGAGGAGATTCTGCAGCGGCCAGCGACGGCCTTCGTGGCGGGCTTCGTGCAGGGCAACAACGTGTTTCGCGGCCGCGTGGTGGAGGTTACCGCCGGGCTGGCGAAGGTGGCGACGGCGGCTGGGTCGTTCCTCGTGTCGGTCGGACCTTCGCCACCGCTGGCCGGCGACGAGGTGAGCTTCTCCGTGCGCGCCGAGCGCATCACCGACATCGTCTCCGATCGCCACCTCAACGTCCTGTCGGCGCGCTGCACGGCCGTCGAATATTTTGGCTCGGTGCGGCGGCACATCTTCGAGCGCGCCGACGGAGAGGTGCTGAAGTACGACCAGTTCGGCGCCCACGCCGCGCGCATCGCGGTGGGTCAGAGGTCGACGCTGGGCTGGCAGCCCGAGGACTCGGTCCTGCATACCGGCCGCGTCGAATGAGCACGATCCGCGTCCGCTCGCCCGCCAGCTACTGGCTGGCCGTGCCGGCGGCGGCGTGGATGCTGGGCGTCGTCGTGGTGCCGATTGTGCTGCTGGTCTGGGTGTCGTTCTGGGGCGGCCGGACCTTCTCGACGACAAGCCCGCTCACCTTCGACAACTACGCGCGTTTCTTCGCCAACCAGACGTACGTGAAGCTGGCGATGAGCACGGTCGTCCATACCGCCACCCTGATGGCCGTGACTGGCGTGCTGGGCTACTGCATCGCCTACTTCCTCACCATGAAGGTGAGGAGTCCGATATGGCGGATGGCGCTGTTCCTCGCCTTCATCGTGCCGTTCTGGACCTCGACGCTCATTCGCGCCATCGCCTGGATACCGTTCCTCGGCGTCAACGGCGTGATCAACCAGACGCTGATGTTCGTGGGCGTCACCCAGTCGCCGATCGAGGCGTTCCTCTATTCGCGCACCGGCATCACCATGGCGCAGGTCTCGCTCTACACCATGATGGCTGCGGGCCCGGTGGTGTACATGCTGAACTCGATCGCGCCTGCGCTGCGCGAGGCGGCGATGACCCTGAAGGCGCCGCCGCTGGTCGTGTTCTGGCGCATCGTCTTCCCGCTCACCCTGCCGGGCGTGGTGATCGGCCAGGTGCTGGTCTTCCTCAACGTGATGTCGGACTTCGCTACCGTCGCCACGATCGGAGGCAACAAGCACGCGCTGCTCTCCAATCTCGTGCTGCTGTTCTACGAAGGCTCGCAGATCCGTGCGGCGTCCGTGGTCGCTGTCCTGCTGATGATTTGCATGTTGATCGGCGTGGTCGCCGCCCTGCGCGTGGTCGACATCCGCCGGCTGGGAGCGGACCGGTGATCGGCTGGAAGAGCCGCCTCAGGTTGACCGGCTGGCTGCTGGGGACGCTCACGGTGATCTTCCTCATCTATCAGTGGCTGCCGATCTTCACCCTGGGCCTGCTGTCCTTCAGCGGCCCGACCGGCGGCACGACCTTCCCGATGAACGGCACGTCGCTTCATTGGTACGAAGAAGTGTGGCGGGCCACCGTCATGAACGACTTCAAGCCGCCGCTGCTGCGCTCGACGCTGCTGGCAGCGGCCTGCGCGGTCACCACGATCGTTCTGTCAACCATGGCGGCGCAGGCCATGCGCGGACGCTTCCGCGGCAATGGCTGGTTCTTCTATCTCATGCTGCTGGGCATCATGGCGCCTGGCATCCTCGTGGGCTTCGGCTTTGCCATCATGATGCGCCTGCTGGGAGTCGAGCTCTCCTGGGACACCACGACGTTCCTGGTCCAGGTCTCGTGGACCCTGCCGTTTGGGTTCCTCACCATGCTGGCCGTCTTCAACCGCTTCGACACGAGGGTCGAGGAGGCGGCGCTGACCTTGGGCGCCTCGCGGCTCACGACCTTCCGCCGCATCACGCTGCCCCTGATCGTGCCGGGCGTAATCGGCGCCGGCCTGTTTGGCTTTTCGCTGAGCTACGACGAATACCCGCGCAGCATGTTCACGATCGGGCCGGACGCGACCCTGCCGCTCGCCGTCATGGCCCAGCTCGACCGCCAGATCACGCCCGAGATCTATGCCATCGGCACCATGACCACGCTGTTTTCCCTGATCGCCGTCACCCTCTGCACCTTCGGTCTGTGGGCCATGCGGCGATCGACTTCCCTGCGCAGAGCCTAAAGGAGACACCGTCATGCTGATCAAACGTCGCTCATTGATCGCCGCCACGGGGGCGACCGCCCTAGCCGCACCCTCGATCTTTTCGCCGGCCCAAGCGCAGGCCAAGCAAATTAACCTAGCGGGCGCCAGCTACGACATGCGCGATGCCATCTTGGGCGAATTCACCAAGCGCACGGGCATCACGCCCAGGCCCTTCGTGAACCCCTCGACCCAGGTCCGCATCGATCGTCTGCGCACCGCGCCGGTCGACATCGTGCTGACCGACGCACCGTTTGCCGCCTACGCCAACAGTGAGAAGCTGCTGCAACCCATCGACATCTCGAAGCTGCCCAACTGGTCGCTGATGCACCCGCTCCTGAAGGACGGCCGCGCCACGCCGACGGCGCCGCTGGGCTTCGGCGCCAATCCCGGCCGCATGATGTATCTCGATGAGGCGCGCACCAAGGTGTCGTTCGCGCCGATGTTCTTCCAGATGGACTCGATCGGCTACAACGCCTCGAAGATCCCGGCCGTCAACAACGAACTGTCGTGGGGCGAGCTGTTCAATCCCAAATGGCGCGGCAAGGTCGCGATGTTCGGCATCGACTGGCTGGGCATGCTGAACGCCGCGATGGGCATGCGCGCGCTCGGCCTGCACAACCCCGTCGACATAAGCAACATGACGGAGAAGGAGGTCGATGTTGTGGTCGCCTTCCTGAAGGAGAAGAAGAAGGAAGGACATTTCCGCGCGATGTGGAAAGCCTACGGCGAGCTGGTCAATCTGATGGCCTCCGAGGAGGTCTGGATCGCCGATGCGTGGTGGCCGGTCATCGTCGAAGTTTCCGGCAAGGGTATTCCCGTGCACTACGCGGTTGCCAAGGAAGGCTATCGCGCCTGGTGCAACGGCTATGGCATCTCGGCGGAAACCAAGAACCTCGACGTCTGCTATGAATGGCTGAACTACTGGATGGAGGGTTACCCCGGCGCGCGGCAGTCGGAAATCGGCTATTTCTCCACCGTCAACAACTACGAGAAATACCTCGATCCCAAGTTGGTGAAGGAGGTCTACGGCGGCGAGGGCCGCGACGGCGGCTCGCTGGCCGACCGCGCCGAGCGCGTCTTCGTGTGGAACACCCGACCGAAAAATCTGGAGTACTACACCGAAAAGTGGAACGAATTCCTGGCCGCTTGATCCAGTCCTGAGGACCGGCCGGCGGGCGATATCCGAGGGGGACGCGATGCTGGCCGAGCCTGGACACTACGACTACGCACCTTATACCGGCCGCCCGCGCATCGTCTGGCCGGGCGACGCGCGCATCGCCGTCTGGCTGGCGCCCAACATCGAGCATTACGAGCTCGAGCCGCCCAACAATCCGCGCAAAGTGCCGTGGCCGCGGCCGGTGCCGGACGTGCTCAACTATTCCCACCGCGACTACGGTAACCGCGTCGGCTTCTGGCGCCTGGCCGACGTCATGGCCAGGCACGGCGTGCGCGGAAGCGTCTCGCTCAATGTCGCGGTGTGCGACCACTATCCCGAGATCATCGAGCGTTGCTGCGAGCTCGGCTGGGAACTGTTCAGCCACGGCACCTACAACACGCGCTACTTCTACGACCTGTCGGAGGACCAGCAGCGCGCGGTGATCGCCGACAGCCGTGAGACCATCCTGAAATACAGCGGCCAGTCGCTCGACGGCTGGCTGACGCCCGCCATCACCAACGACGAGACGACGCAGCACGTGCTGGCGGAGGAGGGCATCAAATACACGCTCGACATGGTGCACGACGACCAGCCGATGCCGGTCAAGGTGCGCAACGGCCGCCTGATCTCGGTGCCCTATTCGCTCGAGGTCAACGACGTGCCGCTGTTCCAGAACCGCAACACGCCGGTCGAGCGCTACACCGCCATCGTCAAGGCGCAGTTCGACCAGCTTTATGCCGAGGGAGCCGAGAGCGGCACGGTGATGTGCATGCCGCTCCATCCCTATCTCACCGGCCAGCCGCAGCGCATCGCGGCGCTCGACGAGGCGCTGGCCCATATCGTGGCGCATGACGGCGTGTGGTTGGCGACCGGACGCGAGATCGCCGCCTGGTACACCGAGTATTACTACGATGCCTTCTCGAAATGGCTGGCGGCGGGAACGCCGGGAGGCCGGCGATGAGCGGCCCCGGTATCCCCAACTATCTCGACTATCCCTGGCGCCGGCGCGGTCTCGACCACGACCGGTTCCTCCATCGCAACCTGCCGCAGGCCAAGCCCGTCGTGTGGCCGGGCAAGGCGAGGGTGGCGCTGTGGGTGGCCATCCATGTCGCGCACTTCCCGATGGATATGCCGCGCCAGCCCTTCGTGGCGCCGGGCGGCGTCGATCGCCCCTATCCGAGCTACTGGGACTACACGCAGCGCGATTATGGCAGTCGGATCGGCATCTACCGCCTGATGCGGGCGCTCGATGCGCGCGGCCTGCGCGCGACGGCGCTGCTCAATGCGGCGGTCGCCACGCGCTATCCCGCGCTCGCGAAGGAAATCGCCGCCAGCCAGTGGGAGATCGTGGCCGCCGGCGTCGACATGGGCCGCCTGCATCACGGCGGGCTGGCCAAGACCGATGAGCGGGCGCTGGTGAAGGAGGCCGTCGGCGCCTTGCGCGGCGCCTTCAAGTCGAAGATCCGCGGCTGGCATTCGCCGGCGCATTCCGAGTCGATGCGCACGCTCGACCTCGTGGCAGAGGCGGGGCTCGACTATGTCACTGACTGGATCAACGACGACATGCCCTATCCGGTGAACGCCGAGAGCGGGAAGCTGACGGCGATGCCGCTCGCCTGGGACCTGTCCGATCTGCACCTGCTGTTCCAGCAGCACATGGATACCAGCGAGTTCGTTGAACAGGTCCTTCGCGCCTTCAAGACCTTGTATGCCGAGGCGGCACAAACAGGTAGCGGCCGGATCTTGACGCTTACGATCACGCCCTGGTTGATGGGGCAGCCGCATCGTATTCGTGCGCTGGGCGCGATGCTCGACCGGATTCTAGAGCACGTCGGGGTGTGGCCGGCGACCGGGGCGGAGATCGTCGACGCCTGGCACGCGGGCGGCTGAAAAGTCCCCGATTCCTGCATTTCCCCGGCGTGGTGGCGTGGGACTTGCGATAGACTTCATGCTTTCCCAGTCGGAGGGCGAGGCGTGTCGAAGTCCAAGCCGCAGAGAATGATGCATCTCGGCGCCTTCGTGCACGAGACCGGCCAGCATGTCGCGGCTTGGCGCCATCCGAGCGCGCACATGCATTCGGGCGTGAAGTTCTCCGAGATGGTCGAAACCGCCCAGCTTGCCGCGCGCGGCAAGATGGATTTCCTGTTCCTGGCCGACAGCGCCGCCGTCAGCACGTCGGGCAGCCCCGACCAGCGCGGCCGCATGGGCAAGGTGGTCAAGTTCGAGCCGATGACCATCCTGTCGGCCCTGGCGGCGGTGACCNNGTGACCTCGAACAACGAGGGCGACGCGCTGAACTACAGCCGCGAGGAGCATCTGGCGCACGCCGACCGCTACGAGCGTGCGATCGAGTTCGCCGAGGTAGTGACCGGCCTGTGGGACAGCTGGGACCCCGATGCCTTCGTTCGCGACAAGGAGTCGGGGATCAACTTCGATCCCTCCAAGCAGCATGTGCTCAACCACAAGGGCAAGCACTTCCAGGTCAAGGGTCCGCTCAACGTCGCCTGCTCGCCGCAGGGCAGGCCCGTGCTGGTGCAGGCCGGCGCGTCGGGAACCGGCCGCGACGTGGCAGCGCGTCTTGCTGAGATCGTCTTCACCGCGCAGACGACGTTCGAGCAGGGCCGGGAGTTCTACGCCGACGTCATGGCGCGCCTGCCGAAGTTCGGCCGCTCGCGCGACGAGGTGCGGGTGATGCCGGGCTTCTATCCGGTGGTGGGGGCGACCCGGTCGGAAGCGCAGGAGAAGTACGACTATCTGCAGTCGTTGATTCAAAAGCCGGTCGGCATCGCCATCCTCGAGCATACGATCGGCGTCAGGAACCTCGACCGGTTGCCGCTCGACGGGCCGGTGCCGGAGATGGCAGACACCAACGGGCCGCTCAGCCGCCAGCATCTCCTGCTCGAGCAGGCGCGCCGCGACAAGCTCACGCTGTGGGAGCTCTGTCTCGCCAATGCCGGCCCGCGCGGCCACGTGCTCAGTATCGGCACGCCAACGCAAATCGCCGACGAGATGGAGCACTGGTTCAAGGACGGCGCCGCCGACGGCTTCAACGTCATGCCGGCCTGGCTACCGGGATCGCTCAAGGATTTCGTCGAGCTCGTCATCCCCGAGCTGCAGCGCCGCGGCCTCTTCCGAACGGAGTACGAGGCCACCACCCTGCGCGGCAATCTCGGACTGCCGCGTCCGATCAGTCGCTTCCACGCCGCCCGACTTGCAGGCGCCGCCCAGTAAGCCGCTCAGCAGCGCAGAAATGTCTTGGCGTTCCCATAGAGCCACTTCTCGATGACCTTGTCCTTGAGAGGCAGCTTCTCGTAGATCGCGACGCTTTGCGGAATGGTCAGTCCGAAGGAGTCCTTCGAGAAGCCGACCATGATCTTGTCCTGCAGCAGGGTGTTACCGAACTGAATGAACATCTCCCAGCCGGATCCGGGCACGCCGAAATAGTGCGGGTGATGGGCCGACGTATCGCAGTAGAGATTGGGATGGCGGCGCATCAATCCGACCAGGTCGTTGACCCAGGGCCAGCCGCTCAGCGCCGCATCGATNNCACTTGGCATAGAGCGGATAGTAGCGCCGGTCGCTGGCCGCCAGATTGTTGTAGAGGGCGGCCACACGGAGGCCGTTCAACTTGCGCTCTTTGATCAGATGCTCGAACTCGCGCACGCCCTTCATTCCGTCGAATGGGCTGATCGAGGCCAATGCGAAGAAGCGGTTGGGAAATTCCGCCACGACATCGGCCAGCATGTGGTTGTCGACGCGCCCGAGCACGGATACTTCCGCGCCTTCGCGATCGAGCTCGGCCACGAATTCCGTGATCGACTGACCGGCGGGCTTCTTCTCCGTCGCGTCCTTGGGCGGCCCGTCGACGCGCTTGCGGAAGATGTTCTTGTAGTTCGCGAAGCCGTAGCCTGGACGCGGCTCCAGCAACTCGGGATCTCCGTAGCCGATGCGGTGCGAAGCTTGTTCATGATATTG
>PLYQ01000252.1:3141-6323 GCA_003153415.1 Rhodospirillales bacterium | reverse complement strand
GGCGGACAAAACGCCATCTGCCGCTACATGCCGGTCGGCAGCC
This sequence comes from Rhodospirillales bacterium, assembly GCA_003153415.1. Taxonomy (GTDB): domain Bacteria; phylum Pseudomonadota; class Alphaproteobacteria; order Reyranellales; family Reyranellaceae; genus Reyranella. Next base: position 6,280 of record PLYQ01000252.1, on the reverse strand, counting down.
GCGGCGGCGCCAAGGTGCAGCTATTCATTGTGCCCAAGGCCAATGCCAATCTGAACACTCCGGTGTTCGACAAGCAGGGCACGCTGTGGTTCACCGGCCAGAGCGGCGTGATCGGCCGCTTCAACCCCAAGACCGAGAAGATGGAGGCGTGGGACGCGCCGCGCGGCTATGGCCCCTACGGCATCGCGGCGACGCCACAGGGCACGGTGTGGTACGTGTCGCTGGCCGGCAACTATCTCGCCGAGATCGACACCGCGTCGGGCAAGCCGCGCATCGTCGAGCCGCCGACGCCGCAGCAGGGCGCGCGCCGCGTGTGGTCCGACAGCCGCGGCTGCCTGTGGGTCAGCGAATGGAACAGCGGCAACGTTTCGGTGCATGATCCGAAAGACGGCAGCTGGAAGAAATGGAAGCTGCCCGGCAACCGGCCACGTACCTATGCCGTCTATGTCGACGATCAGGACGCCGTGTGGCTCACCGACTTCGCCGCCAACGCCATCGTGCGCTTCGATCCAAAGAGCGAGACCTTCCTCTCCTTCCCGTCGGACAAGTCGGGCGGCAACATCCGCCAGCTCGCCGGGCGTTCCGGCGAGGTCTGGGGCGCCGAATCGGGCACCGGGCGCATCATCTGCATCGACAAGCCGCACGCCTGAGCCGATGCGCCTCTGGATCGCCGCGGCGGCATACTTCGCCGCACTGGGAGCGGCGTGCGCCCAGGAATGCGCGATGGAGGCCTTCGAGCCGTGCCAGGCCTGCCATGCGCTGAGCAAGGACGCCGGAACCAAGCCCGGCCCGCAACTCGCGGGCGTGATCGGCCGGCCGGTCGCGGGCGATCCGGCGTTCGACTATTCGCCGGCACTGCGCGCCGCGCGCGACAAGGGCGATATCTGGACGCGCGAGCGGCTCGACGCCTTCCTCGGCGATCCCGAAGCGCTCTATCCCGGCGGCTGGATGGGCAGCCCCCCGATCCGCGATGCAAAGCGCCGCGCCGACCTGCTGTGTGTTCTCGGCAGTCGGTGAGCTAAGGTCGCGCGACAGGGAGTACCGGCATGCGCGTTAGTACAATTTTCGCCGCCATATTCGCCGTGCTCGCGGGCGCGGGACCCGCCGCCGCCGAGTATCCCGACAGACCAATCCACATCATTGCGCCCTACGCGCCGGGCCGGAACATCGACGTCACCGCGCGCATCATCGGCGAGAAGCTCCGCGAAGTACTGGGCGTCACGGTCATCATCGACAACAAGGCGGGCGCGTCCGGCATGATCGGCAGCGACGTCGTCGCCCGTTCCGCGCCCGACGGCTACACGCTCCTGGTCTCGGCCAACTCGCTGGTCGCCGTGCCCGCAATCTACGGCAACGCGCCCTATGACTGGCGGACGGCGTTCCAGCCGATCAGCCACATCCAGGCGGTGCCGGCGGTGCTGGTCGTCACGCCCAGCTCGCCGATCAAGACGCTAGCCGATTTCATCAAGATCGGCCGCGAGACGCCAGGCAAACTCGCCGTCGCCGACTCGGGCGTCGGCACCACCAACCACATCTGCCTCGAGCTGCTGAGCGATGCCACCGGCGCCAAGTACACGCTGGTCCACTACAAGGGGAGCGGCGCCGGCATCGCCGATGTGATCGCGGGCCAGGTGACGGTGCAGCTCGACCAGGTCAACAGCGCCATCGGCTACATCAAGGGCGGCAAGCTTCGCGCGCTGGCCGTGTCGTCGGCCAAGCGTCTGGCCGAACTGCCCGACGTGCCGACCATGCAGGAGTCGGGCATCGCGGAATTGAGCGACTTCACCTTCAGCACCTACACCGGCCTGTTCGGTCCGGCCAGGATGCCGCCCGAGGTGCTGGCCAAGCTCAATGCTACGATGGTCAAGTTGCTGGCCGATCCGGCCATCGTCAAACGCTTCGCCGAGCTCTCGGCCGAAACGAAATCAAGTACGCCGGCAGAACTGGCGGCCATGCTCGACAGGGAAGACCGCACCGTCGTTCCCCTGATCAAGAAACTTGGAATAAAACCGGAGTAGATCGACCGATGACCTGGCTTCCGCCCGCTGTTGCGCCCATCGTCCTGCTGCTGATCTCCAACGTCTTCATGACGTTTGCCTGGTACGGCCATCTCAAGTTCACTGACCGGCCGCTATGGCTGGTGATTGGCGCGAGCTGGGGCATCGCCTTCGTCGAGTACTGCTTCGCCGTGCCGGCCAACCGCTGGGGTCACGCCGTCTATTCCACAGCCGAACTCAAGACCATGCAGGAAGTGATCACGCTCACCGTGTTCGCAGCCTTCTCGGTGCTCTATCTCGGTGAGCGCATCACGCTCAATCACCTGGTGGGCTTTGCGCTGATCTGCGCCGGCGCCTTCTTCGTCTTCAAGGGGCCGCTGCCGGCCTAGCCGGCACCGAGCGCTGACGCGATCTGGTAGGTCGCAAATGCCGCGGCGTAGGCGAGCGCCAGCATGTAGCCAAAGGTGACGCCGACCCATTTCCAGCCGCCGGTCTCGCGCTTGATCACGGCCAGGGTCGAGGCGCATTGCGGCGCGAAGACGTACCAGGCGAGCAGCGCCAGCGCTGTCGCAAGGCTCCACTGGCCGGCGATCACCTGGCCGATCTTGTCGACGGCGCCTTCGCCGGCGCCGATCGCGTAGATCGTGCCCAGCGCACCCACCGCCACTTCGCGCGCCGCCATGCCGGGGATCAGCGCCACGTTGATCTGCCAGTTGAAACCGACCGGCTGGGTGACCGGCTCGATGGCATGGCCGATCATGGCGGCCATNNCTGTAGTTGATCGCAGGGCCAGGTGCACCTTCAGGCGGTTGCGGGAAGGAGGCCAGCGCCCAGATCAGGATCATCATCGACAGGATGGTAGTGCCGGCACGCTTGAGGAAGATGGTGGCGCGCGTCCACAGGCCGATCGCCAGGCTCTTGGCCTGCGGCAGCTTGTAGTCCGGCAGTTCGAGCATGAAGGGCTCGCCGATCGACGAACGCATGAACAGGCGCTTGATGACGAACGACACGCCAAGTGCGCCGAAGATACCGGCGGCATAGAGGCCGAACATCACAAGCCCCTGGAGGCCGACGAAACCCCAGACCTCGCGGTCGGGAATGAAAGCCGAGATGATCAGGGTGTAGACCGGGATGCGCGCCGA
>PLYQ01000252.1:0-3081 GCA_003153415.1 Rhodospirillales bacterium | reverse complement strand
GGATCAGGATCTGCGGCAGGAACACCAGCACGCTGCCGACACCGGAGATCAGGCCGTCCTTGAGGAAGCTTCTCAGCAGCTCGGGCAATGGTGCCGTCGCGACCAGGGCGCCCAGCCATTCGAAGCCGGCAGCGATCGCCTCCATCGCCGGTCGCGCCCAGGCAAACACCGCCTGGAACATCACGAACAGGAGTGCCAGCAAGATCACCAGCCCGGCGACGGGATGCAGCAGGACTGCGTCGGCGCGGCTGGTGCCGCCGTCGGGCCGCCCGAGACCGCGCACTGAAGCGCGCAAGATGCGGTCGGCTTCGCTCTGGCCGATCCTGAGCGCCCCGGCATCGGGCGCCCGCCAATCCGCGGCCGACGCGGCCGGCAGATGCGCCAGCAGGCGGTCGAGTTCGCCAAGCAACGCGTCGGTGCCGCCGCGGCGCACGGCGACCGAGCTCACCACCGGCATACCGAGTTCGCGCGACAAGCGCTCGACGTCGATCTCGATGCCGCGGCGGCGCGCGATGTCCATCATGTTGAGCGCCAGTACCACCGGGCGGCCGACATGCTTCAGTTCCAGCGCCAGCCGGAGCGCCAGCCGGAGATTGGAGGCGTCGCCGACGCAAACCACCAAGTCGGGCGCCGCTTCGTTCTCGATCTTACCCAGCACGGCGTCGCGGGTGATCTCCTCGTCGGGCGAGCGCGCGCGCAGGGAATAGGTGCCGGGCAGGTCGAGGATCTGGATCGCCCGGCCGGCCGGCGTGGCGAGGCGGCCGATTTTCTTTTCGACCGTGACGCCGGGGTAGTTGGCGACCTTCTGGCGACTGCCGGTCAGGGCATTGAACAGAGCCGTCTTGCCGCAATTGGGATTGCCGACCAGCGCCACGACGGGGGCAAGTTCGATACTGGCGTTCATGATGTGCCTTCGTCGGCAACGACCCGGACGGCCATGGCCTCGCGGCGGCGCAGCGCAATGGTGGTTTCGGCCACCCTCACCGCGATCGGATCGCCGCCGAACAGCCCCTGATGCAGCAGCTCGACGGCCGCGCCTTCGACGAAGCCGAGCTCGATCAGGCGGCGTTCCAGTTCGGCCGCTGGAAGGGCAGCTCCCATGTGATTCACATCGAGTGCAATTATGCGGCCGCGAAAGCCCAAGGGCGCGTTGCCCAGTGCTAGGGTGGTCAGTGCTAGGCTGGCAGTGTCGGGCATTGCGAGTGCTTCGTAATAGCACCAGGTGAGGCGGCTCGCCAGCAGGGGGAGGAGTAAGCATGGCAACAATCGTTCTGGCGCATGGCGCCTGGTCGGCGGCCTGGGCCTGGAAAAAGATGCGGCCGCTCTTCAAGGCGGCCGGCCATGAGTTCTACTCGCCGACCTACACCGGATTGGGCGAGCGCGCCCACCTGATGCGACCCGAAATCGACCTTTCGACGCACATTCAGGACGTCCTGGCGGTGCTCGAATTCGAGGACCTGAAGGACGTCACCCTGCTCGGCCATTCCTACGGCGGCATGGTCGCCACCGGCGTCGCCCACAAGGCGCCGGGGCGTATTGCGCGCCTGGTCTACATCGACGCTTTCGCGCCCAAGGACGGCCAAAGCCTGTTCGATCTCGTAGGCCCCAAGGTCGAGGGCAACATGCGCGCCAGCGCGGCGACCAGCGGCGACGGCTGGCGCCTGCCGATCAACCCCATGCCGCCGGACACCTCGCCCGAGGATGTCGCCTGGGCAAGCCCGCGGCGCCGGCCGCAGCCGATCAAGACCTTCGAGCAGAAGATCAAGCTGGTCTCCAACGACCCGCCGCCGCCACGACATTATATCTACGCAACGCGCTCCGGCCCCGGCGACGTGTTCCGCCAGTTCAGCGAGCGGGCGAAAAGCGAGCCCGGTTGGAAGCATTACAAAATCGATTCCAGTCATAATCCGCACATCACATGCCCTGATGTGCTGATGACGCTCTTGACCCAGATCATGGCCAAGTGAGCGTGGGCAAATGAGTCGCACCCTTTCGCACGATATTCTCGGGCTGCTCGGCCGCGCGCCGCGGGCCGACGATTCCCTCACCCTGACCGGTGGCGACGNNCCGGTCACTACCCGACGCGCGACGGCCGCGTCATGTTCATCCATACCAACCATCCGCACCATCGCGCCGGGGCACTGCGCATTGCTGGCGCCAAGGCAGAGACGCAACGCGAGCAGCGTCAGCGTGAGCAGCAACAGCGCGAAAAGCACAACCCGGGTCGGCAGCCGTCGCAGAACCCGAACCAGAAGCCTGACCCGAAGGACCAGAACCTGGGCGAAGGCGACAATCGCGAATAGCGACATCGCTTCCCAGGGAATGCCCGCCGCAAGGCGGGCATTCTTCGTTTGATCGTCGGCGATCTCGCTGTTGTGGCAGTGCGCCTATGGCACATCTCTCAACGCAGGCAGCCCATCGCCTGCCAGAACGGCTTGCCCGATTCGTAAGCGGCAGCGGCTGGTGAGATACCGATATCGTGCAGGCTGCGGGCATCCATCTGCGCCAGATCGCGCCGCGCCCGCGCACGCTGCCGCCATACGGCAAGGGCAAGGACGAGGCGCTGAGGCAACGAGCGCCGGGGAGTGGATGGCGTGATCAGAAGGTTCGGCTGGTCGATCAGGCTATGGCGGGACTGGAAGCTCATCTCTCCCTCCTCTGGGTGCAGCTCCATACATGGTCCCGGCCCAACGCAGTCTCAATTACACCGGAGGTAATGACGCGCACGAGTGTTCCTCATGCTCTGATCGATTTCGCTGCTCTGAAAGGCGCGCTAGTCTGGCGCAGTATCCGATCGGAGAGTGTCATGCTGCCCAGCCAACGCCAGTTGTTCGATATCCCGCGCGACGTCTGTTACCTGAACGCCGCCGCCTGGAGCCCGATGCCGCTTGCCGTCCAGGAGGCGGGCCGTGCCGCGATGTCTCGCAAGGGCCAGCCGTGGAAGCTCGCGGGCGATTTCTTCTCAGGCCAGTACGAACGCCCGCGCAAGGCGGCGGCAGCATTGATCGGCGCCGATCCTAACGACGTCGCGCTGATCTCTTCTGTCGCCTACGGCGTGGCGACCGCCGGCAAGGTCTTGCC
>PLYQ01000345.1 GCA_003153415.1 Rhodospirillales bacterium | reverse complement strand
GAGCGCTTCATGCAGAATTTCCACATTCTGCGCGAGCTGATACGCGTGCTCGGCCGCCAGCCGGCCAAACGCGCCGCAGCGATCCTCGGCCGCGTCATCGCGCGGCTATGGACGCTGCGCCAGATGTCGGTCGCCGTCGCCGGCATGATGCAGGGCGGCAAGTCGCCGGCGATCGAAGCGGCGTTAGTCAAGGATCTCGGCACCATCTACCAGCAGGATCTGCCCGAGATCGCCCGCGTGCTTGCCGAATCGGACGCCTCGACCGAGGAGGACATGGCCGATTTCCTCGACGTCGCGCAGTACGCCACCATGATGGCGCCGTCGTACACGATTCAAGGTGGCACCACCCAGGTCCTGCGCGGCATCGTCGCCCGCGGCCTCGGCCTGCGCTGAAGGAGACCGACGATGGACCGCGAAACCCGCGACATGCTGCTCGAGACCGCCGGTCGTTTCTTCACCGAGCGCTCCGGCAAGGATGTGGTGAACGGCGTGGAGAAGGGCGTGTGGCCGGCCCATTTCTGGAAGGAGATCGAGGACATGGGCCTACCGTTGATCGCCGTGCCGGAGGACAAGGGCGGCGTCGGCGGCACGCTGGGCGACATGATGGCGCTGCTGCGCCTGGCTGGATCGCACGCCGTGCCGGTGCCGCTTGCCGAGACGGCGCTGGCCAATATGTTGGTCGCTGCCGCCGGCGGCACGCCGACGCCAGGTCCGGTGGCCCTCGTGCTGGGCAAGCTCAGGCTAGCGGGTGGGCGGGTCAGCGGCCGGGTCGAGCGCGTGCCGTTCGCGTCGGTCGCCGATCGCTTCGTCGCTGTCGTCGGTGGTGTCCTCGTGGTGGTCGCCAAGGCCAACGTTAAGACGACGCCCAAGCCCAGCCCGGCCGGCGAGCCCTATGGCACGGTGAGCTTCGACAACGCGGTTTGCGAATTCGCCGCGGTCTCGGGAGCCACCGAGGAGCGCGCGCTCGAACTCGCTGCCTTGATGCGCGCCATGCAGATGGCGGGTGCTGCCGACCGGGTGCTGGCCATCACCGTCGAATATTCCAAGCAGCGCGTTCAGTTCGGCCGCTCGATTTCGACCTTCCAGGCGATCCAGCACATGCTGGCCGAGCTGGCGAGCTGCGTGGCCGCCACCATCGCCTCGGCCGAAGCCGCCGCGCGCGACGCCGACGAGGGCGGGCTGGCCGACGGCGGCCATTTCTCGATCGCCGCCGCCAAGACCCAGGCCTCCGACTTCGCGCAACGGATCGCGGCGATCGCGCACCAGTCGATGGGCGCCATGGGCTTCACCCACGAGCACATCCTGCACCACTACACGCGACGCCTCTGGGTGTGGCGCCGCGACTTCGGCAGCGAAAGCTTCTGGGGTACCAAGATCGGCGAGGCCTATGCCAAGGCCGGCCCGCAGGCGCTGTGGTCATCGCTCAGCGCCAGCCAGTTCGCGGCCTGAAGCTGCATGGGTCGAAAAAGCTCTAAGGCTCGTTCAGTGCCAACACCGCCGCTGTCGCCGCGGCGGCCCGCCGATTGATCTCCCGGGCGTCGGGCGGCCGGGCCGTTCCGAGCAGCAGGCGCAACATCAGGTCGCTCCACAGCAGCGAGAAGAACTGGCCGCCCATCGCGTAGGGATCGCCCGGGCGCAGTACTCCGGCCGACTGCGCCTTGGCGAACAGTTCGGCCATGGCATGGCGATTGGGTTCGCGGCCGCGTTCGTCGAGGATCCGCCCCAGATCGGATGCGCGGCCGGCTTCGGCCACGGCGAGCCGGTTGATCGCCAGCACCGCTGGATGGCTGAGTTCAACGAGTGAGGCAACGCCATAGCGCGTCAGCGCTTCGACGAGGGTCGTGCGGTCGCTGACGTTGTCCGGCTTCAACGGGACCTGCATGCGCGCCGCGGTCGAGGCGATCAACGCCTCCAGGATGCCGCGCTTGCTGCCGAATTCGGCATAGAGTTCGCGCTTGGAGACCTTGGCGCGTGTGGCGATGTCGAGAGTGCCGGTGCCGGCGTAGCCCTTCTCCATGAGCAGCATGAACGCCGCGGCCACGATCGCGCGGCGGCGTGGCGGCAGGTCGTCAATGGGGGTGGAGGCCCAGGATGCCGGGTTGATCTTTTTCGCCATGTCTCCCTCTTGACGCGGTACCGAACGGTACCATAGTCTCGTCGAATTGGTACTGTATGGTACCAAGACCCGACGGAGGAAACCATGGGCGTAGTGAGTTCCCTGACGAGCCTGGCCAAGGAGCACCGCACGGCGACGGCGGCGGGCTATCACCGCTGCTGGTATCCGGTCTGCCTGGCGCGCGATCTGAAGGCGGGCACGCCGATCGGCCGGGATATGCTCGGCACGCGGGTCGTGGCCTATCGCGATCCGTCCGGCAACCCCGTGGTGCAAAGCGCCTGGTGCCCGCATCTCGGCGCCGATCTCTCGGGTGGCGAGATCGTCGATGGGCGGCTGCGCTGCCCTTATCACCACTGGTCGTTCGATCGCGCCGGCACCTGCGCGCATATCCCGACGGGCGACACCATCCCGGCAGCCGCGCGAATCTTCAGCTATCCGGCCGCCGAGGCGTGGGGGCTGGTGTGGGCGTTCAACGGCGAGCAGCCCGACTTTGGCATCCCGCGCATTCCCGGTACGGAGGAAGGGGCAATCGCCTTGGAGACGCACGAGCGCGCGCCCGCGCCGTTCGACACCTGGATCGCCGTCTCCAACGGCGTCGATTTCCAGCACCTGCGCACGCTACATGGGCTGCCTGCTCTCGGCCTGCCGGAGGAACTCGAGGTCGAGACCGGTGCAATCGAGTTCCGGATCGAAAGCCTCGTGCACGTCCAGCACGGCCGCATCACCGGCACCAATGTCTTCGCCCAGCATCTTCGGATCGGCGGCAAGGACCTGTTCATGTTGTTCTGCGGCGCGCCCGTCGAGCCTGGCCGCTCGCGCGGGCACTTCGTGGCCGGCGTGCCGAAAGGCGAGGAGGCGCGGCTGCCCGAGGTGCGCGCGATGATGGACCGGCTGAACGGCGAGGATCTGCCGGTGTTGAGCGCCATTCGGTTCCGGCGCGGCCTGTTGACTGCATCGGACCGTCACCTCGCGCGCTATTTCAAGTACGTCGAGGAGTTTCCCTGCTTCCTGCCGCCAGACCGCTAGACCATGCGGTTCGGGTTCAAATTGGCGATAGCAGTCGGCGTGATCGTCATTGGAACAGCCGCCGCGATGTCGCTTCGCGCCCTCGCCGTCGGATCGCGGCAAATCGCAGTGCCCCCGGTGGAGGTCGCTGCGATCGACGCCCAGGCGGCCGCAAACCGTTTGGCAGGCGCCGTCCGGTTCGAGACGATTTCTTTCGACGACCGGCCCGATGCAAGCGCACAGGAGTTTCTCGGCTTGCACGACTATCTGGCGCGCCAGTTTCCGCTTGTCCATCGCACGCTGACGCTGGAGAAGGTCGGGCAATTCAGTCTGCTTTACACATGGCCGGGCTCGGATCCGTCGCTCAAGCCCATCATGCTCATGGCTCATCAGGATGTCGTCCCGATCGCGCCGGGCACCGAGAAGGACTGGCTGCACGATCCGTTCGGCGGCGCGATCGCCGATGGCTTCGTTTGGGGCCGCGGCTCCTGGGACGACAAGAGTAACGTTCTGGCCGTGCTGGAGGCGCTGGAAAAACTCGTTGCAAGCGGTGTCGTTCCTCGACGGACGGTCATGTTTGCGTCCGGTCATGACGAGGAAGTCGGCGGCGCGCACAGCGCCCAGGCGATCGCAGCCCTCCTCAAGGCGCGCGGTATCCGGCTCGAATTCGTCATCGACGAGGGCTCGATCATCACCGAGGGGATCAACCGCAACGTTACAGCTCCCGTCGCGTTCATCGGACTTGCCGAAAAAGGGGCCGTGACGCTGTCGCTGACCGCCCAGGCGACGCCCGGCCATTCCTCGATGCCGCCGAAGGTCACTGCCATCGGCAGCCTCAGCGCCGCCGTCGCGCGTGTCGAAAACAACCAGATGCCAGGCAAAATCGCCGGAGTGGCGCGGGAATCCTTCGAGACGCTCGCGCCTGAAATGGGCGCCTTCAATCGCGTGCTTCTTTCCAACCTCTGGCTCACCGAACCGCCGGTCCGCTCGCGACTCGAAGAACAGCCAACCACGAATGCCATGCTGCGCACGACGACCGCGCTCACCGTCATCAACGGCGGCGACAAGAGCAACGTCTTGCCCGCCCGCGCCGTGGCGCTGGTCAATTTCCGGATTCTTCCCGGCGATACGGTAGAGTCGGTCGAGCGCCGAACGCGCGAGACCATCGCCGATCCTTCGATCGCCGTTGCGCGGGTGGGTTCGGCGCGCGATCCCTCGCCGGTGTCGCCTTCGACGAGCGATGGCTACGTTCTGATCAATCGGACGATCCGAGAGATCTTTCCCGGGACAATCGTTGCCCCTGGTCTCGTCATTGCCGGCACGGATTCCCGCCACATGAGCGAGCTGACGCCGAACGTCTACCGCTTCCTGCCCGTGCGCGCCCGGCCAGGCGATCTCGCCCGCTTCCATGGCACGAACGAGCGCATCTCCCTGGAGAATTATTGCGAACTCATTCAGTTCTTCCACCGACTGATAGCCGTCTCGAGCATCGATGGGCGCTGAACCGACCTGAAAGGAAGTTTGTCATGGTCGTGGATGGAACCTGGAATATCAGCATCAAGACCCTGATCGGGGAACGCAAAGCCATCGTGGTGTTGAAAGCCGAGGGAGCGACGCTCGTTGCCAAGGACCGCTTGCTCAACGACGATGCCGTCGAGGGCGACGAGGTTTCCTGGAAGACCGACGTCACCAGCCCCATGGCTTGGACCCTCAAATTCAGCGGCAAAGTGAATGGCGACGCTATCGCCGGCAGAGCGACCACGGCGTTTGGCACCTGGCCGTTCAACGGTACGCTCGCCTGAAGAGCCCGGCGCGGCTGCGGGCTGTAAGGACCGCGTAATGCGATTTCACCAGTCTTGTGACGCCGGCAAGCAGACCGCCGCGCCCGAGAGTCGCGAAGATGCAAGAAGATCATGTCCCGTCGATCGGCCTGCGCTACTGGGTTGCGTTTATGGCCGTCAGCGCCTTCAGCAGCAGTGCCGGCGACATCCTCGTGGCGCATCCGGCGCTGGGCGCGATCGGCGACGCGCTGGTGCTGGTCGCGGCACTGGCGGTGATCTTCGACCGCGAACGTGTCGACAGATCGAAGACGGATGCCTGGTACTGGATGGCGGTGCTCGTCATCCTGCTGTTGGTGGAAGTGCTCGTCGAATACGCAGTCACCGCTCTCGGTCTTGGCCGGGCCGCGGTCTTTGCCGGCCTCGCAGTGCTTCTCTTGGCGATCTTCGCGGTCGCGTGGTCCGGCTCTACCTTTGTCATCACCTCGCACATGATCTCGCGCCCGGGTCTGGCGGCCAAGCCGATGAGCAGCCCTCCCTATTGGATCGCCATGGCGGTGGCGAGCGCGCTCGGAACGGCGGCCAGTGATTTCTTCATCCTCGGACTTGGCCTTGGTCATTTAGGCTTGGCCATGATCCTGGCGGTGCTGGTGGCCGGCGTTTTTGCCCTGTGGCGACTGCCGCAGGCCAACCGGCAGTTCGTCTACTGGCTGACGCTTGCCATCGTCTGCGCCTCCGGCACTGCGGCTGGCGACTTCCTTACCGCGGTCTCCCAAAGGACGACCGGCCTGCCGGTCGGCGCTGCGTTGACGGGTGCCCTGACGGCCGCACTGCTTCTGTTGTGGCGGCAGCCGCGGTTGAACCCCTAGGATCCGGGCGCACGGCGGCGCGCCAACTCACGCCGGCTCACCAGCGAAAACCCCGCTTCCTCCCGCCATCCTGCTTCCCCCAACCATGCTATTGTGACGGCATGAGGTGCTTTCGATCGAATCCGTGGGCAGCAACCGTCGCGCTCCTCGCCGTCTTTGCGGCCAGCGGATGCACGTTGGACACGTCCGCCCCCAGCGGTTGGCAGGGCGGCGATAATGTCCGAACCGCGATGTTTCCAGCGCCAGCTGATGGTTTGCGCAGCGGCGAGCAATCCGCGCGTGCATCGGCAGAGCCTGATCAGCTGGCCGGCTCGACGCCGGCGATTTTCATCATGTCGCGATAGGGCTGGATCTCGGCGATCAGGATTCGGTGCATTCCTGTTTGGCCGCTGGTCGAGGCCGGGGGGCATAATCGCCGACGATCCCTTGAATGACGGTCTCATCGGCCTAAGATGACCGTCGTTGGCTTGGTCCAGTAGGGATGCTCGATAATGAAGAATAGTCGTTGGCTTGCGGTGCTCGCCGCCGTGATCCTTGTGGCGCCTGTATTGGCCGAGGCCCGCGTCGGCGGCGGCACGAGTTCAGGCAGTCGCGGCAGCAGCACCGGCCAGGCACCCGCGCCTACGCAAACCGCGCCGACCTCCAATCCCATTGCGCGCAGTGCAACGCCGCAGCAGTCGGCAACACCGCCGACGACGGCCCCCGCGACAGCCGCGCCGCAATCCGGCGGCTTTATGGCACGCAACCCGTTCTTCTCCGGCCTGATGGGCGGCATGCTCGGTGCCGGCCTGTTCGGCATGATGTTCGGCGGCGGCTTCGGCGGCGGTGCCGGGATGCTGGGATTGCTCGTTCAGCTTCTGCTGATCGGCGGGCTGGCCTACCTCGCCGTCCGGCTGTACCGCGGCTGGAGCGCCGCACGGACCCGGCCGGCAGGTACGGCCTATGCCTATGCGGCGCGAGGGATGACGGATGTGCCGCTGGCCCGCCCCGTTTCCGTTGGCGGCAGCGGGGCCCTTCTGGTGGGCAACGCGTCGGCGCAACCGGCTGTCACCTTGGCCATCGCGGCCGAGGACTACACGACATTCGAGTCACTGCTGACCGACATCCAAGCCGCTCATAGCCAGGGCGACCTCGCCAAGATGCGCAGCCTCACGACGCCGGAGATGCTCGGTTATTTCTCCGAACAGCTTTCCGCCAACTCAAGTCGCGGCGTCGAGAACAAGGTCGAGGCGGTGAAGCTCGAGCAGGGCGACCTGTCGGAGGCCTGGAGCGAAGCCGGTCTCGACTACGCCACCGTCGCCATGCGCTTCAGCATGATCGACGTGACCCGCAGGATTGCCGACGGCACGGTTGTCGACGGCAGCGACCGCGAGCGGACCGAGGCGACGGAGGTCTGGACTTTCCTGCGCAGCCGCGGCGGCAAGTGGATCCTGTCGGCGATCCAGCAGACCTGACGACGATCTTTGCCCTGCTGGAAGAGGGTGCCTCCTGGCGGGTAGCCGGCGGCTCCGGATCGGCGGTAACGCCCGCGTTGCAGGCGGGAAGCGCAGGTACCGCCGGCAGCCGACGGTGCGGTTATTCATCGGGCCCTGTTTCAGGAGGAAAAAGCGCTCAGGAGACCGGCTTGTTCGCAGCGGTCGACCCGCGTTCGCCATCGAGCGCCCGGCGAATCATTTTGGCGAGGTCGCATTTGCGAAACGGCTTGCTCAGCAACAGCACTCCGTCGTCGAGTCGACCATGGTGGGTTATGGCTTCCTCGCTGTACCCGGACATGAACACGATTTTTGTCTTCGGCCACCGGCGCGCCACTTCGTCGGCCAGAAGCCTGCCGTTCAATAGCCCAGGCATGACGACGTCGGTGAGCAACAGGTCGTAGTGCTGAGAAGCGGCTTCAAAGGCCGCTACTCCCGCCTCGCCATCGCACGCCTGCGCAACGGCGTAGCCCAGCTTTTGCAGTTGCTGGACCACGCTGGCGCGAACCTGAGGATCGTCCTCGACGACCAGGATCCGTTCGGTTCCCCCTGGCAGGGATGGCTGCTGGCGAACGGTCATTTCTTCCTGCACTCCTGTGGTGCGCGGCAGATACAGGCTGAACGACGTTCCGCGTCCGACCTTGCTGTCGATCCTGACATGGCCGTTCGACTGCTTGATGAAGCCGTAGACCATGCTGAGGCCGAGGCCCGTTCCCTTGCCGACGCCCTTGGTTGTGAAGAACGGTTCGAACACCTTGGCCAGCAGTTCCGGCGCAATGCCGGTGCCGGTGTCGGCAATTGAAAGCATGACATAGTTGCCGGCGGCGACATCGGGATTGCGCGCGGCGTATGCCTCGTCCAGCGTGACGTTGCTCGTCTCGATCCGCAGCTTGCCGCCACCGGTCATCGCATCGCGGGCGTTGATGCTTAGGTTGACCAGCGCGGTCTCGAGCTGCGCGCGATCGACGTTGACCGTCCATATGCCGTCGGCCAGGACGGACTCGATCTCGACTTGCTCGCCCAGCGCGCGCCGCAACAGCGTGCCTGTTCTGGTGACAAGATCGTTGATGTCGGTGGGTTTCGGACTGAGCGGCTGCTTGCGCGAGAAGGCAAGCAACTGGCGTGTCAGGCCGGAAACCCGCTGCACCGCCTGCGCGATCTGGTCGAGGCGGATGGTGACGGCGGCATCAAGGCTTTCCTCCTCTTGAAGCGCATCGGCATTGGCGAGAATCACCGTGAGAATATTGTTGAAGTCGTGCGCAATACCGCCCGTGAGCTGCCCGACGGCCTCCATCTTCTGCGAGTGTCGCAGTTGCGCCTCCGCTGCCTTGTTGGCTTTTTCGGCCCGGTTCCGTTCGGTGACGTCCTAGATGGTGACCAGGATGGCGGGCTTGCCTTCCAATTCGATCTGATGTGCCTTCAGCTCGACGTCGATCATCGTGCCGTCTTTCTTGCGATGGCGCAGTTCAGGAACGGTCCGCGTGCTGATCTCCGAAAGGGCGAGCTGTCGCGCGGTCACCACTGTCGGCATATCCTCCGGCGGGTAGAAGTCGTCGCTGGTCATGGTGAGCAATTCCGCGCGCGACCAGCCGTAATGGGTGACCGCCTCGTCGTTGACGGCGAGAAGGTCGCGCGTCTCGGCGTTGACGACGACCATCGGATAGGCGTTGGCGTCGAACAACACGCGGTAGCGATCTTGCGCGACCGCCAGTTCCGCCTCCCGGCGCTTGCCTTCCGTGATGTCGACGCGCACGGCCGCCGCCGGCCAGATCGACGGTATAGAAACGGCCAAAGTCGCCGCCTGCGCGGGCGACCTCGAACATGCCGGGCGTTTCGAAACGGGCCACCCTCTCGTCGAGCCAGGCGTCCCAATCCGTCTCGGGATACTGGGGGCGTACCGGAAGAAGACTATTCTCCAGCAATTCGCGCATTGTCTTGCCGGTGGGATCGCAGGTCCAGGCCTGCGAATCGCGGGCGGCGCGGTTGGCGAGGATCATTCTTTTGTCGCTGTCGAATTCGATGAACTCGACCGGAACCGCATCGAGTGTCGCCAGAAGGCGGGTCTGCAGGGCGTCGGCCGCTTTGCGCCCGGCGGCAACCTGGCGCGCGCGCCTGCCAAGCAGAAAACAAAAAAGCATCGTTACCGTCGACCCTAGAGCGGCTTCCGATGAGGTAGACCATATCCGGCGTTAGCGAAGTAGTTTGAGCATTCGAGCGGGCTGAAGTGTTGGAGGAGCTTGCCGACGGCGTGCCACAAAGTGCTGACGGTACGAGCGGCGGCCTTGCGCAGCAGGGCTTTGAGCTTGGCGA